>JAWVXM010000184.1:0-5526 GCA_033723255.1 Thalassovita sp.
CAGCGCAGCCACCCGTGCAGCGGCAATCTGCCCCGCCCTGCGCTTGGGGTGGATGCGCGCGCGGTAGAGCGTTTCACAGACATAGATATTGCCCAGCCCGGCGATGATTCCCTGATCCAAGAGCGCGGTCTTTATCGGCGTGTTCTTCCCCTTCAGCGCCGCCACCAGATAGGAGTCGGAGAATTCATTGCCCAGCGGTTCCGGCCCCAGCACCGCCAGCAGCTTGTGATCCTCCGCCGTGGCGGTGTCCAGCAGGTCCATCGCCCCGAACCGGCGCGGATCGTTGAAGGTGATGCGCGCGCCGTTATCCATGTCGAACACCACGTGGTCGTGCTTTTCCGGCGCGGGATGGTGATGCATGAACTGGCCCAGCGGATCACCCGAGACCAGCATCCGGCCGCTCATACCAAGGTGGATCAGCAGCGTTTCACCCGAATCAAGATCGGCGAGGATGTATTTCGACCGCCGCCGCAGGGACAGGACCCGGCGCCCCTGCAACCGTTCGGCCATGCGATCGGGAAACGGCCAGCGCAGATCGGGGCGGTTCACCTGTGCCTTGGCGATCACCGCGCCTTCCATCGACGGGGCAAGGCCCCGGCGCACGGTTTCGACCTCGGGTAATTCGGGCATAAGTCTTCCTTTGACAGATACGGCGCATTGCAGCGCCCGGTCAGCGCCCTATAAGAAGGTGCTGAACAACGGACTGGCAATACCCATGACCGAGAGATCGGATAAAACCACCCATTTCGGATTTGAAACCGTGCCCGAGTCGGAAAAGGCCGGGCGCGTACAGGGTGTGTTCGGATCGGTGGCGTCGAAATACGACGTGATGAACGACGCGATGAGCATGGGCATCCACCGCATCTGGAAGGATGCGATGATGGATTGGCTGGCGCCGCGTCCGGGGACGAAGCTGCTGGACGTGGCCGGCGGCACCGGCGACATTTCCTTCCGCTACCTGAAACGCGCGGGCAACGCCCATGCCACGGTTCTGGACCTGACCGAACCGATGCTGGTGGAAGGCCGAAAGCGGGCCGAGGCCGCGGCGATGGCAGACAGCCTCGACTGGGTGGTCGGCGACGCGATGAACCTGCCTTTCGCGGACAACACCTTCGACGTTTACACGATCAGCTTCGGCATCCGGAACGTGACCCGCCCGCAGGAGGCGCTGAACGAGGCTTACCGGGTGCTGAAACCCGGCGGCCGTCTGATGGTGCTGGAATTCAGCCAGATCCCAAATCACCTGATGCAGAAGGTTTACGACCTTTATTCCTTCCATATCATCCCGCGGCTGGGGCAGGTGATCGCGAACGACCGCGATTCCTATCAATACCTGGTCGAATCGATCCGCAAGTTCCCCGATCAGGAAACCTTCCTTGCCATGGTGAAACAGGCCGGGTTCGAGAACGCGAAATACCGCAACCTCACCATGGGCATCGCCTGCCTGCATTCGGGATGGAAAATCTGACATGCGCGGACCGCACAACATCTGGCGGTTGATCCGCACCGGCGCCACCTTTGAACGCAGCGGCGCGATGCGCGAAGTCCTGGACGGGATGGAAGCGCCGCGGTCCATCCGCATTGCTGCGCGGGTGCTGGCCTGGCCGTTTCGCTGGCTGGGATACCGGGGGGATCCGAAGATGCCACCGGCCACACGGGCGCTGACCGCGCTTGGACCCGCCTATATCAAGTTCGGCCAGATCCTTTCGACCCGCCCCGACGTGGTGGGCGAAGAAATGGCCCAGCACTTGCGGGTGCTGCAGGACAAGCTGCCGCCGTTTTCGGTAGAGGCGGCGAAAAAGGCGGTCGAGGCCGAACTGGGCCTGCCGGTGGATGAACTGTTTTCGGAGTTCAGCGAACCGGTCGCAGCCGCCTCGATCGCACAGGTGCACCGGGCGCGGTTGCGCGATACCGGCGAGTTGGTGGCGGTCAAGGTGTTGCGCCCGGGAATCGAGAAAGCGTTCCGCCGCGATGTCGACGCGTTCTATTTCGCCGCCGACATGATCGAAATCCTGTCCCCCGCCTCGCGCCGGTTGCGGCCGCGCGACGTGATCGAACATTTCGAAGGCGTGGTGAAAGGCGAACTGGATCTGAGGCTGGAAAGCGCCTCGGCCTCGGAATTCGAAGCCAACACCGCGGCGGATGAAGGGGTCCAGCTGCCGCAGGTCAAATGGGGCCTGTCGGGCCGCCGGGTGATGACCATGGGCTGGGCCGATGGCGAACCGCTGGGCGATAACGAGGCGCTGGATGCCGCGGGCCATGACCGGCGCGTTCTGGGCGAACGCGTCCTGCAGCTGTTCCTGCGCCACGCGCTGCGCGACGGGTTCTTCCATGCCGACATGCATCAGGGCAACCTGAAGGTCGCCGCCAATGGCGATATCATCGCCTATGACTTCGGCATCATGGGCCATATCGACGAATATACCCGCCGGGTTTACGCCGAGATCCTGTTCGGGTTCATCAAGCGCGACTACAAGCGCGTGGCCGAGGTGCATTTCGAAGCAGGCTACGTGCCCGCGTCGCAGGATGTCGATGAATTCGCCCGCGCCCTGCGCGCGGTCGGCGAACCGATCTTCGGCATGGATGCCAGCCATATCTCGATGGGCCGCCTGCTGAACTACCTGTTCGAGGTGACAGAACGCTTCGGCATGGAAACGCGGACCGAACTGATCCTGCTGCAGCGCACGATGGTGGTGGTCGAAGGCGTGGCGCGGTCGCTCTATCCGCAGATCAACATCTGGGAAGTCGCCAAGCCCGTGGTGGAAGATTACATCAAGCAAAGCATCGGCCCGCGCGCCGTGTTGGGCGATCTGGCGAAAACCGCCGCCGTTCTGGGCCGGTTCGGCCCGCGCCTGCCGGGGCTGGTTGAGGCGATCTTGATCAAACAGGCCGAAGATCACGAAGAACCGGCCGGGAACGGCTGGGCCGGGCGGATCGCGTGGCTGGTGTTCGGGGCCGGTCTGGGCGTGGCGGGAACGGTTCTGGCGGTGGTGCTGGGTTAGGGCGCCTATCAGGCGGTCAACGCGGCGATTTCCAGTTCTCCGGCGGCTTTGTATTCCTGTTGCCCCTGCAGGACCTTCCAGGTGCAATATGCCGCCATGCGCCAATGGTGCCACGGGGCGAGGTGTTCAATACGCCCCCGTATGTCCGGGTCGCCATAGGCGTCGATGAAAGCGGTTTTTTCTGCCTTGGACAGGGGCCTGCCGCGATAGATCAGCTGCATCGCGGGCGACATGAAGATCGACAGGTCCTCCACCGGGTCACCGATCGCCGGGCATTGCCAATCGATCAGCGTGACCCGCGATCTTTCGACGATCATGTTGCCCGGCACAGGATCCCCGTGCAGCAAAACCGTTGGCCCTTCCGATGCCGCCGATCCTTCCGGGAGCAGGGCAAGAAGGTTGTTCCGATCGCGGTCGGGCAGCCGCGCGATGATTGCCTCGGTCTGGGTGGTCAGCCGGTCGGAGCCGGGTTCAAGCCGCCTCAGCCCTTCGGGCGGATCCTGCCGGTGCAGCTCCGCAAGCGCCTTTGCGGCGGTGGCGGGATCCTCGTGCCACGCCGTGCCTTCGACGTGGCGATAGATCAGGCACGGCCCGCAGGATG
Organism: Thalassovita sp.; assembly: GCA_033723255.1. Lineage (GTDB taxonomy): Bacteria > Pseudomonadota > Alphaproteobacteria > Rhodobacterales > Rhodobacteraceae > Thalassobius. The sequence goes on from JAWVXM010000184.1 coordinate 3,604, forward strand.
TCACCACTTCGTCGATTAGCTCTGGGGCCAGACCGGTCGGGGACAACAAGCGCAGCATCCGCGCTTCGTCCCGCGCGTCATTTGGGAAAAGCGGATTGCCAGTGTCGCCCGCAAACAGCTTCACCACCCATGCGGAACCAGCCACGACGACACGCCAGGACCGGTTCGTCTGACCGCCCGGCAGCGCGGCCCAGCAGTCGGGCGTCGGCATCCCGTACCTTTGCCTCAGCAGTGTGGCCAGTTCTTCGGGCGGGGCTTGCATCTTTCCGTTCCGTCTGCGGCGAAAATCCGGCGGACGCTATGCGCTTTGTCCCGAATGGGCAAGCGTTCAGGTGGCTTGAATGACCTCGTTTTCCAGAACCGCGTTTGCCTTCGCAAGGATAAGCTGATTTGTCATCGTACCGATACCTTTCGGCGTCATGACGCCCTCACATATGATCAGAGGCCATCCCGTGACCGATTTCAAACGTTTCGCGATCTATTATGCCCCCGAAGCTGGGGCGTTGGCGGATTTCGGTGCATCCTGGCTGGGCTGGGATCTGGCTGCTGGCGTGCCGGTGGCCCATCCGCGGATCGCAGGGCTGGATGTCGCCGCGCTGACCGCGACACCGCGTAAATACGGGCTGCACGGGACGGTGAAACCGCCCTTTCGCTTGGCCGAGGGTACCGATTTCGAAGCGCTTGCCGCGGCGGCGGAACGGTTATGTGCGGCGCAGGCCTCGGTGATCCTCGACGGGCTGGAGTTGACCCGAATTGGCGGTTTTCTTGCGCTGAGCGTGACCGGCGATTGCTCGGCGCTGAATGCGCTGGCCGCCACGATGGTGCGCGGACTCGATGGTTTCCGCGCGCCGCTTTCCGAAGTGGAATTGGCACGTCGCCGCAAATCCCGGTTGAACGACCGCCAGGACGCGCTGCTGCGACAATGGGGATATCCCTACGTGATGGATGAATACCGCTTTCACATCACCCTCACCGGCAGGTTGCCGAAAGGAGGGGAAGAGGCCATCCGGGCGCGCCTTGAGCCTTTGATCACGCCGCTTTTGCCCAGCCCGTTCGCGATCAGCGACCTGTGCCTTGTGGGCGAAGATGGTAACGGCATGTTCCATCTGATCCACCGTTTCGCCCTTTCGGGCTGAAGCGCGGCCAAGACGGCGGCGGCCGCGATCCCCGCACGGAAATTTCCGAAACCGTTCGGAATTCCGACGCAATTGAATGTAAGCTTCCGGCCAGGGCGCCGGGATGGCGCGTGCGAATTCGGGCAGGCGGGTGGCGCCGCATCGGGGAATAGAAACGGAATATGGGTCCAACCGGGTACAGGCCAGAAATCGACGGGCTGCGCGCCATCGCCGTTCTGTCGGTAGTGTTTTACCATTTCGGGGTGCCGGGCATCACCGGCGGGTTTGTCGGTGTCGACATCTTCTTCGTGATTTCCGGGTTCCTAATCGGCGGGCTGTTATGGTCGGAACAGGACAGGACCGGGCGGATTTCGCTCAGGCATTTCTACCTGCGCCGGTTCAAACGGCTGGCGCCGGCCTTTTTCGTGATGGCGCTGGTGGTGTCGGCGGTTGGCTGGAACCTGCTTCTGCCCTTCGAATTTCGCGAATTCGGCAAGAGCCTGGTCGCGGCAACGGTTTACCTGTCCAATGTGCAATTCTACCGCGAAGCCGGGTATTTCGACGCCGTCGCGGATGAAAAGCCGCTGCTGCACACGTGGTCTTTGGCGGTGGAGGAACAATTCTACCTGTTCCTGCCGCTTCTGATCCTGCTGATCGGGCGCAGGCAACGGCTGTTATCGGGCAGTTTGCAGGTCATTTTCCTGGCATCTCTGTTTGCCTGCGTGGTGCTGACGGCGACGAATCACACGGCGACGTTTTTCCTGTTCCCCTTCCGTGCGTGGGAATTGCTGGCCGGGGTTCTGCTGGC
>JAWVXM010000185.1:0-5415 GCA_033723255.1 Thalassovita sp.
CCGCGTCATTTTTTCTCTGTGACTCAACGGCAACCCGCATCGGCCAGCGATCCGGGCGGATTTCACGGTTGCGTGCGTCCGCTTGGTGCATTCTACCGGTACGGGACAGATCATGACCAAGGACGACACGATGACCGATCAGCACCGATTCCCCCCGATCACCGATGCGGACTGGCCCGCACAGGTCGCCGATCTGCGCGATGGCTTTGCCGGGCGGCTCAACGTCTATCGCACCATGGCGCATAATCCCGACCTGTTGCAGGCTTGGGCGCCGCTGCGTCAGCACGTGGTGATCGACAACGCCCTTGGGCAACAGCTGAGCGAGGTGACGATCCTGCGCACCGGCCATCACCTCGGGTCGTCCTATGAATGGGATCAGCACGTGCACCGCGCCCGCGCCTGCGGCATGACCGATGCCCGCATCGGGTCGATCCGTGGACCGCTTTCGGACATGGAACAGGACGACGCGACCATCGCCCGCGCGGTCGACGAATTGTTCGAAACCAAGCGCCTGTCGCAAGATACGCAACAGGCGCTGATCGCATTGGTCGGCGAAAAGGGGATGTTCGACGTGATCGCCACCGTCGGGTTCTATTCGACGCTGGGCTACATCCTGAACAGCTGCGACACCCCGCTGGACGATGACATCGCGGCGGAACTGGCGGAAAACCCGTTCGCCGGCTGATTAAAGCCCGCTCAATTCCTTCTTGTGCATCCAGTCGGCGTGACGGGGGGCCTTCTTGGTGCGCGACCATTCTTCCAGCATATCCCATTTCACCGCGTCGAGCTTTTCCAGCATCGCATCCTCCGCCGGGTCCGGGCAGGCCAGCTCGATCCGGTGCCCGTTCGGGTCGAAGAAATAGATCGAATGGAAAATCGAATGGTCGGTCACGCCCAGCACCTCGACCCCTTTCGATTCGAGATGATCCCTGAATGCGATCAGCGCCGCGCGATCCTTCACCTTGAAGGCGATATGCTGCACCCAGACGGGCGTGTTGGGATCGCGGCCCATCTCCGGTTTCGTTGGCAATTCGAAAAACGCCAATACGTTGCCGTCGCCCGCGTCGATGAACACATGCATGTAGGGGTCGGGTTCATGGGTGGACGGAACATGATCCTCGGCGATCGCCAGGACAAAATCCATGTTCAGCATGTCACGGTACCATTCCACCGTTTCCTTTGCGTCCCGGCAGCGATAGGCGACGTGGTGAATCTTCTCGATCTTCATGGCTTGGCCCTCCTTTGCAGGAGGGGCTAGTGGTTACGTTTGTAACCAACAAGCTTTTTCCCGAAAACTTTCGTTTCTTCTTGGATCAAATACTCCGGGGGAGTCGCGCAAGGCGCGACGGGGGCAGCGCCCCCGAATAGCGTTCCACCGGGCGAAACGAAAAATGCGCGCCCGAAAGGGGCGCGCATCGTCAACTCGTATGTAAACCGCTCAAAGCGTCGCAAGGAAAGCGTCGATCCCGGCCTGCGCCACCTCGGTATCCTGCGCCGGCGTGCCGGAGCTGACCCCGATGCCGCCAACGCATGCACCGTCGATGAAAACCGGCAGGCCACCGCCCACGATCGTCAGGCGACCGCCGATGGCCGACCAGATGCCGTAGGTCGGCGAACCCGGCTGGCTGGCCGCGCCATATTCATGGGTCGCCTTCTTCGCGCCCGAGGCGGTGAAGCTCTTGTCCATGGCGATGGTGGACGAGGTCACCTTGCCGCCGTCCATCCGTTCGAAGGCGATCAGGTTGCCGCCCTCGTCGGTGATGGCGATGCACATCGGCACCCCGATCTCATCGGCCTTGGCGCGGGCGCCTTCGATCATCACGCGCGCGTCGGCGCAATCCAGTCTGGTCACGGTAATCATCATTACGCTCCTTATTGCGCCTTGGCTTCGCGGCGACGGGCATGCAGGACCGGCTCGGTATAACCCGAAGGCTGTTCCGCGCCCTTGAAGATCAGGTCGCAGGCGGCGGCGAAAGCCACGCCGTCATACCCCGGCGCCATCGGCGTGTAGGCCGCATCACCGGCGTTCTGACGGTCAACTTCCAGCGCCATGCGCTTGAGGCTTTCCATCACCTGATCCTCGGTTACCAGACCGTGCATCAGCCAGTTGGCCAGGTATTGCGACGAAATCCGCAGCGTCGCGCGGTCTTCCATCAGCGCCACGTCATTGATGTCCGGCACCTTGGAACAACCCACGCCCTGATCGATCCAGCGCACGACGTAACCCAGGATACCCTGGCAGTTGTTGTCGACGTCGCGGCGTACTTCCTCGTCGGTCAGGTTGCGGCCGGCCAGGATCGGCGGGGTCAGCAGCGCATCGCGGCTGGCAGCTTGACGATCCTTGATTTCGTCCTGGCGGGCGAAAACGTCGACCATGTGGTAATGGGTGGCGTGCAGCGTTGCCGCGGTGGGCGACGGCACCCAGGCGGTGTTGGCACCCGACATCGGGTGACCGATCTTGGCCTGCAGCATCTCGGCCATGTCATCGGGCTTTGCCCACATGCCCTTGCCGATCTGGCCCTTGCCCTGCATTCCGGTCGCAAGACCGGTGTCGACATTGCCGTCCTCATAGGCAGACAGCCAACCTGCATCCTTCATCTCGCCTTTCGGGATGAACGGTCCGGCCTGCATGCTGGTGTGGATTTCGTCACCGGTCCGGTCGAGGAAGCCGGTGTTGATGAAGACCAGACGGTCCTTCACCGCGCGGATGCATTCCTTGAGATTCGCCGAGGTGCGGCGTTCTTCGTCCATCACGCCCAGTTTGACGGTGTTGGTGGGCAGGCCAAGGATGTCTTCGACGCGGCCATACATGGTGTTGGCGAAACCCACTTCCTCGGGGCCGTGCATCTTCGGCTTCACCACGTAAACCGACCCGGCGCGCGAATTGCGCGGACCTTCGGTCTTCTTCAGGTCATGCATCGCGCAGGCCACGGTGATCAGCGCGTCCAGCATACCTTCAGGGGTTTCCGCGCCATCCATCAGCACCGCGTCGGTGGTCATCAGGTGACCCACGTTGCGCACCAGCAGCAGCGCGCGGCCCTGCAGGGTCAGTTCCGACCCGTCGGGGGCGGTCAGGTGCTTGTCGTCCGACAGGCGACGGGTCATCTGCTTGCCGCCCTTCTCGAAGGTCTCGGCCAGGTCGCCCTTCATCAGGCCCAGCCACTTGGCATAGACGTCGGTCTTGTCTTCGGCATCGACGGCCGCGACGCTGTCTTCGCAGTCCTGGATCGCGGTCAGCGCGCTTTCCAGCACCACGTCGCGCAAACCGGCCGGATGCGTGGCACCCACCGGGTGCGACGGATCGATCACCAGTTCCACATGCATGCCGTTGTGGCGCAGCATGTAGGATGCGGTGTCACCATTCTCGGTGTAACCCACGAACGCGGCCGGATCGGCAAAGGGGACTTCGCGCGCATCGATCAGCGCCACCAGCTCACCGCCTTCGCGCTGATAGGCGGTCACGTCCTTGTGCGACGCCCCGGCCAGCGGAACCGCCTTGTCGAGGAAATCGGCCGCCCATGCCACCGCCTGCGCGCCGCGCTTGGGATCGTAACCGGTGCCTTCGGGCGCGCCGGGCAGAGCATCGGTGCCGTAAAGCGCGTCGTAGAGCGACCCCCAGCGGGCATTCGCCGCGTTCAGCGCGAAACGCGCGTTCATCACCGGCACAACCAGCTGCGGGCCTGCGATGCGGGCGATTTCGTCATCCACGTTTTCGGTGGTGATTTCGAAATCGTCGCCTTCCGGCACGAGATAGCCGATTTCGCGCAGGAAGGCCTGGTAGCCTTCATTGTCCCACGGCTGCCCCTTGCGGGCGGCCAGCCAGTCGTCGATCTGCTTCTGCAGGTCTTCGCGCACCTCCAGCAGGCGGCGGTTTTCCGGCGCCAGGTCGGCCAGCATCTTGGCATATCCCGCCCAGACGGTTCCGGCATCCAGCCCCAGATCGGGCAGGATCTGCGTTTCCACAAGTTCGGCCAGTTCGCCTGCGACCTGCAGGCCGGCGCGGGTCACGTAATCAGTCATCGCGACTCTCCTTTCATGATTGGCGGCGATATAGGGTATACCGCAGCATGCAGTCTTGAGTCCCGCAAAATTTTTCCATAATGTGGAAATCTAATTTCCAAGAATGGAAACCCAAGCATGGCAGAGAAGCAAACCGGCGGCGTTCAATCGGTACATCGCGCGCTGCACCTTCTTGAAATGATGGCACAAGTCAGCGACGGCGCGCGCCTGTCCGACCTCGCCAAGGAAGCCGACCTGGCCGTGTCCACCACGCATAGGCTGCTGACCACGCTGGAACAGCGCGGCTTTGCCCAATCCGATGCGGCCAGCGGGCGCTGGCATGTGGGGCAGCGCGCCTTTGCCGTCGGATCGGCTTACACCAAGCAGCGAAGCTTCGTCGCCCCCGCCCTGCCCTTCCTGCGCCGGCTGCGCGACAAGACCCGCGAAACCGCCAACCTGGGCGTGATCGACAACGGCGAGGTGGTGACCCTGTCTCAGGCCGAAAGCCGCGAAATCATGCGCGCGATTTCCCCCCCCGGTGGCCGGGTCCCGGTGATGTGTTCCGGCATGGGCAAGGCAATCCTGGCCACTTGGGAAGACGCCGCGATCGACCGGATCATCGACCGCCACGGCCTGCGCGCGATGACCTCGCACAGCCTGACCAGCCGCGAAGCGGTGCATGCGGAAATCGCCAAGACGCGGGAACGCGGCTTTGCCCTTGATGACGAAGAATTCGTCCTCGGCCTGCGCTGTGTCGCGGCGGTGGTCTGGGGACCGCAGGGCGAAGCCGCCTGCGCCATTTCCGTGTCCGGCCTGGCGGCGCGGATGACACCGGAAAAGGTGACCGAAACCGGCGAGGTGGTGAAAAGGCTGGCCGGGGAACTAACCGGCGTGCTGGGCGGCAGGGCGCCGGATCTCTGACCGGTCTTGTTCTGACCCGCGCATCGTGCGAGCCATGCATTGAGCAAGAAAAAGGAAAACGCCATGACGCTGCCGACCCCGCCCGCAGATCCGGCCCTTGACGATGGCTTGTGCGTTGCCACCTCGCTCGGCGCGACACGGCTGATCTGGCTGAACCAACCAAGCCGCCGCAACGCGCTGTCGCCCGAACTGCGCGGCGCCTTGAAGTCCTTGCTGGATGAGGCAATTCAGGATGAAACCCTGCGCGCCATCGTCATCTGTGGGACGCAGGGCAATTTCAGCGCCGGCGGCGACCTGTCCACCATGCGGGGCATCACATCGGTCGCCGGGCGCGACCGGATGCAACAGGCCGGCGATCTGATCCGGACGATGCTGCAGGGACCCAAACCCATCATCGCCGCGGTCGAAGGCTGGTGCGTGGGCGCGGGGATGTCGCTGGCGGCGGCCTGCGATATCGTCGTGGCGGCTCCGGATGCCCGGTTTTCCCTGCCTTTC
>JAWVXM010000186.1:0-5348 GCA_033723255.1 Thalassovita sp.
CCTGCCGCGAAGCGGGCGAAGCCGCCGCGGACATCTTGGGGTCGCGCTACCAGATCGAAATCGCCGGCCAGCTGGTCGAGGCCGAGGCCAGCCTTGCCCCGATGTACGATCCCAAATCTGAACGTCCCAAGGCCTGATTTCAACGATCCACGCGATCAGCCATGCCCAAATAATCAGGGGGGCCGGAAAACCGGCCCCCCTGATTTTTCTTGCCTTCGGCTTCCCTGCCCGCGTGCAGGGTGAACGGGATCAGCCCATCCGTTCGGACGAATAGCTTCCAGGCGAGGCCTGGAACACCACCGTCTTGTTGCCGTTCAGGAACACCCGGTGATTGGCATGTGCATGGACCGCGCGAGCCAGAACCTGGCTCTCCACGTCCCGGCCCAGCGACACGTAATCTTCAGGGCTTTGCGCGTGGGTGATCCGCACCGTGTCCTGTTCGATGATCTGCCCTTCATCCAGATCCGCCGTCACGTAATGCGACGTGGCACCGATCAGCTTCACGCCACGGGCATAGGCCTGCTTGTACGGGTTCGCCCCCTTGAAGGACGGCAGGAAGGAATGATGGATATTGATGATCTGGCCCGACATCCGCTGGCACAGATCATCCGACAGAACCTGCATGTAACGCGCCAGAACGATGAGTTCGGCGCCCGTATCTTCGACCACCTGCATGATCGCGGCCTCGGCTTGGGGTTTGTTGTCCTTGCTCACCTTGATGCAGTGAAACGGGATATCGTTGTTCACCACGACCTTCTGATAATCCATGTGGTTCGAAATCACCGCCACGATCTCGATCGGCAGGGAACCGATACGCACCCGGTACAGCAGGTCGTTCAGGCAGTGGCCGAAGCGCGAAACCATGACCAGCACCTTCATCTTGACGCTTTCGTCGTGGAAGCCATAGATCATGTCGAATTCTTCGGCGATGGCCGGGAACGCCGATTCAAGTGCGGCGAGGTCGGCCCCGGTTTGGGATTCGAAGCTGACACGCATAAAGAACCGGCCGGTTTCCATATCGTCGAATTGCGAACTGTCGGTGATGTTGCAACCGTGGTCGGACAGGAAATTGGCGACGGCGGCGACGATCCCGCGTCTGGTTTCGCAGGTCACAGTAAGGCAATAGTTCTTCATGGTTTCTCCAGTCGGACGAACCACACCGCCCGGTGCGCACGCCCAAATGTAGGTTGGGAGTGGATTGCTTCGTTTTCAGCTGGTTACAGCATTATCTATCGGAAACAGCGGCAACGCTTTGTCGCTCCAAACGGCGCGCCGTGACACTCAGATCATGCCAGATCGTTCCCGCCACGCTGCGCATGCCGATCACCGTCAAGCGGTCTTCGGACCGGCGGATCACGAAGACGCCCAGATGCCCCAGCAGGGTGCGCGCGGCAGATCCCGCATCAAAGGATCGGGTGTCGATATTCACCAGCTTTCGCATCAGCATCTCGATCGGTGCCGCGCCCTGATCGGAGGTGATATCGAACGCGACCCAGCCATCGGTTTGTTCGGTCACCGATTGCCCCGGCGCCTCGGCCCGGAGGCTGGCCGCGAAATCGGCCTCGGCCTTGCCTTCTGCTTCGATCATCCATTGATCGAGCCCGGTCCAGAACGCGCCATATTCGTCTTTCGTAATCGCCCTGCCCACCCCGGGCAACGCCAGGCCAAAGGGCGACGGGGCCGCCTGCCCCTTGCGCAGGGCCAGCGAGGCCAGCGCGAGACCGGCATTTTCCCGGATGATCAGCGCCCCGAAGGTTTCGGCAAGCGCGGCGGTATTGCCGAGCACGGTAATGGGCATCAGGTCAGTCACGCAAACGTCCTCCTTCGGGGTCGACGAAATGGGCGGACACCACTTCGACCTTCATCTCTTCGCCCTCGACCGGGTTGGCCGCGACGATCACTTCGCCCATGCGCGCATCCCCGTCTTCGAGGAAGCCAAGCGCAATATGGCTTTGCAGATGCGGCGAATAGCACGAAGAGGTCACCCATCCCTGATCGGTTTCCATGTTCTGCACCGCACCCTGCGCAAACAGGTGCGATCCGGCCATGATCTGTTTTCCCGCTGCGACGGGTTTAAGCCCGACAAGGCGGCGGGTATCCTGTGCCAGCCCTTCGCGCCGCGACATGACCGCGCCGATGCTGTCCTTCTTCTGCGACACCATCCGCCCCAGCCCCAGCATCGCGGCGGTGGTCTGGCCGTTGAGTTCGGCCCCGGCCGCATGGCCTTTCTCGATCCGCAGCACCGACAGGGCTTCGGTGCCATAGGGTGTCACCCCCAGATCCGCGCCCTTTTCCATCAGCCGTTCCATCAGGGCCTGACCAAAGCGGGCAGGCACCGCGATTTCATAAGCCAGTTCACCGGAGAACGAGATCCGGAACAGCCGCGCCCGCAAGCCGCCACAGACGGTCAGTTCGGCACAGCTCATGAAGGGGAATGCGTCGTTCGAGATTTCGAAATCATCCACGACCCGCGACAGCAATGCGCGCGACTTCGGTCCCGCCACGGCGATCTGCGCCCAGGCGTCGGTGGTGGAAATCAGCTGCACGTCCAGATCGGGCCACAGGCATTGACGGGCGAATTCCATCCGGGAATAGACCAGTCCCGCATTGGCCGTGGTGGTGGTGACCACATAGTGATCCTCGCCCAGCCGGGCGCAGGTGCCGTCATCATAGGCGTGCCCGTCTTCGCGCAGCATCAGCCCATAGCGGACCTTGCCGACCTTCAGCGTGCCCATCATGTTGGCATAGACCCGGTTGAGCAATTCGCCCGCATCCGCGCCCTGCACGTCGACCTTGCCCAACGTGGTCACATCGCACAGGCCCACGCCCGCGCGCACCGCCAACACTTCGCGATCAACGGTTTGGCGCCAATGGGTTTCACCCGGTCGCGGGAAATATTGCGCCCGCATCCATTGCCCGGCCTCGACGAAGACCGCGCCCTGTGCGTCTGCCCAGCCATGCGTCGGCGTCAACCGGCGCGGGCGGAAATCGGGCCCGGTATCGCCACCGCCCAGAACCGACAGGGACACGCCGGTATAGGGCGGGCGGAAAATCGTCGTGCCGGTTTCGGGGATCGACTTGCCGGTCAGTTCGGCCATCACCGCCAACGCCGAGATATTCGCGGTCTTGCCCTGATCAGTCGCCATTCCCAGCGTGGTCCAGCGTTTCAGATGTTCCACCGGGCGCATGTTTTCCTTGTGCGCCAGGGCGATATCCTTGACCGTCACGTCGTTCTGGAAATCGACCCAGGCGCGTTTCTTGCCCGGCACATGCCAGAACGCCACCTGCTTCTGATCCCTGTCTTCGGCCTCGGGCAGGGTGATTTCGCGGGCCTTTATGCCGATTTCACCCAGGGCCGCGATCGCAACCCCCATCCCGTCGGACAACGCCTGCGCGGTTGCCCCCTTGCCCGCCGCCGCCCCGGCAGGGTGCAGCCCCTTTGGACCGCCCTGCCCCGGCACGAAGGCCAGGATGCCTTCGTTCCAAACGGGCCGTCCGCGATGATGCGATGCCAGATGGACGTTCGGGTTCCAGCCCCCGGCCACGCCAAGCGCCCCGACAGGGTGCCATTCCGACCGCCCGTCGCGGGTGATCTGGATCGAGCGGAGCCCAAGCCTTCCCTTGGTGCCGGTGACTGTCGCCCCGGCGAATAGTTCGTAATCGCCGAAACGCGGCGCATCCGGGCGCGGGTCGACCACGCCCAGCACCTTCGCCCCCTTGGCCATCAGGTCCAGCGCGGTGCGGTGGCCGTCATCGCCATTGGTGAAGATCGCGATCGGATCTTCGCCGCGCTTCACCGGCGCCACGGCCCAGCGGTTGGCATAGGCGCGCATCGCGCCCGCCAGCATGATGCCGGGCCGGTCATTGTCGGCAAAGGGAATGTGCCGTTCGGTCGCGCCGGCGGCCAGAACCGCGCGCTTGGCGGTGATCCGCCACAGCGTCTGGCGCACGTTGCCGCCGGGATCGGCAAGGTGATCGGCCACCCGTTCCACCGCGCCGTAGACGCCGTGATCGTAGACGCCGAAAACGGTCGTCCGGGGCATGATCCGCACGTTAGACAGGCTTGCCAGTTCGGCCTGAACGGCGGCGGCCCAAACCGTCGCTTCAGCCCCGTCAAGCCGGTGGCTTTCGGCCAGAAGCCGCCCGCCGAGTTGGAAATCCTCATCCGCCAGAACCACATCGGCCCCGGCCCGCCCGGCGGTCAGCGCCGCCGCAAGCCCCGCCGCGCCGCCGCCGATGACCAGCAGGTCGCAATGCAGGAAGCCTTTGTCGTAATCATCCGGGTCGGGCAGCATCGACAGGCTGCCCAGCCCCGCCGCGCGCCGGATCGTCGGCTCGTAAAGCTTTTCCCAGAACGCCTTGGGCCACATGAAGGTCTTGTAATAGAACCCGGCGGCAAAGAACGGCGCGAACAGGTCGTTGATGCCCAGCAGGTCGCGTTCCAGCGATCCCATGTGGTTCTGCGACCGGGCAGACAGCCCTTCGAAGAGTTCCGCGACCGTGGCCCGCGTATTGGGTTCCTGACGCGCCCCTTCGCGCAGTTCGACCAGCGCGTTGGGTTCTTCCGACCCTGCGGAAAACACCCCGCGCGGGCGGTGGTACTTGAAACTGCGCCCCATCAGCTGCACGCCATTGGCCAGCAGGGCCGAGGCAAGCGTATCGCCCTTGAATCCCTGATAATTCTTGCCGTTGAACGTGAAGTCCAAAGGCGTGTCGCGGTCGATCAGGCCGCCCGAAAGACGGGTCATTGCGCGCCCCCCAGTTTCACCTCGGACGCCAGTTCGGCCCCGAGGATTTCATGCGTCACCGTATTGCGGGTGACGACCAGCCAGGACCGGTCGCCCTGTTCGTGGAACCACAATTCGCGGTGCACGCCCGCCGGATTTCCGCGCAGGAACACGTAATCGCAAAAGGCAGCCTCGGCATCGTCGCGGGCCGGATCGGGTCGGTCCAGCAGGCTGGCATCGCCCAGGCAGGTGAATTCCTGGGCGTCACGCGGACCAAGAAGCGGATGGGGGATCAACATCGGGTGACCTCAATGAAGGTTGGGTTGGGCGCCGACGCCCTTTTCGTCGATGACATAGCCGCGGTTGAACCGGTCGAAGCGGAAGGCCGTGGCGGTTTCATGCGGGGTGTCGGTTGCCATCAGGTGGGCAAAGGCGAAGCCAGCGGCGGGGGTGGCCTTGAACCCGCCATAGTTCCACGCCCCGTTGAAATAGAGACCTTCGACACCGGTCCGGTCGATGATCGGCGATCCGTCCATCGACATGTCGACCAAGCCGCCCCAACTGCGCAGCAACCGCGTCCGCCCGATCATCGGCATCAAGGCCATGCCGCCTTCGAGAACG
>JAWVXM010000187.1:0-5312 GCA_033723255.1 Thalassovita sp.
CTCAACCGGGACATCGACCCGGAGCAGGCTGAGATCGTGCGCCGCATCTTCCGCGAGTTCGCGGCCGGCAAGAGCACGAACGCGATCTCAACGGGTCTGAACCTGGACCACATTCCGGCGCCGAACGGCGGAACGTGGGAAAGCTCGAGCCTGCGCGGCAACCCCGCGCGCCAGGAAGGCATCCTGCGCAATCGTCTCTACATAGGTATCGCGAGCGTGTGCAAGAACACGCATAGCTATCATCCCGAGACCGGCACGAAGAAGATCAAGTCGACACCGGAAGAGACGGTCGAGCAGGAAATCCCGGAGCTGCGGATCATCGAGCAGGACCTGTGGGATGCGGTGCAGGCCGAGCTTGCCCACCGCGCGGCGGTGACGCCCAAGCAAGCGCGAGCGGCACGGCGCAAGACATATCTTCTGTCGGGGATGCTGACATGCGGCTGTTGTGGCGCGCCCTACGTCATCATTAGCCGAACGAGCTACGGCTGTCGCGAGGCACGCAAGAAAGCCTGCAACAACACCGTCGCGATCTCGCGCAAGCGCATCGAAGGACGGGTGTTCGGGGCGCTGCGACAGGCGTTCCGTTCACCAGAGCTGATCGCGCAGTTCGAGGCGAGCCTGGAGGCCGAGCGCAAGAAACTCGCGGGTGGCTCGCTCGAAGAGGAGATGGCGCGCTTGAAAAAAGCATTGCGCGAAGCCGAGGCTGGCCGGGAGAACATAATCAATGCCATCGCAGAGGGTGCGCGTTTCGCAACCTTCAAAGCCAAGGCAGAGGCCCTGGAGGCAGAGATTGCAGATCTGGCCAGCCGGATCGCCGGGATCGAGGCGCAACGTGCGCGCCAGGCCCTGCCGCGGGAAGGTGCCCGGACCGTCTTTGAGCGTGTGCTCATGCGGATGGAACAGCTTCTCTCCCATCCCGAGTTTGTCGACGAAGCCAACAGCTATCTCAAGATGCTCGTCGGTGAGGTCACGCTCACGCCAGATGAGACGGCGCCGCATGGTCTGGAAGCGGTTCTGGAGCTCGCCAGCGAGGCGCTGGTACCGGGAGGCGCAGACCAGGCGGAGGGCGCCCCAAATGGCCTTTGCAAGCTGTCCTGCTGAACCGGACATAGCGGAAAACCACCGAGGCCTTGCTGTCGCCACCGCAATAATGCAATCAACGGATGGACAAGGGGGCTGGCCCCCAATCGGTCCGGCGCGCTCAGCCCGCCCCGTCCAGCAGGTCGGGCAATTCGCCCTGGCCAAGAACCTCGGCCGCCAGCGGCCGGGTCACCGGGCGTTTCTGTGCCAGCGCCTCGCGGTCGATCCGCGCCACCAGGTCGCGGGCGGCCTGCATCGACCGGTCCATCCGGGCGACCAGATAGGAAATCGTGTCCGGCCCCGGCGACAATTGCCGGTCGGCGAACAGCTTGGTCACCACCGCGCTCAGCAGCTGATCGTCCGGTTGGTCCAGCCGAACCGCCTGGGTGCCCTGCATCCGGCTCATCAGGTCGGGCAGGGTGAGGTTCCACAGATGCGGTTCGCGGTCCGCGGTCACCAGCAGATGATGGCCTTCGGCCAGCACGAGGTTGTGCAGGTGAAAAAGCGCTTCCTCGGCGGCGCGGTTGCCGGCGATGTCCTGCACGTCCTCCACCGCCACCGGGCCGCTGGCCAGCGCTGGAATGTCTGCGGTCGTTAGCGCACTGGCCGACACGATCCGCGCGCCGCTCGCCGCGGCCCAGACATGCGTCAGGTGCGTCTTGCCCGATCCCGCCGGCCCGATCAGCGCCAGCTTGCGCCCGGCCCAGTTCTGCCAGCTTTCGATCATCACCACCGCCATCGCATTGGCAGGCGAGACGAAGAAATCGTCGCGGCCAAGCGCGGGACGCACCGGCAGGTCGAAACTCAGTTGTTGTCCCTTCACGCGTCGTCTTTCCCGGAATGGCCGCGATACAGGCGGCTGACCTTGTATTCGTCGATCAGGAAACGGGCCACGACGCCAAGCGCGGCGGCCACCGGCACCGCCACCAGCATGCCGATGAACCCGAACAGCGCCCCGAACACCGACAGCGCCAGGATCAGCCAGTCCGGGTGCAGCCCGACCGACCCGCCGACCAGCTTCGGCGTCAGCACGTTGCCTTCGATCATCTGGCCGCCGACGAAGATCGCCGCCACCAGCCCGATCGACAGCCAGTCGCCCCAGAACTGGAACAGCGCCAGCCCGATCGCCAGCAACCCGCCGACGAAGGCCCCTACATAGGGAATGAAGGTCAGCGCCCCGGCGATGAAGCCCACGACCAGCCCGAACTGCAGCCCGACCAGCATCAGCGTCACGGCGTAATAGCTGCCCAGGATCAGGCAGACGGTGCCCATGCCGCGGATGAACCCGGCCAGGGTCTTGTCGATATCGCCGGCCAGCCGTCGGATCACCGGCGCGTGGTCGCGCGGCAGCAGGTCGTCGATCCTGGTGACCATGTTGTCCCAGTCATACAGAAGGTAGAAGGCGACCACCGGCACGATCACCAGAAGCGCCGCCATGTTGATGATCGACATCGCCGAACTCAGCAGCGTGTTCAACAACTCGCCGCCGCGCGCCTGGATCGTCTCGCCCACCGATTGCAGCGATTGGTACAGGGTCGATTTCTCGTCCATCAGCGCCGGGAACCGCCCGGTCAGGAATGTGCGCAGGTCCTCGATCAGGGCTGGCACGGTGTTGAACAGCGATACCGATTGCTGGATCAGCGTCGGCAGCACCAGCAGGGTCAGGATCACGAAGACCAATGCGGCGAAAAGCGTGATCACCGCGGTCGCCGCCGCCCGGCTCAGCCCCGCCTTTTCCAGCTTGTCGGCGACCGGATCGAGGAAATAGGCGACAGCGCCGCCCAGCACGAAGGGCAGCAGGACATCGCCCAGGTACCACAGCACCGCGGCAAAGACCGCCGTGGCGATCCCCCAGTATTTCAGCTGATCCCTGGCCGGTAACGCCATTTTGCCCCCCGTTTGTTCCTATGTCGTCCGATCCGGGCGTCAGTTCAAGACTGTTTTGGCTTTGAGAGGCCAATAGGGCGACGGATGACTTGTCTGCCTGCCCGACAGCTTCTAAACCGTCAGGCAACTCGATCACAAAAACCCAAAGGGACCGTCCATGCGTCTGTCGCGCTATTTCCTGCCCGTTCTGAAAGAAAACCCCTCCGAGGCGCAGATCGTCAGCCACCGGCTGATGCTGCGCGCCGGCATGATCCAGCAGCAGTCCGCCGGCATCTATTCCTGGCTGCCGCTGGGCTTCAAGGTGCTGCGCAAGCTGGAAAACATCGTGCACGAAGAACAGCTGCGCGCCGGCCATATCCCGATGCTGATGCCGACGCTTCAATCGGCCGACCTGTGGCGCGAATCCGGCCGCTATGACGGCTATGGCGAAGAAATGCTGCGGATGCAGGACCGGCACGGGCGCGACATGCTGTTTTCGCCCACCGCCGAGGAACTGTTCACCGACGTGTTTCGCAGCCATGTGAAATCCTACAAGGACCTGCCGCTGACGCTGTACCAGATCCAGTGGAAATTCCGCGATGAGATCCGGCCGCGGTTCGGCGTCATGCGCGGGCGCGAATTCTACATGAAGGACGGCTACAATTTCGACCTGTCGAAAGAAGACGCGCTGCACGCCTATAACCGTCACCTGGTCAGCTACCTGCGCACCTATGAACGCATGGGGCTGCAGGCGATCCCGATGCGCGCCGACAGTGGGCCGATCGGCGGCGATTACACCCACGAATTCCTGGTGCTGGCCGAAACCGGCGAATCCGAGGTCTTCTATGACAGCGAAATCACCGACCTGACCTTCGGCGACCGCCAGATCGATTACGACAGCGTCGAACAGTGCCAGGCGGTGCTCGAGGAATTCACCTCGCGCTATGCCCGCACCGACGAAACCCATGACGAGGTGCTGTTCGCCGAAGTGCCCGAAGAACGCCGCCGCACCGCGCGCGGTATCGAGGTCGGGCAGATCTTCTACTTCGGCACCCAGTATTCGGATGCGATGAACGCCACCGTGCAGGGCGCCGACGGCAAGCCGGTACAGATCCATATGGGCAGTCACGGCATCGGCGTGTCGCGCCTGCTGGGCGCGATCATCGAAGCCAGCCACGACGAAAACGGCATCATCTGGCCCGAGGGCGTGACGCCCTTCCACGTCGGTATCGTCAACCTCAAGCAGGGCGACGAAGAAGCCGATGCCGCCTGCCAGGCGCTTTACGACAGCTTCACCGCCGCGGGGTTGGAGCCGCTTTACGACGACCGCAAGGAACGCGCTGGCGGCAAGTTCGCCACCATGGACCTGATCGGCCTGCCCTGGCGCATCACCGTCGGCCCGCGCGGGCTGAAGAACGGGGTGGTGGAACTGACCTGCCGCCGCAGCGGCGAAAGCGAGGAACTGCCGCCCGAACAGGCGGTGGAAAAGATTATCAGGATCTACGCCAACCACCGCGTGACCGGTCTCTGATCCGATCACCGTCCCGGCCGGGCCTAGCGCGCCCGGCCGGGATGGAGTTCACGGCTTTCTGCGCGCCTCTGGCGGAAAAATCGCAATGCAGGCCGTTTATGGGGCCTTGCAGCGCAGCAACCGCTTCAACTTCCCCAAGTCGCGGCAGGTCGTTTGATCGTGGCACGCCGCCCACTGGATTGGTTTTTCGTCCGTCTTGGTGGAGATGCAGGGATCCGCTCCCGCTGCGATCATCTTTTCCGCATCTGACAGGCGGCCCGTTTCGGCAATCCAGTGCAGCGGGGTGGCGCCGAATTGGTCGGTCGCGTTGACATCGGCCCCGGCCTCCAGCAGCTCGGTGAGCGAGGTGACCTTGCCACCGCTTGTCGAGGTTAAATCCCAATTGCCCCCCTCGACCGATGATCGCTGCCCAAGAACGGCAAGAGGGGTGCGGCCGAAATTGTCCCGGGCGTGGATGTCGGCGCCGGCTTCGATCAGCGCCGCGATTGCATCCACGTATTTGATGCTGCTGGCCAAGTGAAGCGGGGTGTGCCCATCGTCGTCGCGCGCTTCCAGATCGGCACCGGCATCGATCAGGATTTTTATCGTTTCGACAATCCCCGCAGCATCAAAAGCTGCCAGGTGAAGGGGAGTGCGCTCTTCGGCGTTGCGGCCGTTCACATCGGAACCGGCAGCGATCAGGAGCCTGAGGTCTTTTGTCCAGCTCTTGGCCGCCGCCTGGTGGAGCGCCAGGTTGCCTTGGTTGTTGGTGATGGAAACATCTGCGCCGGCTTGCAGCAAAAGGCGTATGTTACGGTCAAAGGGGCGTATTGAGGCGATCAGAACACGGGAGTCC
>JAWVXM010000188.1:0-5277 GCA_033723255.1 Thalassovita sp.
AGGCCGACGCAAAACGCCACGGCTGCCGATCGGAAACCGTCATCGCCCTCAACTTCTCCAAGAAGCTGATCCTGGTCGGCGGTACCGAGTACGCGGGCGAGAACAAGAAGGGCGTGTTCACGCTCTTGAACTACATCCTGCCCGGAAAGGGCGTGATGGCGATGCATTGCTCGGCCAACCACGCGCCGAACAACCCGGTCGATACCGCCATTTTCTTCGGCCTATCCGGCACCGGCAAGACCACGCTGTCGGCCGACCCGTCGCGCACCCTGATCGGCGATGACGAACACGGCTGGTCGGATCGCGGCACCTTCAACTTCGAAGGCGGCTGCTATGCCAAGACCATCGGCCTGAACCCCGAGGCGGAACCGGAAATCTTCGCCACCACCTCGAAATTCGGCACCGTGATCGAAAACATGGTCTTTGACGAGGAAACCTTCGAACTGGATTTCGAGGATTCCAGCCTGACCGAAAACATGCGTTGCGCCTATCCGCTGGAGTATATCTCGAATTCCTCGGACAGCGCGCTTGGCGGGCACCCCAAGAACGTGATCCTGCTGACCTGCGACGCCTATGGCGTGCTGCCGCCGATCGCGCGGCTGACCCCGGCGCAGGCGATGTATCACTTCCTGTCCGGCTTCACCTCGAAGACCCCGGGCACCGAACGCGGCGTGGTGGAACCCGAACCCACCTTCTCGACCTGCTTCGGCGCCCCGTTCATGCCGCGCCGGCCGGAAGCCTACGGCAACCTGCTGCGCGAAAAGATCGGCAAGCACGGCGCGACCTGCTGGCTGGTCAACACTGGTTGGACCGGCGGCGCCTTCGGCACCGGTTCGCGGATGCCGATCAGGGCCACCCGCGCACTGCTCTCCGCCGCGCTGGAAGGATCGCTGAACGACGCCGAATTCCGCAAGGACGAAAACTTCGGCTTCGAAGTGCCGGTCGATGTGCCGGGTGTCGACACCCTGCTGCTGGACCCGCGCCAGACCTGGGACGATGCCGCCGCCTATGACGCGCAGGCCGCCAAGCTGGTGCAGATGTTCGCCGACAATTTCGAACAGTACGTTCCCTATATCGACGAAGACGTGAAGGCCGCCGCCATCGGCTGAGCCGAAGCGGACATATAATGAAAAAGAAACGCCCCGGACGATGTGCCGGGGCGATTTCGTTTGCACTCTGCCTCACTCCGCCGCGATCGGCTCCATCATCTGCCGCGTCGGCACGTGCATAACGTGACGCAGATCCTCCAGCGCCATCCACACCATGTTGCAGTCCAGCGGCTCATTGCGGCCCTCCACCTTCCAGCTCAGGCAATAGGGATCGCAATGCATGTAGCCTTCGCGTTCGGCCAGTCCACGCCGCGCCACCGGCCGCAGCATGAACCCGAACAGGAAATCCGGCTGCCAGTGCAACATCGCGGTGAGAAAGGAAAAACGGGCCAGAAGATCGATCAATCCGCGCCCCCGATAGACCGAATCATCCTTGAGCCACATTTCACCATGATAGACCGCCCGGCCGGTGATCCGAGCCGCTCCGGGACCCGGGCGAAACCAGGAACCCTGCTGATCGATGCCCACCCCCCCCGGAGGGAAATCCCAGAAACGGGCCGAAAGATACCGCGACAGGGTTTGATCATAGAGGTCCAGAAGACGCATGGCCTGGCTATGCACGAGCGCCCCTTTCGCGTTACGCCCGATGATCCAAATCCCTCTGGCGGCGGGCAAAAATTGCTTGTTCGAGTCAAATGGAGGCCCCAGGGGCTGTTCCGGCCGCCCCTCTTTCACGATTTGAGCATATTCTTCGAAATCATCCCCGACTTGGATATGCAGATGCTGGGATTTCAGGGCATTCGCCGTTTCCGTCAGATACCGCGCACTGTCAAAAACATCTTGAATTGTCATGTCGCTCTCCTGTGCTGAACACAGCTACAGGATGCCCAACCTATGCGGACATGTCTTTCTCTTGTTCTCCCGCGGCGGGAAAAGACTCCATCAACTCGGCGATCGGCATGGCTTCGATACGGCTCTGCGGCAACCCTTCGATCTGCAAATCGTAGCTGCGCACCACCAGTGACGCCATGGCAAAACTGTCATCGGGATAACGGCATCCGAGCAGCAAGCGCTTGAAACTGATCGGTTCGGGCACGCCTTCTTCGCCCCGGTTCATCATGGTATGCACATGGTCGTAACGCAGGCCGCGACTGGCCCGGATTTCTTCGAAAGGCTGCGATAACTGCACCGCATGCGCGGATCCCCCGGGCAGTGACGGAAGCGCCTGACCGATCGAACTGATTTCCCAACGCCAGCCATACCATGTCGCATAGGACGACTTGCTGCCCACCGCCGTGCAGATCCAATCTTCGCTGGCCTTGCGGAAGACCATCAGATGATCGCGGATCGGCTCGAAAGCCTCGTGGGTAATCAGTCCCTCGGCCTCGGCCCAGCTTTTCACACCCTGCTTGAGCAGATCGTTGCGCCCGGTCCAGATCGCGCTGATCGGATGTTGCTGCAGATAGAAGCACCAGCCATCCGGTTCGTCCTTGGCGATGTGAAACAACCCGCCGATATGGCCGGTTTCATTGTCCAGCCAAGCAGATCCCCGCGCCAGTATGTCCTCGGCTTCGCGCAGGCATCTGCGCCCCGCCTCGGTCAGCTGGTATTGCCGGTCGACCATCACGAAGAGCTGCTCACCCTTGAGCTCTTCCAGGATGGAAATATGGCGCCGTACCGTCTGCCGGGTTGAATCCATCAGGGCCACCGTCCGGGACAGGTTCAGGGTCTCCGCCAGGGTGACAAAAGACCGTAAAAGCTCGAACAGCAATGGATGATTCTTTTGCTCTGCCATGGAACCCCTTATGGTGGCAATACATAAAAAATACACTCGGCTTGGTTAATCCTGCTGCCGTTCAATCAAGAAAACGGCCTTTCTTTCCCTGTTTCTACAGGATTTCACCAAATGGAAAACTTAACGCATACTGATGTATGATTTATGTTACCGTCAAGGGAATTGATAATCAATTGATTGCATGCGGGCGAGTTGCTTTCTTCTTCTGGTAGTCTGAAGATGGAAAAAAGATATGTCGCACCCAGTTGATGTTCATGTAGGCAAGAAACTGAAGAACCTGCGCGTGCTGCGTGGGCTTACCCAAACCGATGTCGCCAAAGGATTGAATATTTCGTTCCAGCAAGTTCAGAAGTACGAACTTGGCCGTAACCGGATTTCAGCCAGCAAGCTGTTCGAGATCGCCAACATCCTCAATGTTCCGCCGTCCTATTTCTTCGAAGGTCTGGATCAGACCGCGGATGAAACCACCCCGGTCATCGATGAAGAAACCGCGCGCATTGCCTCGGTGTTCAGCAAGATCAAGGATGATCGCCTGAAAGCCCAGATCCGCTCCTTCGTGGATGCGGTCGCCGGTTATGTCCCGGCCGAAGAAGCGGCCCACCACTAAGCTTCAGACAAGAATGCCGCGGCGCACCAGGTTGAGCGCCGCGACAAACAGCACGATCAGGGTGACCCGGCGAAACGCTGTCTGGTCGATCCGGTCATGCACCTTGAACCCGATCCACATTCCGGCCAGCGCCGGGATCAGCAGCGCGGCGGAAAACACCGCCGTATCACTGCGCAACACCCCCGAACCGATATGCGCGCCGAGCAGCGCCACCGCGCCCAGCCCGTAGATCACGCCCTGGATCCGCAACTGTTCGGTCTTTGGTGTTTCCAGAGCAGTCAGATACAAGACCGTGGGCGGCCCCCAGACCCCTGACATGCCCCCGATCAGCCCGGCAAAACCGCCGATCCCCGCCTCGATCAGGCCCTGCCCGCTTTCCGGCAATCGCAACCGCAGGCCCATCAACTGGATCACCACGAAGATCGACACCGGCACACCGATCAGCAGCAGCATCGCCTGAGGCGACAGCAGCCGCACCATCTGCGCGCTGATCAGGATCGCCACCAGCCCCACCAGCAGGAAAATTCGGAACCGCTTGACCGATTCCCAGGCGGCCGCGGGCCCCTGCCGAAGTGACTGCCAGCCGTTTGTGAGCACGGTCGGCAGGATCAGCCCCGCCAGCGCCAGCTGCGGATCGATGATACTGCTCAGGCCCGAAATCAGGATCATCGGCATGGCGAAACCCACCATCCCCTTGATGAACCCCGCCAGAAGGGCGACCATGAAAGCCACGGCAAAGGCCTGCGGCGTCAGAAGTGAAAAAAGCGTGTCCATGGCGCCTCTTACCACAGCCGCCTTGGCCAATGCAGAGAATTCACACGCAACTTTCGGTCATTTTTCAACATCAATGGGTATTTTTGTTGCGCTGCGACTGCAAAAGAATTATGTCACACCGCAGCAACCAAGGATATGATTCATGGCCCATGACGGACAGGACCTGACGATGACCGACACTATAATTCTTTCCGATCTTCTGGCTCTGACCGGCGCGGCCGTTGGCCCGGTCAACGCATTGGTGGATACCGCGATCGCCACGATGCGCGATCAGGTCACGCAGGAAGGCCGGGTATCCGGCGCGGCGCTCGAAGCCAACCAGGCCGCCGCGCATGGCCTGTCGTGGCTTGCGACCTACGGCCAGTCGCTGACCCAGATGCAGGCCTGGGCGGAACGCCTGTCGGGCGACGGCAAGTTCGGTGAGATGGAACAGCTGATCCACCAGATCGCCTTCGGCGAATACCTGGCCCAGATCAAGGGCGGCATCCCGATGAGCCAGGGCGAAATCACCCGCCTGTCCGATCTCGGCCTCGACGGTGCGACGCTTGACACCGACGCGATCACTACGCTGATCGCCCACGGCAACAGCCAACGCGCCCGCTCGCGCCTGGTGGACCTGATGCGCGACAATGCCGGCCATGCCACCTTCGGCGCCTCGGGCCTTGACGAAGAACTGGAAATGATCCGCGAACAGTTCCGCCGCTATGCCGATGACCGGGTCGTGCCCAATGCCCATGAATGGCACCTCAAGGACGATTTCATCCCGATGGAAATCATCGACGAACTGGCCGAGATGGGCGTTTTCGGCCTGACCATCCCGGAAGAATTCGGCGGGCTTGGGCTGTCCAAGGCGTCGATGGTGGTGGTGTCCGAAGAACTGTCGCGCGGGTATATCGGCGTGGGCTCCCTTGGCACCCGGTCCGAAATCGCCGCGGAACTGATCCTTGCCGGCGGCACCGATGCGCAGAAGGAAGAATGGCTGCCCAGGATCTCCAGCGCCGAAATCCTGCCCACCGCCGTCTTCACCGAACCCAATACCGGGTCCGACCTCG
>JAWVXM010000189.1:0-5269 GCA_033723255.1 Thalassovita sp.
AGCCCCTTCCAGCGTTCCTGGTCCACATAGTAAGCGCCAGCCAGATCACCACCCTCGTCGATATGGGCGCCGATCTTCGCTCGCAGATCCGTGAGGTAGTCGTAGGTGTAGCGGCGCACCTGCGCGAGGTTGGTCGGATGGCCGTGCCCCGGGATCACATAGGTCGGCGCCAGCGGTTCAAGCTTAGTTTCCCAGGTTTCGATCCAGCAGCTGGTACAGATCCCTTCGAAAATAGGCAGCATCCGTTCATGGAAGGCGATATCGCCGGCGATCAGCATGCCCCATTGCGGCAGCCAGACCTGCGTGTCGCCCGGATCATGCGCCGGCCCCATATGCATCACGTGGATGTCGACCCCGCCCAGGGTCAGCTTGTATTCGTCCTCGAAGCTCAGGTTCGGGGTGACGATGCGGGTGCCTTCGGCCTTGTCCTGATTGTAACGCTCCATCCCCTGCAGGATGAAATCCGCGTCTTCGCTGAAGGCTTCGATCGCGTCCACATGGGCCAGGATATCGACGCCCTGATCAACCCAGTAGGAATTGCCCAACATCGCGTGGCCTTGGCCGTTTTCATTGATCACCAGCTTCACCGGCTGATCGGTGACGGCCTTGATTTCATCATGCAGCGCGCGGGCCAGCCGGGCCGAAGCGCCGCCATTTATCACCACCACGCCTTCATCGGTAACGATGAAGGACAGGTTGTTGTTGTGACCGCTGTTTTCGTAACTCGGCGGCGCGGTGGCGCCGATAGAGGAAAACACGTGCGGGATCACCTCGACCGGCTTCGAATACAGTTCCGATTGCGGGTATTGATCGGCGATGTCTTCGCTGGCGACCACGGATTGCGACGCCAGGGCAAGCATCCCGGCAAGGATCAGCGGCTTCATGGAATTCCTCCCAGGTGGTTTCCGTCAGTAAAATTCACAGATACGAATTTGATTGTAAAGAGCGGATGCTGCCGTGACGTAACGCTCGGCTTGCGCAAGGATCGCAGGCGGATACCTTTCCGGCAAGCAAAAGGGAGGAGCGAAGGATGGATTTGGCAGGAAAACACGCGCTGGTGACCGGCGGCGGCACCGGAATCGGGCTGGCCATTGCCAAGGCACTGGCCGGGGCCGGCGCAAAGGTGACGATCACCGGCCGGCGGCTGAGCGTGCTGGAACAGGTGGCTGGGGAAAACATGTATCCCGCCGCGATGGACGTAACCGACGAAGCGCAGGTGGTGCAGGTGATCGCCGATGCGGTCGCCGCGCGCGGACCGATCCAGATCTGTGTCGCCAATGCCGGCATCGCCGTGGGCAAGAAGCTGCACAAGACCGATACCGAATTCTGGCGCCAGATCATGGCGACCAACCTCGATGGTGCCTTCTTCACCATCCGCGAATCCATGCGTTCGATGCTGACCACGGATTGGGGCCGGGTGATCGCCGTGTCGTCGATCGCCGGTGTCCGCGGCCTGCCCGGCGGCGGCGCCTATTCGGCGTCGAAACACGGGGTGATCGGCATGATCCGGTCTATTTCGGAAGATTTCATGGGCGGTCCCTACACGTTCAATTCGCTTTGCCCCGGATATGTCGACACCGACATCATCACCCGCAACGTGGATTCGATCAGCCAGCGTTCGGGGATGAGCGAGGAAGAGGCGCGCGACGTGATGGTCAAATCGAACCGCCACAAGCGCCTGATCGCGCCGGAAGAAGTCGCCGCCGCGGCGCTTTGGCTGTGCGATCCGAACTCGGGCAGCGTCAACGGACAGGAAATCCAGATTTCCGGCGGCAAGGTCTGATCCGCCCTGCGCAAGAGATGCGGCGGCGCCGGTTCTTGCTGGCCCGTCCGCAGATTGTGACAGGAACAAGGCCCCATGCCCCGGGCCTGCCGTGTTTGCGACGAAGCGACTTCAATTTAACGCAATTCCCGCCCATTTCCGCCCCACGGCGATTGTAACCAATCCGGAAACGGTCTTCCGGTCGTGCAGGTTCGGTTTCCATCCGAAAGCACAACCAGACAGGCCGCATGTTACGGGTTGGGTAGAATGGCAACGATGATTTCCGGACTGGGCGGTCCGGCAGGATACGGCGAAAACGTGTTCACCAGTACACCGAAGGTGGCTGGCGACGACGATAATGGCGCCGTCGAAATCGATGTTACTTCGGTTTTCGGCAGCACCGGAATCGAATATTTCGGCTCCAGCTACAGTTCGCTCTACCTGAATTCCAACGGTACGATCAGCTTCGGCGCCCCGCAGCTCGATTCCGCCCCTGATCTGGCAGGGGGCACCATTCCGACCATCGCCGCCTTCTGGAGCGATGTCGACATCTCTCAGGGCGGCGAAATCTATTGGGATATCGACCCCGACACCGGCACGATTACCTTGACCTGGCTGAACGTCGCCCCCAATTCCGGCCCCGGGAGCAATTCCTTCCAACTGGTCCTGACCGCGACCGGCGACGGGACCTTCACCACCGAGATCATCTACGAAGACATCCGCTGGACCGATGGCGGTAGTGGCAGTGCACAGTCCGGCTTTTCCGATGGCAACGGTACGACCCTGATACTGGACGGATCGGGCGATGCGCAGGTGCTGCGCCATTATGAACGCCATGATCTCGGAACCGGCGACCCGGCCGGCCTCTTCAGCCTGGATTTCGTCAATGGCGCACCCGCCGCTGCCGACGGGGTGGTCGAAGGCAGCGACGCGGCGGACGTTATCGACAGCACCTTCACCGACGCCGATGGCGATCAGGTTGGCACCGGGGACGATTCCGTTGTGGCGAGCGCGGGCAACGACTGGGTGGAAACCGGGGACGGGGCCGACACGGTGGCAGGCGGCAGCGGCAGGGACACGATCCATGGCCAGGGTGGCGATGACAGCCTCGACGGGGGGGACGGTCGCGATACGCTGCTGGGCGGGGATGGTGACGACACGCTGCATGGCGGAGCAGGCGGCGACGCGCTGAGCGGCGGGGCGGGCTTCGATTTCATCGACTATTCGGGCTCGACGTCCGGGGTTGCCATCGATCTGACCGGCGGCACCGCATCCGGAGGAGATGCGCAGAGCGACACGCTGGCGGGCGATCTCGAAGGGATCATCGGATCGGACTGGGACGATACCCTGACCGGCTATGACGGCGCGGGTCAGATCGGCACCAACGTCCTCTATGGCGGGGCCGGCAGCGACCTGATCGACGGTGCGGGCGGGGATGACCTGCTTTACGGTGAAGACGGCAGTGACACGATCATCGGCGGCACCGGGGCCGACCTGATCGACGGCGGCGCGGGGGACGATGTCATCCATGCCGGATCCGGCGACACCGTTTCGGGCGGCGCGGGCGACGATGTCTTCATCCTCGACGCCGCCGCGCTTGGCGGCGGCACCCTGACCATCGATGGCGGAGAACTCGACGAACCGGGGGGCGACACGCTTGATTTCAGCGGCCTGATCGACTGGGACGCCATCACCTATTCCAGCACCGATCCCGGGGCATTGGCAGGCACGACGACGCTGTCCGACGGCACCGTGGTGGAGTTCTCCAACATCGAGGACGTGATCATCTGCTTCACCGGTGGCACCCATATCCTCAGCGCCCAGGGCGCCCGCCCGGTCGAAACGCTGCGCCCCGGTGATCTTGTGCTGACCCGCGATCACGGCCTGCAGCCGATCCGCTGGATCGGCAGCCGCAGCGTCACCGGCACCCGGCAATTCGCACCGGTACGCTTCGCCCCGGGAACGCTGGGCAACGACCGGCCCCTGCTGGTATCTCCGCAGCACCGGATGCTGCATCATTCGCCAATCGCAAATCTCTATTTCAACGATTCCGAGGTGCTGGTCCCGGCCAAGCACATGGTGAACGGCAGCACCATCCAGCAGGTCGATCAGCTGAAGGTCACCTATTACCACCTGCTGTTCGACCGGCATGAAATCGTGTTCGCGGAAGGCGTGGCGTCTGAAAGCTTCCACCCCGGACAGACGGGACTGCACGCGTTGTCGGACGCCTCACGCGAAGAGCTGTTCGTCCTCTTCCCCGAACTACGCGGCAATCCCAACGGGTTCGGCGACACCGCGCGGCTCTGCCTGAAGGCACGCGAAGCGACGGTGCTGATGGCGGCCTGATCCGGGAGGCGCAACCGGGCGGTTTCCGCATCCCCCTATCGGGGCGCGATATCAGGTCAGGCCATCTGCTTCGCGACGATCCGGTCCTTGCGATCCGACCATTGCCGTGCCGCCTGCCCGAAGGCTTCGAACAGCGGACGCGAGACCGGATCGTTGGCCGCGTCCCATTCCGGGTGCCACTGAACCGACAGGGTGAAACCCGGCGCGTCCTTGATATAGATCGCCTCGGGCGTGCCATCGGGCGCATAGCCGTCGATCACGATCCGCGCACCCGGATGCTTGATGCCCTGACCGTGCAGCGTGTTGGTCATCACCTCCTGCGCCCCCATCAAGCGATGGAACGGCCCGCCTTCGGTGAAGCTCACCTGATGGCGCAGGGCGAATTTTTCCTCCAGCGTGCCGTCGGGCGGCATCCGGTGGTTCATGCGTCCCGGCAGGTCGCGGATCTCGGGATAAAGCGATCCGCCCATCGCGACGTTGACTTCCTGAAAACCACGGCAGATGCCCAGGAAGGGCTGACCGCGCTCCACGCAGGCGCGCACCAGCGGCAGCGTGATCGCATCGCGGCAGCGGTCGAAATCGCCATGCGCCTCGGTCGGGTCTTCGCCATATTCCTCGGGATGCACATTGGGCCGCCCGCCCGTCAGCACGAACCCGTCGCAGGTCTCGAGCAATTCCGCGACGCTCAGAAAGCGCGGATCGGCGGGGATCAGCACCGGCAAGCAGCCCGACACGGCCGACACCGCTTCGGTGTTCATCTGCCCGCCCGCGTGCACCGGGTAGGTTTCATTGATCAGGTGCTGGTTGCCGATAATACCGACGACGGGTCGTGACATTCCGTGCCTCTGTGAAGCTTGCCTCTCCTAGATAATATCAACGGCAGATAAAGCAAATAGCGCAAGGGCGCGCAAACCGCTTGCGCAGGCGCACTGATGGTTTTTCGCTCATTCAGTGGTCTCGGGGGTCACCACGACGATCACGCGGCAATGCTCTTCGCCGCCGCCACGATAGACATGATCGAAACTCGGGTCGAAATAGAGCGAATCCCCTGCCTCCAACAGTTCCGACCGGCCATGTATGTTCAGCTCCAGCCGGCCGGCAATCACATATATCATTTCCGCCCCCGCATGGGCATGCGGTTCCGTCGCCGGCGCCCCGGGC
>JAWVXM010000190.1:0-5259 GCA_033723255.1 Thalassovita sp.
AGGCCAACGCGATACTGACCCCGTGCCGCTTTACAGCCTCTTCGGCCATCTCTTTGCGCTGAGACGGCCTTAAGACTTTTTTCCAAGCGCTTCCTTAAGCAGATCGTTCTGCATGCTCATCTCGGCATACATCCGCTTCAGGCGCCGGTTCTCTTCGGCCATGGCCTTCATCTCCGCGATCATCGATGCATCCATCCCGCCAAATTTGGCACGCCATTTGTAAAAGCTCGCGCTGCTCATGCCGTGTTCACGGCACAGCTCGGCAACAGGCATACCGCTCTCCGCCTGCTTCAGGATGGCCATGATTCGCGCGTCGCTGAATCGCTTGTTCTTCATACGAATTCTCCTCGGTCAATCTGCCAGGAAAATTCTACTTCTGAACACCACTATTTTTCGGGGGGATTACCCCAGAATCAGAACCCTCAACTGCTTCCTGAACGAGGTCTTAGGCTTCGGCCCTGGCCCCTGTTTCCCGGTAATCTCTTGCGGCAGATACCCCTCCCAGATCTCATCCACCAAGGCCTTCACCTCGGGGTGCTCTGACCACCGATGCACATCTATGGGCCGGGAGTATCGTGGGTTCTGTATCTCTGCCATTCAGGGACCTCATCGGGGAGCTGCAGGCTGCAAGATTGGGCTTTAACTAGGGGAATACAACCTCTTACAGGGGGGGGCTATAAGTCCCCCCTTCCTAGGGTCTCCCTCTCCCTTCCTTCTTCTTCCTTCTTACCCATTACTTATACCTATTGTAGGTATATCCCCCTTATAGGAACCCTATCCCTTAGGAAGGATCATCCAGGAAGGGGAGCGAGCTTAGGGGGACCTGAGGCGCTTGTTGCAGCCTGATTGGCTGACCCAGCATTCGGTCAGTTTTCCAGGGGCATAAACGGGGGCATTCCGAGGGGCATTTCTGGCCCTGCACAGCCTCGCGGCGCTATCACTGCAATGTTCAGGAAGAGATGGCTGGGGTGGCAGGATTCGAACCTGCGGTACGCGGTACCAAAAACCGTTGCCTTACCACTTGGCTACACCCCAACGGTGAGGCGCTGTTTACGAAACAGTGTCGGCGGGCGCAAGACCAGAAATGAGAATTTTTTCACTATTATGCAGCGGCGTGCAGCGGGGGCGAAACGCGCTGCCCCGGGATGGCGAAACCGCAGCGTGATCGCACTGCGGCGGGGCGGGTCAGTCGCGGATTTCGTCGGCTTTCACGCCCCAGAGCGCATCCTTTTCAGCCCAGCCGCGATAACCGCCGGCGCGCAGGCGGCACCAGTCGGGGATGCAGCTTTCCAGCTTGGCAATCACGCCCAGTTCCAGCCGCGCGGTGATCGCGGTATCCGGCTCTGGCCGCACGTGCAGCGCCAGCATGTCGCGGTCCACGATCACGTGGCGCACCCCGGAAAGCAGCGAATAATGGATCCATCCGCCGGCGCCGTCGCGGTCGCGCACCCGGCGCCAATGGCCGTATTCGGCGGTGATTTCCACCGGCATGTTGCGCCGCTTGAACACCCAGTCGATCCGGTGGGTCAGGCTGGGGCCACGCCGCACATTGGCTTCGGACGCCTTGACCGAGACATAGCGCGGAAGCGGCAGATTGGTCACCGGGCCGCGTTCTTCGGCCCGCAGGGGAAGGCCCAGGCATAGGCCGCACAGGGCGGTCGCAACGATACGCTTGGTGAAGTTCATCGACATGCTCGATACGTGTGAAATTTTATTGCGTGAGTTCTTGTGCCCCGCATGGTCTTGCTCCACTCTGCCATCAACGCGAGCAGTTTGGAAGAAGGGGGAGGGCCGGGATGCCGTCTGGACGTTTGAGTGTTGTTGTTACGCGACGCTTGCCCGATGTGGTCGAGACGCGGCTGAAGGAATTGTTCGACGTGCGGCTGCGCGACGACGACAGCCCGATGACACGTGAAGAATTGGCCGCGGCGCTGCGCGAGGCCGACGTTCTGGTGCCGACGCTGAACGATCACCTCGATTCCAGCCTGATCGCGCAGGCCGGCGAAAAGCTGCGGCTGATCGCAAACTACGGGGCAGGGGTGGACCATATCGATGTCGCCACCGCCCGGCGCCGCGGCATCCAGGTCACCAACACGCCCGGGGTTCTGACCGAGGACACGGCCGACATGGCCATGGCGCTGATCCTGGCCGTGACCCGCCGCATTCCCGAAGGGCTGGCGGTGATGCAGTCGGGCCAGTGGGAAGGCTGGTCGCCCACCGCCTTCCTGGGCGGGCGGGTCAGCGGCCGGCGGCTTGGCATTCTCGGCATGGGCCGGATCGGCCAGGCGGTGGCGCGGCGCGCCAGCGCGTTCGGCATGCAGGTGCATTACCACAACCGCCGCCGGCTGCGCGAGGAAACCGAAGACGCGCTGCAGGCCACCTATTGGGAAAGCCTCGACCAGATGGTGGCGCGGAT
The DNA here is from genome assembly GCA_033723255.1 of Thalassovita sp. Classification (GTDB taxonomy): domain Bacteria; phylum Pseudomonadota; class Alphaproteobacteria; order Rhodobacterales; family Rhodobacteraceae; genus Thalassobius. Next base: position 2,417 of record JAWVXM010000190.1, read on the forward strand.
GGACGTGCTGTCGATCAACTGCCCGCACACGCCCTCGACCTTTCACCTGATGAACGCGCGGCGGCTGAAGCTGATGAAGCCCTCCGCGGTGATCGTGAACACCTCGCGCGGCGAGGTGATCGATGAAAACGCGCTGACCCGGATGCTGAAGGCGGGCGAACTGGCCGGCGCCGGGCTCGACGTTTACGAACACGGCTCGCAGGCCAACCCGGACCTGCGCGCGATGACCAACGTGGTGATGCTGCCGCATATGGGATCGGCCACGGTAGAGGGCCGGATCGAGATGGGCGAGAAGGTGATCATCAACGTGAAGACCTTTGCCGACGGCCACCGGCCGCCGGACTTGGTGCTGCAGACGCTGGATTAGGGGGCGCCGTCAGACCTGCGCGTCATGCTTGATGAAGCTGCCGTTGTTCAACTCTTCGAAGGCCCGGGCGAGTTCGGCCCGCGTATTCATCACGATCGGCCCGTGCCAGGCCACCGGTTCGCGGATCGGCCGCCCGGTCATCAGCAGGAAGCGGATGCCATCGTCGCCGGCCTGAACGGTGATCTCGTCGCCCGATCCGAACCGGACCAGCGTGCGATTGCCGGTCTGATCGCGGATGTTCAGCTCCTTTCCGAGAAATTCCTTTTCCACCTTGATGCCGACCGGGTCACTGGCATCGCGGAAGGTGCCCGATCCGGCAAACACATAGGCCAGCGCATTCGCGCGCGTATCCACCTTGAACACCTTGCGCCTGCCCGCGGGCACTGAGATATCGAGCAGCATCGGATCGGCGGCGATGCCGTCGACCGGACCTTTCTTGCCCCAGAACGAGCCGATGATCACCTTCACCACCGTGCCGTCATCGTCCCCTTCGACCGGGATGTCGCTGCCGGTGATGTCCTGGTAACGCGGCGTGGTCATTTTCAGGCTCGAAGGCAGGTTAGCCCAAAGCTGAAACCCGTGCATCCGTCCCTGATCATCACCGCTGGGCATTTCCTGGTGCACGATGCCCGACCCGGCGGTCATCCACTGCACGCTGCCGGGGCCCAGCAAGCCCCTGTTTCCGAGGCTGTCGGCATGTTCCACCGTGCCTTCCAGCACATAGGTGATGGTTTCGATGCCGCGATGCGGGTGCCACGGGAACCCCTCGGAATAAAGCTTGGGGTCATCGTTGCGGAAATCGTCCATCATCAAGAAGGGATCGGTCAGCGATGGATCGCCGAATCCGAATACGCGGTGCAGGTGCACTCCGGCACCTTCCATCGTGGGTTTGGCTTGGCTGGTGGCTGCAACGGGTCTGAATGTCATGTCGCGTCTCCTTTCCTTGCCGACAATGTGGTGCAGGGGCGCGGAAATCAAAGTCCTGCTGGCTGAACGGTCACTGTGCGCAGATGATCAGACTTGCCAAGCGCGTCTTGCTGCGTGCATGCCTGTCCCGTTTCCGGGGCCTCTGTCCCGGGATTGCCTCCGGCAGGGATATTTATGAAAAGAAGAAGCGGTTTGCCGCCTGCTCTTTCTTCTTTTTTGAAAATATCCCGGGGGAGGCGCCGCTTGCGGCGGCGGGGGCAGCGCCCCCATCCGGCTGGGTTTACTTGTAGACCTGATCGGGGCCGGGGAAGGCGCGGGTCTTCACCTCTTCGGCATAATCCGACACCGCCTGTTCGATCGCCGGGCCCAGGTTGCCATAGACCTTGACGAATTTCGGGGTCCATTCGTTCAGCCCCAGCATGTCTTCCAGCACCAGGATCTGGCCGTCGCATTCGGCGCTGGCGCCGATGCCGATGGTGGGAATGTCGACCTGCTTGGTGATCTTCGCGGCCAGCGGTTCGACCATGCCTTCCAGCACGATGGCGAAGGCGCCCGCGTCGGCCACGGCCTTGGCGTCGGCTTCGTGCAGCGGCCAGCTGTCTTCATTCCGGCCTTGGGTCTTGAACCCGCCCATCACGTGGCTCGATTGCGGGGTCAGGCCGATATGGGCCATCACCGGGATGCCGCGTTCGGTCAGGAACCGGATGGTTTCGGCCATGCGCGCGCCGCCTTCCAGTTTCACCGCGCCGCAGTCGGTTTCCTTCATGATCCGGGCGGCGTTGCGGAAGGCCATGGCGGGGCTTTCCTCGTAGGTGCCAAAGGGCATGTCGACGACAACCAGCGCCTTCTGGGTGCCGCGCACCACTGCCTTGCCATGCATGATCATCAGGTCGAGAGACACGCCGACAGTGCTTTCCATCCCGTGCATCACCATGCCCAGTGAATCACCCACCAGAATGAAATCGGCGTATTTGTCGACGATCGCCGCCGTGTGCGCGTGGTAGGAGGTCAGCGACACGATCGGGTCGCCCCCCTTGCGCGCGGCGATCTGGGGAACGGTGGTGCGGCGGATCTGGTTCTGTGCGCTCATGGTTCAATAACCCTCTGGTCGATCAGGAGAATGTCGGAAAACTGGACCGATATCATGATGGCCAGCGGGCGGGTCAGCGCCCCCTGCATGTCGTCCAGCGTGTCGGGGGAAACGGTATCGAGGCCGCACAGCGTGGCATGCGGTTCGGTGGCGATCTCGTCGGTGATGATCTTGCGGATATCTTCGACGGTCGTGGCGGGGGCGTGGGCCTGTGCCTCGGCGGCGTCAAGCGCGCGGCTGATCACCACGGCCGCCTTGCGATCCTCGGGCGTCAGGCGGCGATTGCGCGACGACATTGCCAGCCCGTCCGCTTCGCGCAGGGTCGGGGCGCCGATGATGCGGATCGGCACATGCAGGTCGCGCACCATCTTCCGGATGATCTGCAGCTGCTGGTAATCCTTTTCACCGAACACCGCGATATCGGGTTGCACGATGTTGAACAGGCGGGTGACGACCGAG
>JAWVXM010000191.1:0-5238 GCA_033723255.1 Thalassovita sp.
AAACCTGAACGCCTTTCCCGGGCTCGTCTGCCATGGCGAAGCCTTCAATCCGCATTTCATCGGCTATCCGAATTCGACCGAGATCCTCGGGATCAGTCAGGACATGCGCGATGCCGATCCCGCGCGGCTGATCGAAGCCATCCGGCGGCAGGGCGACGCGATGGGTGGGTTCCGTTATTTCCACGATCATGACCCGCGGGTGCTGGACCTGTGCCTGAACGATCCGCGCTGCGCCAAGATCATCCTGACCCGCAATCCCATCGACAGCTATGTCAGCTGGAAGATCGCAAAGGCGACCGGGCAGTGGAAGCTGACCAACGTCAAGCAGCGCCGCGACAGCAAGGCGCGTTTCGACCGGGCCGAATTCGAACGTCACCTGGGCGACCTGCAGGCGTTCCAGGTCGCCCTGCTGAACGCGCTGCAGCGGAGTGGGCAGACCGCTTTCTACGTCGCCTACGAGGATCTGCAGGACTTGGAGGTGATGAACGGGCTGGCGCGCTGGCTGGGACAGGCCGATCAGCTCGAGGCGCTGGACGACAAGCTGAAGAAACAGAACCCCGCGCCGATTTCCGAGAAGGTGGAAAATTACCCCGAGATGGAACAGGCGCTGGCGCAGCTGGACCGGTTCAACCTGAGCCGGACGCCGAATTTCGAACCCCGCCGCAATGCGGTGGTGCCCAGCTATGTCGCCGCCGCGCGGTCGCCGCTGCTGTACCTGCCGGTGCGCTCGGGCCCCGAAACCGCCGTGATGCGCTGGCTGGCGGCGCTGGACGGGGCGGAAGAAAGCGACCTGCTGTCAGGGTTCAACCAGAAAAGCCTGCGCCAGTGGAAGCGGGCCAAGCACGGATTCCGCAGCTTCACCGTGCTGCGTCACCCGGTGGCGCGGGCTCATGCCGCGTTCTGCGACAAGATCCTGCCGACCGGGCCGGGCAGTTTCACCAAGATCCGCAAGACGATCCGCAAGACCTTCGATCTGCCGCTGCCGGATGAACTGGATGATGGCTATGACGAAGCGACCCACCGGGCCTGTTTCTTGGGCTTTCTGGAATTTCTCAAGGCGAACCTGTCGGGGCAGACCGGGATGCGGGTGGATTCCTCCTGGGCGAGCCAGAGCCAGATCCTGCGGGGCTTTGCCGATCTGGCGGCTCCGGATTTCATCCTGCGCGAAGACGAGATGGCCGACATGCTGCCTTTTGTCGCTTCACGCGCCGGATGCGCCGGGGCGCCGGCGCCCGAACTCTGCACCGACAATGCGCCGGTGCCGCTCGAGGCGATCTATGACGCCGAGATCGAGCATATGGTCGGCAATATCTACCAGAAGGATTATGTCAGCTTCGGCTTCGATGCCTGGCAGTGATCAGGCCGCCTGTGCCCCCTGGGCGGCGGTGAGAATCGTGTAAAGCGTGCCTGCATCGTTGTTGGCGCGCAGCTTGGCGCAAAGCGCGCTTTCGCGCAGGGTGCGCGATACCAGAGCCAAGGCTTTCAGGTGTTCGACTCCGGCATCTTCGGGTGCGAAAAGCGCGAATACGAGATCGACCGGCTGGCGGTCGATGGCTTCGAAATCGATCGGCTTTTCCAGCAGGATGAAGGCGCCGACGACCTTGTCCAGATCGTTCAGCCGGGCATGGGGCAGGGCCACGCCGTGGCCCACGCCCGTCGGACCCAAGGTTTCGCGTTCCATCAGGGCTTCCACCGCCGCCTGCGGGTTCACGCCGTAAGCGGTGGCCGCCAGGTCGCCCAGATCGTGCAACAAGCGTTTCTTACTGGAGGCCGAGGCAATAACCTTTACGGCCTCCGGTTTGAGGATTCTGGAAAGTTCCATTTAGCTTACGTTGCTCCGCAGGCGGGAAGCCCGCCGTCTATTGCTGGGGGTCGATCCAGCCGATATTGCCGTCGTCGCGGCGATACACGACATTCACCCCTTCTTTACCCTCGTTACGGAAAACAAGAACCGGTGCCCCAGCCAGCTCCATCTGCATGACGGCTTCGCCAACGGACAGTGACGGGATCTTGGTTTCCATCTCTGCGACGATGATCGGTTGAAGCGTTTCGGGTTCCGAGTCGTCACTTTCAGGCGCGAGGATATACGATGCCGCGCCGAATTGTTCAACCGGCTCGGTTCGGGCGCTGTGATGGTCCTTCAGCCGGCGCTTGTAGCGGCGCAGCTGTTTTTCCATCTTGTCGCAGCATTTTTCAAAGGCCGCATAGATTTCGTGGTCATGTGCTTTGGCCTGTGCGGTCAGGCCGGTCGACAGATGCACAGTGGCTTCGCATACGTATTCGCTGGCCGATTTGGAAAAGATGACGTTCGCGTCGGTCGGTCGTTCGGCGTATTTTTTGACGGCGGCATCCAGCCCGTCCTTGACGTGAACCTGCAGCGCATCGCCGATATCAATCTGCTTGCCAGTGATCTGATAGCGCATCTTGTCTCCTTTGCGTGACAAATCGGGTGTTATGCCGGCCCGCCTCGCGCGGCCGGTTCTTGTTATCCCCGATTGCTGGATTTCGACATCTCACGGGCTTGTTCGCGACCGGGCCTTGGCAACAAGACCACGAGCAGCAGCGGTGCAAGATCCATGAATATCATGCTTCCATTTGAGGCGAGTCGGCGGGCAGATGTCAATCGACCTGTGAAAGAATTTCGACCGTGCCGTGAGGGATGTTTGGAATTTCTACGAAATCCGGAAACTGTCGCCAAGATAGACCCGGCGCACGTTTTCGTTTTCCACCACGTCGGTCGGGGTTCCCGACATCAGCACCTTGCCGTCATGCAGGATATAGGCGCGATCGACGATTTCGAGCGTTTCGCGCACGTTGTGATCGGTGATCAGAACGCCGATGCCGCGTTTCTTCAGGTCTGCAACAAGGTGACGGATATCGCCGACGCTGATCGGATCAACCCCGGCGAAGGGTTCGTCGAGCAGCAGGTATTTCGGATTGGCGGCCAGGCAGCGGGCGATTTCCACCCGGCGGCGTTCCCCGCCCGACAACGCAAGCGCCGGCGCGCGGCGCAGGTGTTCGATGGAAAATTCGGATAGCAGCTCTTCCAGCCGTTCGCGCCGCTTGTGACGGTCCTTCTCGGCAATATCCAGAACCGCGGTGATGTTGTCTTCGACGCTCATGCCGCGGAAAATCGACATTTCCTGCGGCAGGTATCCGATGCCCAGCTTGGCGCGGCGGTACATTGGTAGGTTGGTGACATCGCGCCCGTCGATCAGGACCTGACCGCCTTCGGGATAGACCAGGCCGCAGATCGAATAGAAGGTGGTCGACTTACCGCACCCGTTCGGGCCCAGCAGGGCCACCACCTCGCCGCGGTTCAGTTCCATGCTGAAATCGCGAATGACCAAGCGGGTCTTGTAGCTTTTGCGCAGGTGACTGATCACCAGGCCGGACTGGCCATCGGTCACGGTCAGGTTGGGCGCGGTCATGCGATCAGTCCCCGGATTGCAGCGTGGTTTTCACGCGCCCGCCGACCTCTGCGGTGCCAGCATCGAGATTGATGGTGATCCGGTCGCCGGACATCACGTTCGGGCCTTGCGAGAGCAGAACCGATCCGAGCAACAGAACGATGCCGGCATCGATATCGTATTCGGCACTTTCGGCTTCAGCGGCGTCTTCGCCGCTGACCAGTGTCACGCCGCCGGATGCTTCCAGCCGGGCGATTTTCTTGCTGTCTTCCTTGTAGACGACCAGGACGCTGGGCGCGTTCAGGATCATGTCGCCCTGGGTGATCACCACGTTGCCGGAAAAGATCGCGGTGCCGTCCTTCTGGCTGACGGACAGGCTGTCGGCGCTGACTTCCACAGGCTGGCTCTTTTCCTGCCGGGCCTTGCCGAATGCGACGTCTTCCGCCAGTGCCGGCAGGGCGGGCGCGGTCAGGGTAAAGCACAAGGCCAGGGCGGTCAGTCGTGAAAATCGCACGGGAAGCATCCTATTGTTGCGGTTGATATACCAGCTTTACGCCATTTGTGAAAAGCAATTGGACATCCTCGTTGTCCGGGTCACTGGTCAGCAGCATCCGGCCGGCTTCGATCTTTCCGGGCGGGCCTTCTGCGGAAATCGGTCCCGCCGTTTCCGCGCCGATTGCGCTGATCTTGGTTTTCAGGTTTTCGCTGCGCACGGTGTAGCCGGTGGAACTGATGATCACCACGCCGCCTGTCAGTTCTGCCTCTTCCTTCTGGGTGTTCAGCACGGCGCTGCCGGCTTCGAAAGAGATATGCGTTCCGCTGACCAGATCAATCTCGGCATTGAGATTTCTGGCATGGGCGACGTTGTCGATATCGGGGTCGGGCCGCGCGGTTTCGGCGGTGAAGGAAATCAGGTCGCCCTGCGCGGTGGCGCCGGAAAAGCGCGGCGCCGAGATGATTTCTTCCTGCATGCGTTGCTGCAACGCGACCTGCGAAAACGGCAATTCGCCGCTATGATCGCGCCCGCGCGACAGCAGGAACAGCGTCGACAGAAGCGCCAGTGCCGCAAGCGGCAGCAGGATCTTCAGCCAGGCCACGAGCCTTGAATAGAAACCGTCATATGTCGCCAATGGTTATCCGTCCGTCGGGGCCCGTGTCAGTGGGCGAAAATGTCGATTTCGGGCCAACCCGCGAGGTCCAGCTTCGCGCGGGTGGGAAGGAAGTCGAAGCACGATTGCGCCAGCTCGCTGCGGTTTTCGCGTTCCAACATGCGGTCCAGTTCGGATTTCAGCCGGTGCAGGTAAAGCACATCTGAGGCGGCGTAATCGAGCTGTGCGCCGGTCAGTTCGGGCGCGCCCCAGTCGCTCATCTGCTGCTGTTTGGAAATGTCGGTCGACAGCAATTCCAGCAGCAGGTTCTTCAGCCCGTGCCGGTCGGTATAGGTGCGCACCAGTTTGGACGCGATCTTGGTACAGTAGACCGGCGCGGTCAGTGCCCCGAACGCGTTGTGCAGCGCGGCGATGTCGAACCGGCCGAAATGGAACAGTTTCAGGACCTCGGGATTTTCCAGCATCCTGCACAGATTCGGGGCCTCGGTCTGTCCCTTTTCGATCTGCACGATATGGGCATTGCCGTCGCCGCCCGACATCTGCACCACGCAGAGTCGGTCACGATGCGGGTTCAGCCCCATGGTTTCGCAATCGATGGCTACGACAGGACCAAGGTCCAGTCCGTCGGGCAGATCGTTCAGGTAAAGATGGTTCGCCATTTGATATCCTTCTGCGCCCCGAGGCGGGCGGATGATTGGGGAACAAGGCCGGCGTGCGGT
>JAWVXM010000192.1:0-5232 GCA_033723255.1 Thalassovita sp.
AGGGCCAGGGTCGGCAGCACCATCAGCGTCTTGGCCGGCGTGCGCACCGGGCGGCCATCCAGTTCGACCTTCCAACCGGTTTCGGCCTCGGCGGGCTTGGCTTCCTTCCAGAATCGCTTGGGCTTGAGAATGCTCATTCTTGGTCTCTCCAGATCTCTCTCAGATAGGCCGGCAACGCCCGGATATCGTCCAGCACCACATGTGCCGCCGACAGCCGGTCGGCCCCGTGATACCCCCAGCTGACACCGATCGCGTGGAACCCCGCGGCGCGGGCCATTTCCATGTCGAAGCTGGTATCCCCGATCATCACCGCCCTGGGCAGTTCGGTCCCGGTTTCGCTCAGCGCGGTGGTCAGCATAGACGGGTGCGGTTTCGACGGATGATCATCTGCGGTCTGGTGGGTCACGAAATACTTGCCCAGGTCATGCGAGGCATAGGCATGGTCCAACCCGCGCCGCGCCTTGCCGGTGGCCACCCCCATCAGCAGGAAATCATCGCGCGCCAGTTCGTCCAGAACCTCGCGCACCCCGTCATAAAGCGGCGCGGCCGCCTCGCCGCCCTTTTCGGCGCGAAGGGAAATGAAGTGCTGCTTGTAGAGCCCCGCCGCCTCATTCACCTCGCGCACGGTCAATTGCGGCATCAGCGTCGCCACCGCCTTGTCGAGCGACAGCCCGACGATCGAAAGGACCTGTTCACGGCTCAACTCGGGCAGCCCCATCGCGGCGAAGGCCCGGCGCATCGCCGCGAAGATGAATTCCTGGCTGTCGATCAGGGTCCCGTCCATGTCGAACATGGCAAGACGCAGTGCCTGACTCATTGCAGTTCCTCGAAGGGATCGTCGGCCGCCAGATCCTCGGTCCAACCGAAGGTGTCCCAGCTGTGTTTCATGTGCTCGGGCAGCGGCGCGGTCACGGTGATGACCTTCTTGGTCACCGGGTGCATGAAGGTCATGCTGCGGGCGTGCAGGTGCAGCTTCTTGCTGATGATGCCGCCCAGTTGCGCGCCCCAGCCATCGCCGAGGTTTTCCTGCCCCGATCCACCGTATTTGCCGTCACCGATGATCGGGTGGCCGATCTCGGCCATATGCGCGCGCAGCTGATGGGTGCGGCCGGTGATCGGTTCCATCGCCACCCAGGCCGCGCGTCCGGCAACCCGGTAAAGCGTGGCATAGAGCGTGTGCGCGCGTTTGGCGCCGGGGGTCTTGTCGATGTCGCGCGGATGCACGCAGATCATCTTTTCGCCCTCGCCCTTGCGGCCGTGCCCCGGCGCCTTGACCAGCCCGTATTTGATTTCGCCCAGGTAAGGCGTCGGCACGCCGGCAACCAGCGACCAGTAGATCTTGCGCGTTTCCTTGTGCCGGATCGCCGCGGTCAATGCCTGCGCCACCGCGCGGGTCCGCGCCAGCAACAACACGCCCGAGGTATCCTTGTCCAGCCGGTGCACCAGCCGCGGCTTTTCCTCCAGCCCGAATTTCAGCGCCTCGGCCAGCCCGTCGACGTGGCGGGTCTGCTTGCTGCCGCCCTGCGTCGGCAGGCCCGCGGGCTTGTTGATGGCGATGATATGATCGTCGCGATAGATCACGCAGGACTGGATCATCTTCTCGTCGGCGGTCGAAACCTTGGGCTTCGGCGGCGCCTTCTGCTCCGTTTTCCCCGGATCGGGCAGCGGCGGAATGCGCACCTGCTGGCCCGTCTGCAACCGGGTCGAGGCCTTCACCCGGCCGCCGTCCACCCGCAATTCGCCCTTGCGGCACATCTTCTCGATCCGGCCCTGCGGCACGTGCGGGAACTGCCGCTTCAGCCAGCGGTCGAGCCGCTGATCACCATCATCGGGTCCCACGGTTATGGTCTGTACACCGCTCATGCCAACACCCATCGCATCAGATGCAGCCCCGCCACCAGCGCGGCCAGCGACAGCACCACCGACAGCCCGACATAGAACGCCGCCTGCCCCACCGCGCCGCGCTCGTAAAGCGTGTAGGCTTCCAGCGAGAAGGCCGAAAAGGTCGTGAACCCGCCCAGCACCCCGGTCATCAGCAACGGGTTCAGCTGGGCCAGCCCGCGCTGCCCGAGATAGACCAGCAACGCCCCCATGATCCCCGACCCGAGGATGTTTACGAACAACACGCCAAGCGGAAAGCCCAGCCCCATCATCTTGAAGATGGCGACACCGGACAGATAGCGCAGGGATGCACCCATTGCGCCCCCGAGGGCGACTTGCAAAACCGTGATCAACATGGCGCCCCTCCTGAGCCGGTGCCGTGGGAATGTCAAGTTTTCAAAGTCCTCCGGCCTGCGCCCGTGGCATATCTGCGCCTCCGGCGGGAGTATTTCGAGAACGAAGAAAGGTCCTTTCTCTGTTCCACAAATACTCAAGCCGGCGATCAGGATTGCCGTTGCCGTCTGAGTTTTTCGAAGTAATCCAGCCGCTTTTTCAGCTCGCGCTCGAAACCGCGCTCCACCGGCAGGTAGAAGCTTTCCCGCCGCATCGTATCGGGAAAATAGTTCTGGCCGGAAAACCCGTCCTCGGCGTCGTGGTCATAGGCATAGCCATCGCCATAGCCCTGTTCCTTCATCAGCTTGGTGGGGGCGTTCAGGATATGCTTTGGCGGCGGTTCGCTGCCTGTTTTCCGCGCCGCCGCGCGGGCGGCCTTGTAGGCCATGTAGACCGCGTTGCTTTTCGGCGCCAGCGCCAGATAGGTCACCGCCTGCGCCAGCGCCAGTTCACCTTCGGGGCTGCCAAGACGTTCATAGGTTTCCCAGGCCTGCAGGCAAAGATGCTGGGCCTGCGGATCGGCCAGACTGATGTCTTCCACCGCCATCCGGGTCAGACGACGGGCAAGATAGCGGGGATCTTCGCCGCCCTCGAGCATCCGCGAGAACCAGTAGAGCGCGGCATCGGGGTCCGATCCGCGCACCGATTTGTGTAGCGCGGAGATCAGGTTGTAATGCTCGTCGCCCGACTTGTCGTATTTCGCTGCCCGCTTCATCAGCCGTTGCGACAGCGCTTCCGGGGTCAGCTTGCCCTCGACATGCCGCCAGGCCGCGACCTGTTCGATCAGGTTCAAAAGCGCGCGCCCGTCGCCATCGGCCATTTCCAGCAGCGCCTCACGCGCCGGTCCATCGAGCGGCAGCGCCCGGCCCAGTTCCTTCTCCGCCCGTTGTGCCAGCCGTTCCAGATCGGCCAGCGACAATCGCTCCAGCACCAGAACCTGCGCCCGGCTCAGAACAGCCGCGTTCAGTTCGAAACTGGGGTTTTCCGTGGTCGCGCCGACCAGAAGGATCGTGCCGTCTTCCATATGCGGCAGGAAACTGTCCTGCTGCGCCTTGTTGAAACGGTGGATTTCATCGACGAAGAGCAAGGTCCCCTGCCCGGTCTGGCGGCGCAGCTTCGCCGCCTCGAACACCTTCTTCAGGTCCGGGACCCCAGTGAAGATCGCGCTGATCTGCACGAAATGCAGGTCGGTTTCATCGGCCAGAAGCCGCGCGATGGTGGTCTTGCCCACGCCCGGCGGCCCCCAGAAGATCAGCGAAGACAAGCTGCTGGAACGTAGCATAACGCCAAGGGGGGCTTCTTCACCCAGTACCTGTTCCTGCCCGATCACCTGCGCCAAGGATTGCGGGCGCAGCCGGTCGGCCAGCGGGCGATGCGCGCTGGCGTGATGAGGGGCGGTTTCCGGGGTGGGGTCAAACAGGTCGGCCATGCGTTACAGCCTGAACCGGATCACCAGACGCTGCAAGCCGCGCTGCACGTCAAATGTCACGAGCCTGGAAAGATTCGACAGGGCGCCTTCGACATCGCCCGTGGCATCCATTTCCTTGCCATTGATTTCACGCAGGATATCGCCCGGCTGCAGCCCGATCCGCGCGCCATATGGCCCGGGGTTGTCGACAACGACCCCGGTCATCGAAAGTGGCAGGCCATAATCGGCCAGAACCGCCGGGTTGATGTTGGACAGTTCCAACCCGGGCAGCGCGGTATCATCCGCCAGAACCCTGCGGTCCCGCGCCGGTGTGTCCGGGGCGGCGATCAGCCTGACGGAAATATCGAGCAGCGAACCGTTGCGGAACACGGCGACATTGACCTCTTCCCGCAGCCCCGCGACCGACATGCGGAAAATCATCTCGGGCGGGGTGTTCACCGGTTCGCCATCGACGGCCAAGATCACATCGCCCGGTTCCACCCCGGCTTTCAGGAACGGGCTGGCCCTGTGCAGGTCGGACACCACGATGCCGCCCGGACGGTCAAGACCCCGCCCCGCGGCAATATCGGCATCGACCGTCTGGCCGGTCATCCCGGCCCAGGGGCGCTGGAATCTGTCCTGCCCCTGCCGCGCCTGTTTCACGAATTGCGCCACGAGGTTGGAGGGAATCGCAAAGCCAATCCCGTTCGACCCGCCCGACCGGGTCAGGATCGAGGTATTGACCCCGATCAGTTGTCCGTTGACGTCGATCAGCGCGCCGCCGGAATTGCCCGGGTTGATCGGCGCGTCCGTCTGGATGAAATAGCCGCGCCCGTTGCCCGTCGCCGTTCCCGACCGCGCCAGACCCGATACGATGCCGCTGGATACGGTCTGCCCCACTCCAAACGGGTTGCCGACCGCCAGAACGAGTTCACCGACCTCGACATCGTCGCTATCGCGCAAATCTAGGAAAGGCATGTCGCGGGCGCCATCCAGCTTCAGGATCGCAAGGTCGGCCTCCTCGTCGGCCAACAGCACGCGGGCGTCGAATTCACGCCGGTCATTCAGCACCACGCGGATTTCCGCGGCATCGCCGACCACGTGGAAATTCGACACCACGTAACCGTCCGCCGACAGGATCACGCCCGATCCCAGAGAGTTCTGCACCTGTGGCCGGACCTCGCCGAAATCGCGGAACAGGTCGCGAAAGAACGGGTCGTTCTGGAACGGGCTCTGCCGCGCCTGTACGATCCGCTTGGCATAGATGTTCACCACCGCCGGCGCCGCCTTTTTCACCAGCGGCGCGAAACCGAGCTGAATTTCCATATTGTTTTGCGGGATACGGGTTTCCGCCGCCAGCGGTGCTGCGGCGAAAAGCAATATGATTGTCAGGATGCGCAACATCGGGGCTGCCCTCTTGAAACGTTCCCCAGATATGCGGAGCGGTCAGGCGGAATGCAAGCGATCCGCCGGTGCTCACCCACAAGTGACGGGGACGGCACAAAAAGAAAGGCCCGCTCGCGGCAGCGAACGGGCCCGTTTCGGCAACC
>JAWVXM010000193.1:0-5116 GCA_033723255.1 Thalassovita sp.
AGGCCGCCCCGGCCAAGGCAAAGGCGGAAGCCAAGCCCAAGGCGAAGCCGGCGGCCGAACCCGCCGCCGCGCCGGCGGCCGCGGCGCGCCCGGCACCGACACCTGCGCGCAAGCAGATCATTCCCGCCGGTCAGCCGCTGCCGCCGCAGCCGTCGGCCAATGAAATCAGCCCCGAGGCCCTGGCCAAGGTGAACGAGGTCGAGAAGAAGGCGAAGAAGCTGACCCTTCTGGAGCTGACCGAACGCACCTGCAAATGGCCGGTGGGCGATCCGGCGACCGAAGATTTCTGGTTCTGCGGCCTGCCGGTGCAAGCGGGCAAGCCCTATTGCGAAGCGCATGTGGGCGTGGCGTTCCAACCGATGTCGTCGCGCCGCGATCGCCGCCGCTGAGATCTGCAAATTCCCAAATGAAAAAGCCCGCAGTTGCCTGCGGGCTTTTTCATGATTGCGTTCTGCGTGTCGCGGGTCGGATGATCAGCCCGCGATGGAATAGAGCAGGTAGAAGATCATGCCGGACATCACCGCGGCCGCGGGCACGGTGATGACCCAGGCTGCCACGATGGTCATGAAATGCGACCGGCGGACCAGCTTGCGACGGCGGCGTTCCTCGGGGCTGAGAATCTTGCCGCCGGTCTTGTTCACATTGTTCAGCCGGAAGCGGCGTTCGGTGTGCCATTCGCGGAAGAAGCCGACGCCGAATACGGCCCCGACCGCGATATGGGTCGAACTGACCGGCAGGCCAAGCCAGCTGGCAAGGATCACCGTGATCGCCGCTGCCAGCGATACGCAATAGGCGCGCATCGGGTTCAGCTTGGTGATCTGGCTGCCGACCATGCGGATCAGCTTGGGGCCGAACAGGAACAGGCCAAAGGAAATCCCGAAGGCGCCGATGACCATGACCCATGTCGGGATCGACACCTTGGCCGCGATGTCGCCGGCCTGGGTGACATGGACGATGGCCGCCAGCGGACCCACGGCGTTGGCAACGTCGTTGGCGCCGTGGGCGAAGGACAGCAGCGCTGCCGACAGCACCAGCGGCAGACCGAACAGCGTCTTGAGAGACTTGTTGCGGTTTTCCATCCCGATCGACTGGCGATAGATCAGGGGCTTCGAAATCAGGTAGAAGACAATCCCGACCGCCAGACCGATGGCGGCCGCGGTGGGCAGCCCGATCTTCATCACGTGCTTCAGCCCCTTCAGCGCCAGATAGGCTGCAAAGGCACCTGCCATGACACCGATCAGCATCGGCACGTGGCGCCGCGCGGCCGCGATCTTGTCTTCGGTATAGATGATCTTGGCCTTGATGAAGGCGAGGAAAATCGCTGCGATGATACCGCCGAGAACCGGCGAGATGACCCAGCTGGCGGCGATCTTGCCCATTGTCATCCAGTTGACCGAGCTGATCCCGGCAGCGGCGATGCCGCCGCCCATCACGCCGCCGACGACCGAATGGGTGGTCGAGACCGGGGCGCCGATCCAGGTCGCCAGGTTGACCCAGAGCGCGGATGAAATCAGCGCCGCCATCATCGCCCAGACAAAGACGGTCGAGTCGGCGATCCCTGACGGGTCGATGATCCCTTTGGCGATGGTGGAGGTCACGTCGCCGCCGGCCAGAAGCGCGCCTGCGCTTTCGCAGATGGCCGCGATCACGATCGCGCCGCCCATCGTCAGCGCGTTGGCACCCACCGCAGGGCCCATGTTGTTGGCAACGTCGTTGGCACCGATGTTGAGCGCCATGTAGGCGCCGAAAACCGCAGCGGCGACCACGGTCAGGGCTCCGGGGGTCTGGCCGAAGAACAGGGCCGCGCTGAGCCCGGCCAGCACGAGGAGGGTCAGCGCGATGCCAAAGGCCGTCACCGGGCGCGAAACGTATTGGGCCGCGTATTCGAGCTGTGAAATGCGCCCGAGATCCTTGTCGAGAGTGAGTTGATGCTTGCCGGTCGGGGTGGTCATTATGGTCTCCTGCGAAGCTGCAGGAATGCCCTAGTCGCGCAGCGGCCGTCGATCAAGAAAATTGTCGCGAAACCGTTACAAAGACAGCAGTAGCTTTTTCAGGTCCCGTTCCCGTACCCGCTTGGCGGCCTCGCCCGGGGTGACCCATTCGCGTGATCGCTCGTCTGACTCGGGGTAGTCCTTCACGAGCTTGCGGACCTCGACCAGGAATACGGTCGTGTCGATCGGGGTGATGTGGCCGTCATCGTGCAGTTTGTCATAGCGATAGCTTCCGAGCGGTTTTTTCGACACTTCCCCTGATTTGACACCGGCCTCTTCCCAGGCTTCCTGAAGCGCGGCCTCGGCATCGGTTTTGCCTTTCATCGGCCAGCCCTTGGGAATGATCCAGCGCCCGGTCCCGCGCGAGGTGATCAGCAGAACCTGCTTTTCCCCGGCTTTTTCGCGCACGCACAGGGCCGCGACCTGCGATGCGGCAGGGCGTAGGGCTAGGCGGCTGGCCAGGCTGGGCCAGGTTTTCATCGTGCGCTTGTTCATTCCTGAATTTCTGCTCGGCTTGGTTCTGGCGAATTTGGAATTCAACCTTTGAAACCATTATATAGCGTTTTCTTAAGGCTTCTGCAAAGGCACGGCTATTTCCCCCGCGGTTTGGCCCGCAATGTCGGGTCGGCCTGGGTCGGGTCTTCGGGCCAGGGATGTTTCGGGTAGCGCCCGCGCATGTCCTTGCGCACGTCGGCATAGGAGCTGGCCCAGAACCCGGGGATGTCCATGGTCGTTTGCACCGGCCGCCCGGCGGGCGACAGCAGGGTCACCCGCAGCGGCGTGCGCCCGATCATCGGATGGCTGGTCTGGCCGAACATTTCCTGCAGGCGCAGGCTGATCTCCGGGACTTCACCGGAATAGTCGATCGCGATCTGCCGTCCCAGCGGCGTTGTGAAATGCGCCGGGGCTGCGCGGTCGAGCGCCTGCATCTGGTTCCAGTCCAGCATCGCCCGGAGCGGGTTCAGCAGATTGAACCGTTTCCAGTCTTCCGCCGTCTTCACGCCAGACAGGTGCGGCAGCAGCCAGTCTTCGAGCGTTTCCAACAGCGCCGGCTCCGACATGTCCGGCAACACGTTCTGATCGTCGCGTACCAGCATGACGCGGGCGATGAAGCGTTTTGCCGCGTCCGAAGGCGACAGGCCCAGATCGCGCACACCTTCCAGCATCGCGCGGGCGATTGCCTCGGGCGGGGCATCCTTCCAGATCCTGTCATCCAGCACCACCGCGCCGAACCGTTCCTGTCTGCGCGCGATCACTCTTCGGTCGCGTTTCGACCATTCGCAATTTTCCACCCATCCGATCTGGTCGGTGAACTGGTCGCGCAATTCGGCCTCTCCGATCTGGATCGCCTGACGGATCTTCGCCTCGCGCGGGTTGCCGTCGGTATCGGTGACCACGATCAGCCGGGCGCCGGCCAACGGGTCGTGATCGTCCATCACCGCGCCCTTGCCGCCAGACAGGATGAAACGTGCCGCATCGCCCTTGCGGCGCAGCCCGACCCGGTCGGGATAGGACAGCGCGGCCATCTCGGCATCGCTCATTGCCCTTGGGTGGGCGGGCTTGGCCTGTTTCGCCAAACGCTTCGCTTCGGCCTTGATCCGTTCGACGCTGCCGCGATTGGCGGGGAACGGATGCCTATCGTTATAGCCGCGCAGGTCGCGCAGCGCCGCAAGCCGCAGCGACAGGTCCACCGGGGCCGATCGCGCCAGCGGATCGCGGTCGGCCAGCAGCGCCGCCAGCAGCGCCGCGTCGGGTCCGGCCACGGCCAGCATATGCGCCAGCCGCGGATGCAGCGGCAGCGCCGCCAGCGCGCGGCCGTGATCGGTGATCCGGTTCTGCGGATCGAGCGCGCCCAGCATGCGCAGCAGCGCCTGCGCCTCGGCATAGGCGCCGGGATTGGGCGGGGTCAGGAAGGCCAGATCGGACGGTTGCGCCCCCCACAGCGCCAGTTCCAGCGCCAGTCCGGCCAGATCGGCGGTTTCGATCTCGGCAGGCGGGAAGGGCTGCAACCCGCCTTCTTCCCCCTTGGTCCAGAGCCGGTAACAATGCCCGTCGGCCACCCGCCCGGCGCGCCCCGTCCGCTGCGTGGCTTCGGCCTTCGTCACCTTTTCGGTGACTAGCCGCGCCATGCCGGACCCGGGATCGAACCGGGCGCGGCGGGCGCGGCCGGCATCGACCACCACGCGCACGTCCTGAATGGTCAGCGATGTTTCGGCGATCGAGGTGGCCAGCACCACCTTGCGACCGGTTTTCGCCGGTTCGATCGCGGCGCGCTGCTTGCCGAAATCCATCGCCCCGAACAGCGGATGCAGCGTGCAGTCGGGCAGCCGGTCCTTCAGCAGCGCCTCGGTGCGGCGGATTTCGCCCTCGCCGGGCAGGAAGACCAGAACGCCGCCCTGCGTTTCCGATACGGCCCGTTGCACGAGGCTGGCGGTGGCTTCCTCAACCCGTGTTTTCGACGGCAGCGGGCGGTCGAGCCAGATGGTTTCGACCGGGTAGGCGCGCCCGCGCGAGGTGATCACCGGAACGTCGCCCATCAGCGCCGCCACCGGTTCGGCATCCAACGTGGCCGACATGGCCAGCAAGATCAGATCGTCGCGCAGTGCCTCGGCGATCTCAAGGCAAAGCGCGAGCCCCAGATCGGCGTTCAGCGAACGTTCGTGAAATTCGTCGAAGATCACCGCGCCGATACCGGACAGTTCCGGATCGGATTGGATCATCCGGGTCAGGATGCCTTCGGTGACGACCTCAACCTTGGTGGATTTCGCAACCTTGCTTTCGCCACGCACCCGGTAGCCGACGGTCTGGCCCACCGGTTCGCCCAGCGTCTGAGCCATCCGTTCGGCGGCGGCCCGGGCGGCGAGCCGGCGCGGTTCCAGCATCAATATGCGGCCCCCGGTCAGGCCGGCTTCCAGCATGGCCAGAGGCACCACCGTGGTTTTCCCCGCGCCCGGCGGCGCCTGCAGCACGGCGCGACCCCGGTCGCGCAGGGCGGCCAGAAGCTCGGGCAGGGCGGCGTGGATCGGCAGGGTCGTCATGCCCCGCTTATCGGGGATGCGCGGGGCGGGGTAAAGGGAAGCCTGCGCCGGCGTGACCGGCCCGCATCAACCGTCCTGCTTTTTCCC
>JAWVXM010000194.1:0-5101 GCA_033723255.1 Thalassovita sp.
AACAACGCTTCGCGCACAGTGACGGCGTCGAATTCGCTGACATAGGTGCGGATCGCCAGGCGATCGACGGGCGGCGTGCCGATGATCGACAGATCGCGCACCCCCGACAGCGAAAGTTGCAGCGTGCGCGGGATCGGCGTAGCCGTCAGCGTAAGCACATGGATATCAGAACGCAGCTGTTTCAGCCGTTCCTTGTGGGCGACGCCGAAATGCTGTTCCTCGTCGATGATCAGCAACCCGAGGTTCTTGAACTTGATGTTCTTGGCCAGCAGGGCATGGGTTCCCACCACGATATCAGCTGTGCCGCGGGCCATCGCATCGCGCGTCTGCGCCGCATCCTTTGCCGTAACGAAGCGCGACAAGGGTCTGACTTCGATGGGAAATCCACGAAACCGTTCGGCGAAGCTCTTGTAATGCTGGCGCGCCAGCAACGTGGTCGGGGCGATGACCGCGACCTGCACCCCGGACATCGCGGCGATGAACGCCGCGCGCATCGCCACCTCGGTCTTGCCGAAACCGACATCGCCACAGATCAGCCGGTCCATCGGGCGGCCCGAGGTCATATCGGTCAGAACGTCTTCGATCGCGCGCAGCTGATCGTCGGTTTCCTGATAGGGGAAACGCGCGGAGAAGGTTTCCCAGGCGTGATGCTGCGGCTCCAGAACCGGGGCCGAGCGCAATTCGCGTTCGGCGGCGACCCGGATCAACCGGTCGGCCATTTCGCGAATGCGTTCCTTGAGCTTGGCCTTCTTGGCCTGCCACGCGCCACCGCCCAGACGGTCCAACAGCCCTTCGTCATGGCCGTACTTGGTCAGCAGCTCGACGTTTTCGACCGGCAGGTAAAGCTTGGCCTCTTCGGCATATTCCAGAAGGATGCATTCATGCGCCGCGCCTGCGGCGGTGATCACCTCCAACCCCATGTAGCGACCGATCCCGTGATCGAGATGCACCACCAGATCGCCGGGCGTCAGCGATTGGGTTTCGGTCAGGAAGTTTTCCGCCCGCCGTTTCTTGCGCGGTTTGCGGATCAGCCGGTCGCCCAGAACGTCCTGTTCCGAAATCACCGTCATGCCGGGCGCTTCGAACCCGTGTTCCAGCGGCCAAACCGCAAGATGCAGCCCGTGCTTGCCGACCCCCTTGATATCGCGCACGCTGACCGCACCGATCAGGTCTTCATCCTCAAGCAGGCCTTCCAGACGTTCGCGCGCGCCATCCGAATAGGACGCGACCACAACCGGACCACGCTCCATTTTCGCACGAACATGATCCGCCAGGGCACTGAACAGGTTGATGCTTTCCTGCTGGCGCTCGGGCGCGAAATCACGCCCGATGCGCCCGCCCGCGTCGATGACGCCGGGGCCGGAGGCCTGCGCCAACGGATGATACTGCACCACCCGGCGATCACCGATCGCCGCGGTCCACGCAGCATCGTCGAGATAGAACCGCCCGGGCGGCACCGGCTTGTAGACAGTGTCGAGCCGCCCCTTCTGACCCATGGCAAGACGACGGGTTTCGTACTGGTCCTCGATGGTCTCATAACGGCTCAGCCGGGTCGGCGTGACCTGATCATCAAGCGTGACCATCGCCTGCGGCAGGTAGTCGAACAGGACTTCCAGCCTGTCGTGGAAAAACGGCAGCCAGTGTTCGATGCCCTGATGTTTCCGCCCCGCGCTGACCGCTTCATAAAGCGGATCGTCGGTGCCCGCCGCGCCAAATTCCAACCGGTAATTTTGCCGGAAGCGCAGGATCGCCGCATCGTCGAGGATGACTTCAGACACCGGGGCCAATTCGACCTGGTCGAGCTTTTCCGTGGTGCGCTGGCTGACCGGATCGAAACGCCGCGCCCCATCGAGCACGTCGCCGAACAGGTCAAGCCGCACCGGTCCGCCTTCGCCCGGCGGGAAGATGTCGATGATGCCGCCGCGAATGGCGTAGTCGCCCGGCTCCATCACCGTCGGCGCCTGGGTGAAACCCATGCGGACAAGGAAATTGCGCAACGCCTGTTCGTCGATCCGCTGCTCGACCCGCGCAGTGAAGGCGGCCTCGCGCAGCACCTCGCGCGCCGGAACCCGCTGCATCGCCGCCGACACGGTGGTCAGCAGCACGAATTGTTTCGGAGCGCCATGCACCAGCCCGGCCAGCGTCGCCATCCGGGCGGCCGAGATATCGGCATGCGGGCTGACCCGATCATAGGGCAGGCAATCCCAGGCCGGAAAGCCGAGAATGGGCATGTCAGGCGCAAAGAAACGCAACGCCGATTCCATGGCAGCCATGCGTTTGTCATCGCGGGCGACATGGATGACGGGGCCGTCGCTCTTGCCGACCTCGTCAAGGATCAGCTTGGCATCAAAGCCCTCAGGCGCGCCCCCCGCGGTGATGAACGGATTGCTCTTCGTCATGGAAGATGTGGTATCCTTGAAGTTTGAAGTGATCTTCGTTGAACCGGTCGGACAGTGTCGAATAGATGCCCCACATGGCGGTGACGAAGATAGATATCATTCCGATCAGCTGCGTCCAGATGCGTTGCCGCGTCAGCCGCCGGCGCAGAAGCGCGCCGCTGGCCGCTTCGGCGCGGATGCGTTGCGCGGTTCTCAGGCTGAGCCACCAGACGATCGACATCGGAAATCCGAGACAGAACAGCGCCTGCGCGATCTGCAGGTCATAGACGAAACCGAGCAGCACGAGCGAGGTCAGCAGGAAACACGCCAAACCCAGCAGCCACAGCCCCGACACGCTGGCGACATAAAGGATTCGGTTGATGTTGATCCGGGTCAGGTCTTGCAGGTCGGTTTCGGCCTGACCGCCATGACGGCCGGCCCGCAGGACCAGATCATAGGGCACGCCCAGCACCCAATGGCTGGCGCTGGACCACATCACTGCCAGTGCGATCCAGAACCAAAGGTTCGAGAAGGATCGCAGATCCAGCATTTCGTTCATTGTCTGGTACCAGGTCAAACCGATGTTTCCCGTCTGTTCCGTTCCGCCTGCATACTTTGCCCGCGCGGCAATTCCTACCCTTGAGATGGAGGAAATTCCATGTCACCCATGTCGCACTCAGAAAGGACACTCCCATGCCACATCAAAGCCAGGCCCCCTTCCCCAGCACCCGGTTCCGCCGCACCCGCCAATCGCCGCAGATCCGCGCGCTGGTGCAGGAAAACACGCTGACGGTCGGCGATCTGATCTGGCCGGTCTTCGTACGCGACGGCGAAGGCGTGGAAGAACCGGTGGAATCGATGCCCGGCGTGATGCGCCGTTCGGTCGACAAGATTGTCGAAGCGGCGCGCGAAGCGGCCGACCTTGGCATCCCGGTGATCTGCCTGTTCCCCTATACCGACCCGGTGCTAAAGACCAAGACCTGCGAAGAGGCATGGACTCCCGACAACCTGTCGAACCGCGCCACCCGCGCGATCAAGGATGCCGGCATCGACATCGCGGTGATGTCCGACGTGGCGCTCGATCCCTACAATGCCGATGGTCACGACGGGTTCGTCATCGACGGAAAGATCGTCAATGACGAAACTGTCGAGGCACTGGTCAAACAGACGCTGTCTCAGGCGCGGGCCGGGGTCGACATCATCGGCCCATCGGACATGATGGATGGCCGCATCGGCGCGATGCGCGACGCGCTGGAAGCCGAAGGCCACAAGGACACGATGATCCTGTCCTATTCGGCGAAATACGCCAGCGCCTTCTATGGCCCGTTCCGCGACGCCGTGGGCGCCAGCGGCGCGCTGAAGGGCGACAAGACCACCTACCAGATGAATCCGGCCAATACCGACGAGGCGCTGCGCCTGATCGAACGCGACCTGAGCGAGGGCGCCGACATGGTGATGGTCAAGCCCGGCATGCCCTATCTGGACATCTGCCGCCGGGTGAAGGAGCGTTTCGCGGTGCCCACCTATGCCTATCAGGTATCGGGCGAATACGCGATGATCCAGGCCGCGGCACTGAACGGCTGGATCGACGGTGAAAAGGCAATGATGGAAAGCCTGCTGTGCTTCAAGCGCGCCGGCTGCGACGGCATCCTGACCTATTTCGCCCCCGAGGCCGCGAAGAAACTGCACGGCGTGCGATAAGCCGCCGACAGCTGCGCGATACGCGTGACAGCGCGGGCTTCGCGCCTTATAGTAATGCCCAACCGGCAGACATAGCCGGACAGCAGTCAGGCAAGGAACAGGCAGACCATGACACAGTTTTCACGACGCAGCTTCACGCTGGCCGCCTTGGCAGGCGCCGGGTTGACCGCCGCCTGCGGCAACGGGGTGGGCAGCAATGCCGGCGCGACGATCGACGCCCGCGTCGACAAGACGCTGGAATATCTTTACGCCCGCTATCCCAATACCCAGGACCTGGCCCAGAAAGCCAACGGCATGCTGGTGATGCCGCTGATCACCGAAGCGGGCTTCGGCATCGGCGCAGGCTATGGCCGCGGCGCATTGCGGGTCAACGGCACGACGGTGGATTACTATTCCGCGGCCAAGGGCAGCATCGGCTTCCAGATCGGGGCGCAGCAATTCGCCCACGTTCTGTTCTTCATGACAGAAGACGCGCTGATGCGGTTCCGCCATTCGCCCGGTTGGGCGGCCGGCGCCGATGTGGAATACGTGCTGAAGGATCAGGCCGGCAACCTGCGCGCCGAAACCACGACGGCAACGTCGCCGGTGCTGGCGGTGATTTTCGGTCAGGCCGGGCTGATGGCCGGGGCGACGCTGGAAGGTGTGAAATACACCCGCATCATTCCCTGATCCGAACGCAACAGCGCATCCAGGACAAACGCCCCGCTGCCGAACAGGTTGCGGGGCGTTTCGATTCCCGGGTCAGCTCTCCGCCTTCTTTTCCCACTTGCCCGATTCCTCGGACCAGTATTGCGCCGAACATCCCGCCGAGGTCAGCGCTTTCCATTGCACCCGCGCCCGCTGCACCGCCTCTTCGTCATTGCCGTCGAACAGGATGCAGACCCGTTCGAGCGCCTGCACCTCTTCCGGGCTCACCTCGGCCCCGTTGATCGCCATCAGGCAGGCCGGGTCGTTGCCCGCCGGTTCGCCCGCCATGGTCAGCAGCACGGGCTGGTCCGCGTCATGCGCCCCGCCCGACAACC
>JAWVXM010000195.1:0-5100 GCA_033723255.1 Thalassovita sp.
ACCGGGGGCAAGTCGATCCCCAAGATGGGGGCGACCGGGCTGGCCTATGACATCGCGGGCCAATTCGGCCTGAAGGTGGCCGATACCCGCCCCGGGCTGGTGCCGCTGACCTTCCCCGACGGGCGGTTTTCGGGCCTGTCGGGCGTGTCGCTGCCGGTGCGGGTGAGCTGCAACGGCACCAGCTTCGACGAGGCGATGCTGTTCACCCATCGCGGGCTGTCCGGCCCGGCGATCCTGCAGATTTCCTCCTACTGGCGCGAAGGCGATGCGATCACGGTGAACCTGTTCCCCAATTCCGATCCGTTCGAGGCGCTGCGCGATCAGAGGCAACGGGCGGGGCGCAAGAACCTGTCGACGGTGCTGGCGCAGATGCTGCCGGGGCGTCTGGCCGAATACCTGAGCGAGAACTGGAAAATCACCGGCAATCTGGCCGATCACGGCGACGCGACGCTGCGGGGGCTTTGCGACCGGCTGACCGGGTGGGAACTAACCCCGACCGGATCGGAAGGCTACCGCACCGCCGAGGTGACGCTGGGCGGGGTGGATACCGATGACCTGTCGTCGAAAACGATGATGGCAAAGCGGGTTCCGGGGCTCTATTTCATCGGCGAATGCGTGGATGTGACCGGCTGGCTCGGTGGGTACAATTTCCAATGGGCGTGGTCGTCGGGATATGCGGCGGGTAGCGCGATCGCAGCGCGGGCATAAAAGGGCGTCAATCCGCTTCCTTCCCCTGCCCTGTCAGTTCCGCCGCCTCGTCCAGAAGCTGCACCACCTCCTCGTCCGGGGTCTGGCCAAAATCGACGTAGTGCAGCCCGATCGCCTGGAACGGGGATGGGGTGGACAGGCAGATCACCTCGTCCACCTCATCGCGCAATTCCTCCACCACGTCCGCCGGACCGACCGGCACCGCCAGCACCAACCTGGCCGGATCGCGCTTGCGCACCGCCTTGAGCGAGGCCCGCGTCGTCGCCCCGGTCGCGATGCCATCATCCACCACGACCGCCGTGCGCCCCTTGACCGGCACCTGCGGTCGGCCGCCGAGGTACACCTCGCGTCGGCGGCGAATTTCGTCGAGCCGCGATTTCGACATCTGTTCGATATCCTCGTCGGTCAGCCCGAACACCGCCATGATCCCTTCGTTCACCACGATCTGCGGATCGTCGCCGTTCACCACCGCCGCCACCGCCAGTTCCTGCTGCCCCGGGGCGCCGATCTTGCGCACCATCACCAGATCCAAGGGCGCCTTCAGCACGCGCACCAGTTCGATCGCCACCGGCACCCCGCCGCGCGGCAGCGCCAGGATCACCGGGTCGTCATAATGTTTGTCCGCCACCGCCTCGGCCAACGCCTTGCCCGCCTCGGCCCTGTTGAGAAAACGACTCATGCCCCGCCCTCCGCTTTGAAATGTCTTTCGAACCAGTCGCCCGCCAAACCGATCACCTCGTCAAGCGTTCCGGGCTCCTCAAACAGGTGGGTCGCGCCCGGCACGATCTCGATCCGGTGCGGGCAGGCCATCTGCCGCGCCGCCTCCTCGTTCATATCGATCACCGGCCCGTCACGACCGCCCACGATCATCAGCACCGGCGCGCGGACCTGCGGCAGGAACGGCCCCGCCAGATCCGGCCGCCCGCCGCGCTACACGACGCAGGCGAACCGGTCGGGCGCCTGCGCCGCCGCGACCAAGGCGGCCGCCGCCCCGGTGCTCGATCCGAACAGGGCCACCGGCAGATCGGCCAGAGCAGGCTGCCCCACCGCCCAGTCCACCGCTTCGACCGTCCGGCCGCCCAGAAGCGGGATGTCGAAAACGTTGCGCCGGTCCAGCGCCTCTTCCTCGCTCAGCAGATCGAACAGAAGCGTGGCGATGCCGCGACGTCCCAACTCTTCCGCCACGTGGTTGTTGCGCGGGCTCAGATGGCTGCTGCCTGCGCCGTGGGCAAAGATCACCAATCCGATCGCATCCTCGGGCAGACGCAATATCCCTTCCAGTTGTTTCGGCCCCACCGAAACGATCGTTTGCTGTGCCATCATTCCCCCTTCGCCGTCCAGCACCCCTATCCTGAATGGCCTTGCATTGGGAAAAGATGAAGGATCGCGGCAAGTGTGTCTTTGACCGAGGTCATGTTACCCGATCAAGCCCAGCGACGGATGGCACTGAACTTGCTGCAAGGCGCCCGACTGCCTGTCGGGTGATGTTCGACTTTGCCCCGAAAAAGCCGCAATCACAATTTATGATTACAAGTGGGGGGTAACGGAGAGACGAAAAGATGTACGTTGCCTATAATGAAGAACTCGAACGAAAGCGGATCGCGAAATCCGTCCAGCGCAGCCTTCTGAATGGAATCGTGTTCGCCACGGCCTTGGCGGTCATCGGTATCATCGGCTGGGTTGCTCTTGGCGCATCCCTTGGGGAGGCAAGCATCAGCCTGCCCGAACCTCCCAAGCTGGTCCGCTGAGGACACGAGGGGAAGGATCAGAGCCCTAACACCGCTTTCACGCAGCGGATGAAATCCTCGCCGCGCTGTTCGAAATTGTCGTACTGGTCGAAACTCGCCGCCGCCGGGGCCAGCAGAACCGTGTCGCCCGCTTCCGCGTCTTCGATCGCGCAGGCAACGGCTTGTTCCATCGTGGTGCAGACCTCCGCCTCGCAGCCTTCCAACTGCAGAGCGAAGGCAGCCGCCTCGCGCCCGATCACATAGGCCTTGCGCACCGTTCCCAACGCATCACCCAACCCGCCAAGCCCGCCGTCTTTCTGCAATCCGCCGCAGATCCAGCGGATATTCTCGAAAGACCGCAGCGCCTTTTCGGCGCTGTCCACATTGGTGGCCTTGCTGTCGTTCACGAACCGGACCCCATCCTTTTCCGCGATGGTCTGGCTGCGATGGGGCAGCCCGGCAAAGCTGTGAAAGGCCGCCTCGACGACGCGCGGCGCAATGCCAAGTGTCCGGCAGGCCACATAGGCGGCGCAGGCGTTCTGATGGTTATGCGCCCCGGGCA
Source organism: Thalassovita sp. (assembly GCA_033723255.1). Lineage (GTDB taxonomy): Bacteria > Pseudomonadota > Alphaproteobacteria > Rhodobacterales > Rhodobacteraceae > Thalassobius. The sequence continues at coordinate 2,998 of JAWVXM010000195.1, forward strand.
GCCCGGTGATGTTACGCAAGTCGATCGACCCGGCCTGCCGCCCCTTGCGGTATTCGCTCAGATATCCCTTGCGGGCAAACACGTTCCAGCCCGGACCGGTCAGCTTGCCAGCGGCCGACACCCGGATCACCCGGTCATCGACGGGGCCATGAGACAGCTGGTTGACCAAGCAGCGCCCTTCCTTTTCATCCACCCCGATCACCGCCCGGTCCGGCCCGCCCTCGGCGAACAGCCGGCGCTTGGCGGCGAAATAGCCACCGATGCCGCCATGCCGGTCCAGGTGGTCGGGCGACAGGTTGGTGAACACAGCGATATCGGGGGTCAGGGCGCGGGCCAGTTCGGTCTGGTAGCTGGAAAGTTCCAACACGATCACCTCGCCATCCTCGGGCGGGTCGATATCCAGAACGCCGCGGCCGATATTGCCGGCAAGCTGCACCCTTTTGCCCGCTTCTTCCAACACGTGATGGATCAGCGCCGATGTGGTCGACTTGCCGTTCGATCCGGTCACCGCGATCACCCGTGGCGGGGTGTCGTAATGGTCCCAGTCGCCCGCCCCAAGCGAGCGGAAGAACAGCCCGATATCATTGTCGACAGGCACGCCCGCGTCCCACGCAGCAGCGACCACCTTGTTGGGTTCGGGATAAAGATGCGGAATGCCCGGGCTGACCACCAGCCAGGCAATGTCGTCGAACGCCCCGACCCGACCCAGATCGCTGGTCTCGCACCCTTCCGCCTCGGCCCGTTCCCGCGCCTGCGGATTGTCGTCCCAGCAAACCGGGATCGCGCCGCCAGCACGCAGCGCCCGCGCCGCCGCCAGCCCCGACCGGCCCAGCCCCAGAACGGCAATCTTGCGCCCTTCGAATCCCGTGACAGGTATCATGACCTCTTCCCCATTTCCGCAGCCCCTGCCCTTCTTCTTGGTCCAAATACTCCCGCGCGCAGCGCGAAACCCCGAGGAGAGGGCCAGGGGCCCGCGACGAGACAAACCTGCGCGCGCCAAAGGCGCGCACAATTCGACACCCGCCTCAGCGCACCTTCAGCGTCGCCAGCCCGATCATCGCCAGGATCAGCGCGATGATCCAGAACCGGATCACGATCTGCGGCTCGGCCCAGCCCTTCTTTTCGTAATGGTGATGGATCGGCGCCATCAGGAACACCCGCTTGCCGGTGCGCTTGAAATACAGCACCTGGATGATCACGCTCAGCGCCTCGACCACGAACAGCCCGCCGATCACGGCCCAGACGATTTCGTGCTTGGTCGCCACCGCGATGGCGCCAAGCGCCCCGCCCAAGGCCAGCGACCCGGTATCGCCCATGAAGACGGCCGCCGGCGGCGCGTTGTACCACAGGAAACCAAGGCCGCCGCCGACCAGCCCCGCGACGAAGATCAGGATCTCGCCCGTTCCCGGCACGTAATGCACGTCGAGGTATTCGGTGAAGTCGACCCGGCCAACCGCATAGGCGATGATGCCCAGAGCGGTCGATGCGATCATCACCGGCATGATCGCCAGCCCGTCAAGCCCATCGGTCAGGTTCACCGCGTTGGCCGATCCCACGATCACCACCATCGCGAAGGGAATGAAGATCAGCCCGAGGTTGAGAAGCGTATCCTTGAACACCGGCAGGGCCAGTTGGTATTGCAGCGCCTCGGGATGATACGCCGTCGCCCAGTAACCGGCGATGCCCGCGATCACGAAGCCCAGCAAAAGCCGCAGCTTGCCCGGCACGCCCTTGGTGTTCTGCTTGCTGACCTTGGCGTAATCATCGGCGAACCCGATCAGACCGAAGGCGATGGTGACGAACAGCACCAGCCAGACGAATGGATTGTCGAGCCGCGCCCACAGGATCGTCGAACTCAGCAGCGCCCCCACGATCAGCAGCCCGCCCATGGTCGGCGTGCCGGCCTTTTCGAAATGGTTTTCCGGCCCGTCGTCTCGGATCGGTTGGCCCTTTCCCTGGCGACGGCGCAACACGTTGATCAGCGGCGGGCCGAACAGAAAGCCGAACAGGAGCGCGGTCATGAAAGCGCCGCCGGCGCGAAAAGTGATATAGCGGAAAAGATTAAAGAAATCCCCGCCGTCCGACAGCGCCGTCAACCAGTAC
>JAWVXM010000196.1:0-5080 GCA_033723255.1 Thalassovita sp.
ATCTCGACGAACTGGCTGAGCAGTCCATACACAGTCGATTCTTATTGGCTGACGACCTATATCCACGAAATCGGTCATGCGCTCGGGCTGGGCCATCAGGGTTATTATAACGGCGGCGCAACTTTCGGCACCGATGCGATCTTCGCCAATGACAGCTATCAGATGTCGATCATGTCCTATTTTTCGCAGACACAGAACACCAATATCAACGCGAGCTATGCGCTGCCAGCCACGGCGATGATGGCCGATATTCTCGCGATTCAGAATCTCTATGGCGTGTCCACGGTCACGGCGGGCAATACCGTCTGGGGTGCCAACAGCAACCTTGGCAACTACCTTGGCACCTATTTCCAGGGCCTGGCCACTGACAGCCTGAGCAGCGATTTCTACGCTGACGGCCCGATGGCCCTGACGATCTATGACCAGGGCGGCATCGATATGCTGAACCTGTCCTTCTCCACCACCAACGACCGCATCGACATGAACGCGGAAAGCGTTTCCGATATCGGCGGGCTGACCGGCAATGTCGGTATTGCCCGCGGCACGGTGCTGGAACGCCTGATCGCCGGCAGCGGCAATGACGCGGTGACCGGCAACGACGCGGATAACCGGATCTGGGGCCGCGGCGGCAATGACAGCATCTATGGCGGCAGCGGCGAAGACACGCTGAAGGGCGGCGCCGGCACCGACCGGCTGTATGGCGGCGACGACAAGGACAAGATCTATGGCGGGCGCGGCACCGATTATGCCGACCTGGGCGACGGTAATGACCGGTTCAACGACAGCCGCGAAAGCGGGGCCAGCGGGGCCGACACGGTGGTTGGCGGCAATGGCCGCGATTACATCCGCCTGCGCGGTGGTGACGACATCGCCACCGGTGGCGCCGGTCGGGACGTGTTCATCTTCAAGAGCGGCGATATCGATGCCGACACGATCACCGATTATGAAATCGGAACCGATTCCCTGCGCATCGACGACAAGCTGTGGAGCGGCACGTTGACCGCCGATCAGGTCGTGTCGACCTATGCCGATCTCAGCGGCAGCGACGTGATTTTCGATTTCGGCAACGGCAACATGATCACCCTCACCGGGGTCGGCACGTTGAGCGGGCTGGCCGACGATCTCAGCATCGTCTGATACCGTTCCGCTTCAGGTTTCGGAATCCCGCGGCGGCTCGGCCCGCCGCTGCTCCTCCGGGCGGACCGCCCAGAGGAAATGGCGCGGATCCGATTCGATCAGGTGTTTCAGAAACGCCGCCAGCGCCTCGTATCTGCGGATCTCGGCGGCACTGAAATGGTCCTCGGGGGCAAAGGATTGCGGCTGCTCCGCCGCTTTGCCGGGCGCGGCTTCCAGCGCATCCTGCATCGGCGTGCCATCGAAGAATTCCGCGTCCAGCGCCATGGCATCGGCGCGATAGGCCTCGACCACCCTTTCCGCCAGCGCCCGGTGCAGCCGCGGGCGCGTTGCCCCGGGATCGGGGCGCTCGGACAGGTCATTCGACATGAACCAGCCGAACGCCTTCTGCTGATCTTTCAGGGCATGATCCTGTGCACGAAAAACCCGGTGAAACGCCCGCAGCATGGCGATGTCTTCGACAGACAGGGATCTGTTCCGGTCAACGTCGCGCGTGATGCGAAAATCACGGCTGCCCAGAACGAAGCGGAAGAAATCCTGCACCACGTCGCCCTGATACAACTGGTCGCGCAGAAACGGGCGCAGGGTGAAACTGTCACCGAAGACGGCGCGCCATTTGCGGAACCGCGGGGCATAGAGCAGCTTGCCATTTGCCAGCATCACGTCGTGCAGCGCTGGCAGGGATTTCATGAACCGTCCTTTTTTGTTGCGCTCTGCAAAGCTCGACAGCAAGCGATCCGCATGCGGCCGGACATAGGCGATCAGGCGGATACGGCTCATGTAGCCCGGCAGGTGACGCTGCAACGCGTCATGCAGCAATTCCGGATCGACGAATTCGAAATGCTCGGCCGACACCACCCCGTGAGCCGCGTCGCTCTGGTCCATGCGCCGGCGCAGTTTCGTGAACCGTTTTTCCTGCTTGTCGGTTTCCCCCGGCATGGTCAGGGTCTTGGCCAGCGGGATATGATTGAACCGTGCCGGGTAACAGATGTCCCCGGCATCGCTTTCCCACGCCCCTGCCGCCAGAACGGACTGGATCGACGTGGTGCCGGTCTTGCAGTCCCCCAGGTGAATAACAATCTCATCAACCATATGACCCCAGCGCGGAAACGCCCCTTCCCGATACCGGTCCTGATAGACCCTGCCCGCATCCGAATGGCAACCGCCTTCCTCGATGCCGACAACATAACTATAGAAAGAACATTCCACAGAAGAATGTACATAACCGCATGAAGGTCGTTCTTTACATCGGTCACCACAAAACCGGCTCCAGCGCCCTGCAAGGCTACATGGCGCGGAACTGGCACGCCCTGGCAGAGGCCGGGATCCTCTACCCGGCGGTGGAGGCCGAAGGATTGTCACGCAACCTTGCCAGCTGCCTGACCGGCAAGGAAACGACGAAGAAGCTGCCGCTGGTCGTGCGCGAACCGCACAACGCGCTGGCCTTTGCCATGATCAGCGCCGGCACCGGCACCCCGATGCCCCATTTTCAGCGCGGCCTGCCACCCGCCCGGGAAATGCTGCGCAGCCTGCGCCACCAGATCGATCTGCTGCAACCGAAGGCGGTGATCCTGTGTTCCGAGGTGATGTCGAATTTCGCCAAACAGGCGCCCGGGAAAATCGAAGAGCTCGCCACGCTGTTTTCCGGGGCCGAGGTCGAAATCTACTGCACCCTGCGGCGACCTGATCTGTACCTTGCGTCATGGTATGGGCAGCGGTTGAAATTCGGCCAGAAGATTGCCCCGCTGCGCGATGGCGGCGCATTGGCATACCGCGACACGATCCATTTCGATTTCGCCGCCATGATTTACCCGTGGCAAACGGCGTTCCCGCGGGCCCGGTTCCACCTGCGCAATTATGCCGATGTTCTGGCGGCGGGCGGCGCGGTCGAGGATTTCACCGCACAGGTCGGCGTGGATTTTCCGGCAGGCCTTGTAATGCCGCCGCGCGCCAATCCCGGCCTGCCCTATGCGGCGATGGAAATCATGCGGCGTGGCAATCAGGTGCTGAACCGGGCCGATCGGCTGGCCCTGCGCAGCTTCCTGTTGCACCGAACCAATGTTGCCCGCCTGCCCCGTAACGATGAAGTCGAACTGTTCGGTGCCGAGACCCGCCGCGAACTCTACCAGAGCTTCCTGCCGGTGCATGACGCGTTGAACCGGATGACCGGGCGGGATGCGTTCTTTCCCGACCTGCAGGACATGCTGATCGCCCACCCGATACCCGAAACCGAACTGCCCCTGCCGACCTTGCGCAAAGTGCGCCGCAATATCCGCGCGCTGCTGCTGCCGCGCGCGGTGCGCGGCTTCCTGCGCGATCTGCGCAAGGATCTGTCCCGCCGGTGAATTGCCGGTTTTGTCCAGACCCCCGATGCCGTAAAGCCGAAAGCCAACCGTTTCCCAACCGCCCGCGACCATGAAAATCATACTCTATATCGGTCATCACAAGGTGGGGTCCACCGCCCTGCAAGCCTTCCTGGCACGCAACTGGCTGCCGCTGGCGCGGGCGGGTATCCTTTATCCTAGCGTCGAAGCGCATGGTTTCGCGGGTAACCTGAAATCCGCGCTTGGTGCGGGTGAGGCGTTCGAACAGCTGCCGATACAGATCCGCGAACCCCACAGCGCGCTGGCCTATCGCATGATCGCCGATGTCTCGGATCGCCCGATCCCGCCTCAGTTCCAGGGGCTGCCCGCCACGCCACAGATGTTCCGCGCCCTGCGCAAGCAGGTGGAACATCTGCAACCGCATACCATGATCCTGTGTTCCGAGGCCCTTTCTAATTTCGGCCAGGTGGACCCGGAGCTGGTGACGCGGCTTTGCGATGTCTTCCCCGGGGCGAAATTCCAGACCTATTGCGCCCTGCGCCGGCCGGACGACTACATCACCTCGTGGCACGGGCAGCGCCTGAAGGTCGGGGAAACGCCCCCTGCGCTGTGGGAGGATGGGTTTGCCCAGTACCGGGACGGCATCCATTTCGATTACCGGCTGGTGGTGCAGGCATGGCAGGACCGCGTGCCCGGCGGGCGGATGATCCTGCGCAATTACGCCGATATCCTTGCAACCGGCGGATCGGCCGAGGATTTCATCGCACAAACGGGCCTTGCCTTGCCCGCCGACACGCAGCCCGCCCGGCGTGAAAACACCAGCCTGCCGCTGGCATCCTTCGCCCTGATGGACCGGGCCAACCGTGATCTGGGGGCACATGTTGCCCATCCGCTGTCGCTCTATCTTCAGACCCACGGTCAGGTCCTTTCACCGGTGCCCGATAGCGACATCGAAATGTTCGGGCAGGAACAGCGTGATCAGATGGCCGATGCCTTCGCCCCGATCCATGACCACCTGAACCGCCTTGCCCGCACACACGCCTTCTTCCCCGATATCGACGAGATGCGTAGAACCCGCCCGGTGCCGGCGATAGATGCCGCGCGGCGGCTTCTTGCCGTGTTTTCCCCGCAAGGGATGCCAAATCCCGCGCTGAGCGATTACATCAAGACATTGCAGGCCAACTTCTGACCCCGTCCAACACGAGACCCGCCATGATCACCCTTCAAAACCTCGTTTTCCCGGAACCGGGCATCTGCTCGGAAAACGAGCTCTATTTCCGGACAGACGGGGCGGTCGGGCTTAGCTATACGCGGGGCGAATTCCGCCTCTCACCTGGAAGCCAGCTGTCCTTCGACAGCTATTTCAACCTGTTCAACCTCGGCAAATGGAACGCGGCCTGCGATCTCGACGGGGTGTTTCTGGAACTGACGGGCGCGGGGCTGGCCGAAATCCGTGTGCATCACGAACCGCCGGGCCGCAGCGGCGACGTGATCTATTGCGAATCGGTGGGTTTGGCCAAAGACGCCCCGCATGTCATCGCCCTGTCGGATCTGCTGCCCACGGGTGCCAACGGGGTGATCTACGTGGAGCTTACCGCGCTCGAAGACGGCGTCACGCTGTC
>JAWVXM010000197.1:0-5058 GCA_033723255.1 Thalassovita sp.
GCCTTCGCTTACTGGAACAAGATCTCGTCGGTCGGCGCCATGATCTCGTTCGCTTCCTTCGTTCTGTTCTTCGGCATCATCATCTATGCCCTGCTCAAGGGTAAGAAAGTGACCGAAAACAACTACTGGAACGAATACGCGGATACGCTGGAATGGACCCTGCCCAGCCCGCCGCCGGAGCACACCTTCGAAACCCTGCCCAAGCAGGAAGACTGGGACAAGGGCCACGCCCACTGATCCCGGTAACCGAACCAGGAAAGGCCCCGCACCCGCGGGGCCTTTTTCTTTGACGGGAAACGTGAAACGCCTGCATCTTCAGCGCCCGCAAATCGCCGCGACGGCGGAACCGCAATTGCCGGCTATCCGGCCATCGACATTCACGCCCTGCCCCCTATACCTGAACCATGCCTTATCGTTGGTCTGACACCCAGGACACCCGGCTGAGGCTCTGGCCGTACCGGTCGCTGCCCCGCAAGGGATTCGCGGCGATGATCCTGTTGGCCTTCACGCTGGGGACCATGCCGCTCTATGCGCTCATCGGCACGGTGTTTCTCTGGGGCATCCTGCCCTTCATCCTGATGATGGTCGCGGCGCTTTGGTGGGGGCTGGAACGATCCTACCGCGACGCCGACATCTTCGAGGAACTGCGGCTGCAGGATCACCAGGTGATCCTGACCCACAAGCCGGTGCGCGGCGAAGTCAAGGAATGGGCCTGCAACATCTATTGGGTGCGCGCCGAGATGCATGTCAGCGGCGGGCCGGTGCCGTTCTATGTCACCCTGACCGGCAATGGCCGGACGGTGGAAATCGGGTCCTTCCTGTCCGAGGACGAACGCAAGGCACTGTTCGGCGAATTGCAGGAGAGGCTTTCGGACTGGCGCAAGGCCGCTGACAGGCACGCGCCATGAGGCTTCGCGCCCCGTGCCGGTAACCTGCACCGCCGATCATGGCTTGCGGAGGGTCCAAAACGAAAAGGCCCCCGTCGCACGGAGGCCTTTCACGCAAATCGGTTTGTCCGGGCTCAGCCGTTCGCCGCGCTGAGCTGATCCTTGACCTTCGGACCAACCGTGCCGAAATCCATCTGGCCGGTATATTGCGCCTTCAATGCGCCCATCACCTTGCCCATGTCGCGAATCGAATCGGCGCCGACATCGGTAATCGCGGCCGAAATCGCCTTGCTCACCTCGTCCTCGTTCAGCTTGCGCGGCAGGAATTCCTCGATGATCTCGATCTCGGCCTCTTCGCGCTCGGACAGGTCAAGCCGGCCGGCTTCTTCGTACTGGCGCGCGCTTTCCTGCCGCTGCTTCACCATTTTGCCAAGGATCGCCAGCACTTCGGTATCGCCGACGCCTTCTTCATTACCATTGCCGCGCTCGGCAATATCGCGGTCCTTGATCGCGGCGTTGATCAGGCGCAAAGTCGCCAGCCGCGTTGTCGCCTTGTCCTTCATGGCCTGTTTCAGGGCCGTGTTGACCCGTTCGCGCATATCCATGTCGTCCCATCCCCTAGGGTTTCCGATAGCCGCCGAACCTACTCAATTGCGGCCCGGGTTACAACCTATCCAGAGGTACCCCCTATATGTTCCAATCACGGCTGAAACCGGCCCCTATTGCCCCCGACGGGCCTTGACCCTTGGGCGCGCCAGCCGTAGATATCCGCCAATTTGCCGCCACCCCCGGAGACTCGCCCATGGCCCAGCAGCCCGACACCCGCCCGACCGCCTGCCTCGCCCTTGCCGACGGCACCATCTTCTACGGCACCGGCTTCGGCGCAACCGGGACGGCGCAGGCAGAGCTTTGCTTCAACACCGCGATGACCGGCTATCAGGAGATCATGACCGATCCGTCCTATGCCGGCCAGATCGTCACCTTCACCTTCCCGCATGTGGGCAATGTGGGGGTCAACCCCGACGATGACGAAACCGGCGATCCCGTGGCCGCGGGCATGGTGGTGAAATGGGATCCGACCGAACCCAGCAACTGGCGCGCGGTACAGAACCTGACCGATTGGCTGTCCAGCCGCGCCCGGATCGCCATCGGCGGCGTCGACACCCGCCGGCTGACCCGCGCCATCCGTCAGCAGGGCGCCCCGAACGTGGCTCTGTGCCACGATCCGGAAGGCAATTTCGACATCGAGGCGCTGGTCGCCAAGGCGCGCGAATTCGCCGGGCTGGAAGGCATGGATCTGGCCAAGGACGTGACCTGCGCGCAATCCTACCACTGGGATGAAATGCGGTGGGCCTGGCCCGAAGGCTACAGCCGCCAGACCGCGCCCAAGCACAAGGTCGTTGCCGTCGATTTCGGCGCCAAGCGCAACATCCTGCGCTGCCTCGCCTCGGCCGGCTGCGACGTGACCGTGCTGCCCGCCACCGCCACCGCCGAAGAAGTTCTGGCCCACAATCCCGATGGCGTCTTCCTGTCCAACGGCCCGGGCGACCCGGCCGCAACCGGCAAATACGCGGTGCCGATGATCCAAGGCGTTCTGGAGACCGACCTGCCGGTTTTCGGCATCTGCCTTGGCCACCAGATGCTGGCGCTGGCGCTTGGCGCCAAGACCGTGAAGATGAACCACGGCCATCACGGCGCCAACCACCCGGTCAAGGAACACGAAACCGGCAAGGTGGAAATCACCTCGATGAACCACGGTTTCGCGGTGGACAGCCAGAGCCTGCCCGAAGGCGTCGAGGAAACCCACGTGTCGCTGTTCGACGGGTCCAACTGCGGTATCCGCATCGCCGACCGCCCGGTCTTCTCGGTGCAGCACCACCCCGAAGCCAGCCCCGGCCCGCAGGACAGCTTCTATCTGTTCGAACGCTTCGCGGAGTCGATGGCGGAACGGGCCAAGGCCTGATCAAACGCGGTTAATCCAGCCTTAACCAAGCTGCGCGAAGCTGCCTGCAAGGTGTTCACTTGCGGGGGGCTGCGCCATGCATGTCGCGCAACGCATCGCGTTCAGGGAAAGATCGCGGAATTTCGGTCAGTTCCTGCTGGACAGCGGGACGCTGTCAGCGGCCCAACTCCTGGCCGCCTATGGCGAATTGGCGCGGGCGGAGTGCACGCTGGGCGAGTTGCTGGTGGCGCAGGGAATTCTGAGCAAAGAACAGTCCCTGCGGCTGCATGCGGATTGGCTTGATCTGGATTATCTCGACCCGGATGCGCTCGCACCCGACCCGGAGTTTCTGAACCGGTTCGATCCGCAACTTTGCCTGAAACACGCGACGCTGCCGCTGTTCCGGCAGGACGGGCGCATGGTGATCGCCACCAGCAGGCCCGATGGTTTCAGCCCCGCCAATCTGGGCCTGCCGGGCGCGACCGGCGACATCCTCCTCGTGCTGGCGCAGGAACAGGCGATCCAGACGCGGATCGCCGATCACTTCCGCGCTGCCCTGACCCGCGCGGCCGCGGCCCGGGTACCGGCCGCGGAAAGCTGCCGGACATGGGGCAGCACCGGCACGGCACGCCTGCGCCTGATCTTCCTTGCCTTGACTGGGCTCGCCGCGCTGTTGTTCGTCTTCCCCCGGCCCCTGTTCACCCTGCTGCTGTTCTGGGCCTGCGTCACGCTGGTGATCGCGGCCATCCTGAAAACCGTTTCTTTCCTGTCCTTCATGTCCCGCCCGGCCCGAGCGACGGTCGAGGCCCCAGAACGGCGGTCAACGCCATCGAAACGCCCGAAGGTGTCGATACTCGTGCCGCTGTTCCGGGAGCGGGAAGTCGCGCAGGTGCTGGTGAAACGGCTGCAGCGGCTGACCTATCCCAAGGCACTGCTCGACGTGGTGCTGATCCTCGAAGAAACGGACGGGCTGACACGGGAGGCGCTGGCCGATGCCGACCTGCCCGGCTGGATGCGGGTGGTGATCGTGCCCGACGGCCAGCCGCGCACCAAACCGCGGGCGATGAATTACGCGCTGGATTTCTGCCGGGGCGACATCATCGGCATCTACGACGCCGAAGATGCGCCCGAACCCGATCAGATCGACCGGGTGGCCGCGCGGTTCATGACCGCGCCGGACGATCTTGTCTGCCTGCAGGGCGTTCTGGATTACTACAACGCGCGGCAAAATTGGCTGGCGCGCTGTTTCACCATCGAATACGCCACTTGGTTCCGGGTGATGATGCCCGGCATGGCGCGGCTGGGTTTCGCCATTCCCCTCGGTGGCACCACCCTGTTTTTCCGCCGCGGCGTGCTGGAACTCCTTGGGGGGTGGGATGCCCATAACGTGACCGAGGATGCCGATCTGGGGTTTCGCCTGGCCCGCCACGGTTATCGTACCGAGATGTTGGCGACGGTCACCGGAGAAGAGGCCAATTGCCATATCATCCCCTGGATCAAGCAACGGTCGCGCTGGCTGAAGGGCTATATGGTGACCTATCTGGTTCACATGCGATCGCCACGGATGCTGCTGCGGCAGATGGGGGCCTGGAAGTTCCTCGGCTTCCAGCTGCATTTCGTCACCGCGCTGTCGCAGTTCCTCCTGGCGCCGTTGCTGTGGTCCTGCTGGCTGATCGTGTTGGGAATTCCGCACCCTCTGACCGGCCTGACATCAACCGGCCTGATCCGCGATCTGAGCTATCTTTTCTTCACGGTGGAAGCCTGCACGATGGTTTTCGCGCTCCGGGCCGTGGCAGGGCCGGGTCACCGGCATCTTGTGCCCTGGCTCCCGACGCTGCACGTCTATTTCCCGCTCGGTGTCTTCGCCGCCTACAAGGCGCTGATCGAATTGGTGTTCCAGCCCTTTTACTGGGACAAGACGAAACACGGACTGTCGATGAAACCCGGTCGCCCCCGGTCAGTCATTGGCCCGCGAATCCTGCTTCAGTCGGGTCACGAAAGCGGTTGAGATATGCGCCTTCACGGCGTCATAGGCACTATCTTCATCGCCCTTTTCGATCGCATCGACGATTGCGGCATGTTCCGCCAGCGCCCTTTCGCCGCGCCCTTCCGCCGCCAGCGAAGTCGTCGCCATCAGCGCCATGGTCCGATAAACGAGGTCAAGCTGCTGCACCAGGTAGCGGTTATGCGACGCCAGGTGGATCTGCTTGTGGAAGCGGCGGTTGGAGC
>JAWVXM010000198.1:0-5053 GCA_033723255.1 Thalassovita sp.
CGGTGATCGAAGCCGCCCGCAACCTTGCCAACATCAAGGATGCCGGGTCGGAGGAGTTTGACCACGAAGCCGGGAAGAAGCGGTTCGAGCCCGTCGTCTACCACCTCAAGGAATGGGTGCAGGGCAACCAGACGATCGCGCGCCGGCCCGACGACGACAAGGGCGGCACGATGCGTCTGGGCGCCTATCACGCGGCGTTGACCGCGGGGTCGAAAGTGGCCGCAGTCTATGGCGGCACCGAGATCGACGAACGCCACCGCCACCGCTACGAGGTCGACATCAAGTACCGCGACAAGCTGGAAGCCTGCGGGCTGAACTTCTCGGGCATGTCGCCGGACGGGCGGCTGCCGGAAATCGTGGAATGGCAGGATCACCCGTGGTTCATCGGCGTACAGTTCCACCCGGAACTGAAATCGAAACCCTTCGATCCGCATCCGCTGTTTGCAGATTTCATCCGCGCCGCGGTGGAAGCGTCACGGCTGGTATAATCGGCTGACCGGGCGGGCCTGATCACCCGCCGGTCATCTTGGAAACCTTGGGAAATCACATCGGAACACTGTCTTCTGCCGAAATCGGCCGGACGGGCCTGCACCGATCTCTCAGCCCCGCAACCATATAGGTTCGAACAGGGTCCGCCAAAGCGGAGGCTTCCTGTCCTCTCTCGGATGCTTCACGCTGGGTCGCGGAGCACCATCGGAGATCGCACTGAAGTAGCCGGCATCGAAGATCCAGCGGCCCTCGATTCCCTTGTATTGATCGGCTTCCTGCCGGGCAATCCACTGGTCGGCCTCGGCCCGCACCGGCGTCAGGCCGATTTCGGGATGAGGCAGATAGAAGCCGCAGTTGATTTTCATATGCAGGCAATCCAGCGCCGCGACGCGCCCGGACTGTTCCAGCAGCACATCTTCTGGTTCAAGGTAGTTGAACCGTTCGGGGCTTGCATTGAGGAAGACCTGCAATGCCGTCGCGAGATCGAGTCCCAGTGTCGACATCAGACCGCCCAGGTGGCGCAGGTTGCCGCTGTCCCAGTCGAATGCCAGGGCGTCGTCCCGAACCGCTTCGATCTCGCATGCGCCCCGCGTCACCCCTCGCCGTTCCACTATCCCATTCACAATGCGCGCCATGGCTCCCTCCTCCATGGTGCCCTGCACGGTTTTCGCTTCTGGTGATGCCCTTCTGCCTGCATCAGGCCATCAGAATCGGGAAAAACCTGGCTTCAAAAAAGGCGAATCCACGGACATTCACTCTACTTAAAGCAAAATTTGTTTCTCCCTTTCCTTTTCCACGGAATCGCGTCAACGTCCCGGCAATTGCAGGAGGAGAATGAGATGGCAAAAGGCTATTGGGTGGCGCATGTCGATGTCGAAGACCCCGAAACCTACGAGGAATACAAGCGGGCCAATGCCGCCCCCTTCGCGGAATACGGCGCGAAATTCATGATCCGGGGCGGGGCACAGGAAGTGCGCGAAGGCACGGTACGCGGCCGCACAGTGGTGATCGAATTCCCCAGATACGAGGCCGCCGTCGCCTGCTACGAATCGGAAGGCTACCAGAAAGCCAAGGCGCTGCGCGATCCGGTATCGCAGGGCGACCTGGTGATCGTCGCCGGATATGACGGCTGATCCCGCTTCCGCGGCATCACAAGCTGTCTCCAACCTGCCACAAAAATCCGCAACCAGCTGGGTTGCGGATTTTCTTTTCTTGAATGACGCGGGATTGGGCTAATCTGGGGATATGTTCGCGCATCTTCTCAGCGCCCTGACCGGGCACAAGACCGAAGAGGAGTTGCCGGAGCCGGACGCGGCTTTGGCGCTCGGGGCGCTGTTGGTGCGTGTTGCGAAGTCCGATCAGGACTATACGGCCGAGGAAATCCGGCGCATCGACACCCTGTTGGCGCGGCTCAACAGCATTACCCCGGTCGAGGCCGCCAAGATGCGTGCCACCTGCGAAAGGCTGGAAAAACGCGCGCCCCCGACCGAAATTTTCGCCGAACTGATCCGTGAAGGCGTCGATTTCGACGACCGGATGCTGGCGCTGGAGGCGATGTGGCAGGTGGTTCTGGCCGATGGCGGCCCGGCGCGGGAAGAAACCGAAATCGTCGCCCGCGTACAGCACGCCCTGGGGCTGAGCCAGGCCGACAACCTGACGGCGCGGACACGGGCACAGGAAAGCGGCTGATCACGCATTGGCGCGGCGCCGTTTCCACCCTATATCCCCATCATGTTTGCCGATTTCCTGAAACGGCTGGTGCAACCGGCCCGCGCCCCGCTGAACGATACCGATGCCCGACTGGCGCTGAGCGCGCTTCTTGTCCGTGTCGCCCGTTCCGACGGCCATTACGATCCGCAAGAGATCGACTTGATCGACCGGATCGTCGCAACCCGGTACGGATTGCCCCCGGCCGAAGCCCGGGCGCTGCGCGCGCGGGCGGAAGGGCTGGAAGCCGAGGCCCCCGACACGGTCCGCTTTACCCGCGCGATCAAGGACGCCGTGGCCTATGAGGACCGGATCGGCGTGATCGAGGCGCTGTGGACGGTGGTTCTGGCCGATGGCAAACGCGATCACCACGAAGATTCCGTTCTGCGACTGGTTGCCAATTTCCTGGGCGTCAACGACCGCGACAGCGCGTTGGCCCGGCAACGGGTCGAACAGAAGGGTTGAAATCCTTTTACCAATTGATCAAGACATAGCAAATTGCGGAATAGCCGGATCATTTTGATGATTCTCCGGCCAAATTCGTCGATTTGCAGATTGCGCGGGTCGGATCCTTCGATCCTATTCTGTGCGCCAAACGGGGACACATAATCAGGGGCCGCCTTGTCCGAACTAGATCCAGTCATCGAAATCCGCGGCCTGCACAAGGCCTATGGCGCGCTTGAAGTGATCAAGGGTGTCGACATCGTCGCGCGCAAGGGGGACGTGGTATCCCTGATCGGGTCATCCGGGTCGGGCAAATCCACCATCCTGCGCTGTGCCAACCTTCTGGAGGACAGCCAGCAGGGCGACATCCTGTTCAAGGGCGAAGCGGTGAAATGGAAAGGCCAGGGCCTGGCGCGCCAGCCCGCCGATCCCAAACAGGTGCTGCGCATCCGCACCAACCTGTCGATGGTGTTCCAGCAATTCAACCTGTGGGCCCACATGACCATCCTGCAAAACGTGATGGAAGCACCGGTCACCGTGCTGGGCCGCGACCGCAGCGAGGTGGAACAATCGGCCCGGCGCTATCTCGACAAGGTGGGGATCGGCGACAAATGCGATGCCTACCCGGCACAACTGTCCGGCGGCCAGCAGCAGCGCGCCGCGATCGCGCGGGCGCTGTGCATGGAACCCGAAGCCTTGCTGTTCGACGAACCGACCTCGGCGCTCGACCCGGAACTGGAACTGGAAGTGATCAAGGTGATTAAAGACCTGGCCGCCGAGGGGCGCACCATGCTGATCGTGACACATGACATGAAAATGGCCTCCGACATTTCCAGCCACGTGGTGTTCCTGCACCAGGGGCTGATCGAGGAAGAGGGCCCGCCGGATCAGCTTTTCGGCGCCCCGAAAAGCGAACGCCTGAAACAGTTTCTGTCGGCCACCGTCCATGCCTGAGACGGCGGGCGGCCGAAAACACCAAACTTCAACATCGGGAGAGAAATAATGAAAAAACTGATCCTCAGCACGGCCGCGCTGGCACTGACTGCGGGCCTGGCCATGGCCGACACGGTCCGCATGGGCACCGAGGGCGCCTACCCTCCGTACAACTTCATCAACGACAGCGGTGAAGTAGACGGGTTCGAACGCGAACTGGGCGACGAGCTGTGCAAGCGCGCCGAACTGACCTGCGAGTGGGTTACCAACGAATGGGATTCGATCATCCCCAACCTGGTTTCGGGCAACTACGACACCATCATCGCCGGCATGTCGATCACTGCCGAACGCGACGAGGTGATCGATTTCACCCAGAACTACACCCAGCCCGATCCATCGGCCTACCTGGCGATGTCGGAAGATTTCGATCTGTCCGGCGCGGTGATCGCGGCGCAGACCGGCACCATCCAGGCGTCCTTTGTCGCCGCTTCGGGTGCGACGCTGGTTGAATTCGCCTCTCCCGACGAAACCATTGCCGCCGTGCGCAACGGCGAAGCCGACGCGGTTCTGGCCGACAAGAGCTACCTGCAGCCGATCGCCGATGAAGACGGCGACCTGATGCTACTGGCCAAGGAAGAACTGATCGGCGGCGGTGTCGGCATGGGCGTGCGCGAAAGCGACGGCGCGCTGAAAGCCAAGTTCGACGCCGCCATCCAGTCGATGAAAGACGACGGCAGCCTGAACGCGCTGATCGAAAAGTGGGAAATCGGCGCCACCTTCTAAGCGCCTAGGTCCCCGGGGGAAGGCGCACCCTTCCCCCTTCTCTGTTCCCAAAATACTCACACGACCGCACCGCCCAAGCGAGGCCCGCCATTTTCAGCTATTGCGCAGATCCCGACACGCTTTCCGGCCTGAGCTGGCTTTCGTGCTATCTCACCACCGGCAAGCATATGTCCTTCTATCTGTCCTTCGGGACGGTGCTGCTGTTGCTGGCGATCACCGCGCCGGTGGCGCTGGCCTTCGGATTTGGCGGCGCGATGGCGGCGCGCTCCCGCATTCTTCCGGTCAGCTGGTTCGGCAAGGGCTATATCGCGATCGTCCGCGGCGTGCCCGACATCGCGTTCTTCCTGTTCTTCGTGATCGCCTTCGACCAGGCGATCGAATGGGTCCGGCACAAGACGCTGTGCCCCGACTGGACCGATCCGATCCGGCAGGGCAACGATTTCGTCGTCTGCGCACAGGCCAAGGCGCCGCTTTCCACCGCCGCGCAATGGGTGCACGAGGTCTATGGTTTTTCGCTGGCGGTGATCACCTTCGCCATCGTCTTCGGCGCCTTTGCCGCCAACGTGCTCTACGGCGCGATGCGCGCGGTGCCCCGTGCCCAGATGGAAACCGCCGAAGCCTATGGCATGAACCGGCGGCAGGCGTTCTGGCGCATCATGGTGCCGCAGATGTGGGTCTATGCCCTGCCCGGCCTGTC
>JAWVXM010000199.1:0-5030 GCA_033723255.1 Thalassovita sp.
AATTTCAACGGCCGTACACGTTCTTCCAGTCCCGGATTCTCAATGGTCAGCGGCCGGTGGTTGACCAGTCGGGGATCGTCGAAACCGGCGCGCCGGGCAAAGGTCAGGAAATCGTTCCAGTAAAGCGCCCCGGACAGGCATTCTCCGTAAAGCACCTCGTCCTCGGCCATCGCGGGTGGCACACGGCGGTCGGCATAGACATCGGAAAAATACATCTCGCCGCCCGGCTTCAGCAGGCTATGGGCGCCGTTCAGCACCGCCTGCTTGTCGGTCGACAGGTTCACCACGCAATTCGACACGATCACGTCGAAGGATCCGGGCTCAAGCTCCAGCTTGTCCAGCTCCTCGATGTATCCTTGGTGGAATTCCACGTTGGCATAGCCGAACTTCTCGGCGTGCCAGTCCTTGTGCGCCTCGGCCACGGCCAGTTGTTCGGCGGTCATGTCGACACCGACGACCCGGCCCTCGGGGCCGACCAGCTGGGCCAGCGCATAGACATCGCGCCCCGCGCCGCAGCCCAGGTCCAGCACCCGCGCGCCCTTCAGCCCCAACGGCATCACCAGACCGCAGCCGTAATAGCGGGTCATCACCTCGTCATGGATGTTGCGCAGCACGTCCTTGACGTAACCGGGCATGTCGTCTGGGGAACAGCAGGCATTGGTCTGCAGATCGTCGCTGCCCTGCAGCACCTTGCCGTAATAGTCCTGAACCGATTCATGCTTCATCACGGTGTCCCCTCATCGTCGTCCCCTCATCGTCGCTGAACCAGCGAGATAAGCGGGAAATTCGCCTCCGGCAATGGAGGAGGGCGATTATGTCGCGCAAGCGTGATCGGATGACAACGGCGCCGGACTGCAAGCAAAAAGGCCGCGCCCGTGCGGGCGCGGCCGTCGGAACCGATTCTTCGGGTCCGGCTTACAGCGTGGTGTTCACGCCGCCGCCATCCAGCAGGATGTTCTGGCCGATGATAAAACCGGCATGCTGCGAAGACAGGAAGGCGCACATCGCGCCGAATTCCTCGGGCGTGCCGTAGCGGCCGGCGGGAATCGATGCGCAGCGGTTGGCCTTGGCTTCTTCCATGCTGATGCCCTGCTGCTGCGACACGGCGGTATCAAGTGACAGCGCGCGGTCGGTCGCGTGGATTCCCGGCAGCAGGTTGTTCATCACCACGCCGCTGCCCGCGACCTGGCGCGAGGTGCCGGCGACATAACCGGTCAGACCGGCGCGGGCCGAATTGGACAGGCCCAGCACCGGGATCGGCGCCTTCACAGATTGCGAGGTGATGTTCACGACGCGGCCCCAGCCACGTTCCATCATCCCCGGCACCAGTGCCTTGATCAGCGCGATCGGGGTCAGCATGTTGGCGTCCAGCGCCTTAATGAAATCTTCGCGGTCCCAGTCGGTCCACATGCCCGGGGGCGGGCCGCCGGCGTTGTTGACAAGGATATCGACCTGGCCGGCGACTTCCAGAAGCTGGGCGCGGCCTTCTTCGGTGGTGACATCGGCGGCAACGGTTTCGACCGTGACGCCGTGTTTCTGCCGGATCGCCTCGGCGGCGGCTTCCAGAGCCTCGGCGCCGCGCGCGTTCATGACAAGGTTCACGCCCGCCTCGGCCAGCGCCTCGGCGCAGCCGCGGCCCAATCCCTTGCTGGATGCGCATACCAGGGCTTTCTTGCCTGCGATTCCCAGATCCATTTCGTCTTATTCCCCATTATTGTTTCTAAAACGCCAACTTGGCGTACCGTTTTGCATAGTGACCTGTCCGAAAGGCAAACGCCAGCAAAAGGCCGTCCCGTTGAACCTATTGCGCCATATTTCTATTTTAATCAAAATGGTGACTAAATTCGCCGACGGTGCCGGCAAGAAAGTGTGCTCATGAATGATTTCAATCCCAGTTCGATCTTCACCCTGCCGGTCTACCGTTGCAGTGCGATGGTTGTGTCGCACGGGGCGAATCTGGGTGATCCGCTGTCCTTCGCCGATGAGCTGGTGCTGGATGACACCTATTTCGTACGCCCGGCCGCGCGTTCGGCCCGCCTGGCGCTTGCGCCCGGCGCCGATGGCGTGTTCACGATCACCGGCAATACCGAAACCGGCCGGCCGGGCGCGACGATCCATCTCGACAGCTGCCTGACCTTCATGTCGCCGCAGGGGGTCACCACTGAGCTACTGGTCTTTGTCGAAGTGGATGATGACGGCCACGTCGACGAAGTCCATGCGCTGCCGTTGGCGCCGCTGAAGCCCAAGGAAGAACTGGTGCTGGTCGGGATCGATGTCGAAAACGCCCGCGCCAAGTTGGGCGAATTCGCCTGCGCCAGCTTCACCCGCGGAACCCATATCACCATGGCAAGCGGCGAACAGTGCAGGGTCGAAGACCTGAAGGCCGGCGACCGGGTGCTGACCCGCGATGACGGCCCGCAGGAAATCCGCTGGATCGGTCAGACCGCCGTGCGGGCGATGGGGGAATTCGCGCCGGTCCATATCGCCGCGGGGGCGCTGCACAATACCAATGATCTCGTGGTCAGCCCCGATCACCGCCTGTTCGTCTACCAGCGCTCGGATGAGCTCGGGGCAGGGCGGTCCGAAGTGCTGATCAAGGCGCGCGACCTGGTCAACGGGTCCACCGTGACCCGTACCGATGGCGGTTTCGTCGAATATTACCAGCTGCTGTTCGACGATCACCAGATCATCTATGCCGAAGGCATCGCCGCCGAAACCCTTCTGGCCGATCTGCGCAGTTCGCCGATCCTGCCCGAAGAGGTGGCCGCGCGGCTGCATTCCGGCCGCCTGCGCCATTCCGACCGATCCTACCTGGATTTCGACCTGATGAAGGCGGATGGCACCGATGTGACCGCCACCCTGCGCCGCGCCTCGACCGGCTGACCGGGGTCACAATCCGGCACGATGAAGCACCATTGCGTGCCGTGGCCGGAAAGGCGGACCGAGGCGCAATATTTCGCCGCCGTTCGCCGTCGATGCCCTGCGGCCTGCCACACCCGGGGCGGCCTGAGCGTGGTCTTGACAGCTGCGGATCGGGAAAGGCATCCTGATTTGAAAGGTTCAGATCGGGTGTTCATGTGATCGACACGATTATCGCGGCAACAGACCTGTCCGATCGCAGCGACCACGCGCTGCGTCGCGGCTTCGCCATCGCGCGGGCGCACAAGGCTCGGCTTGTCGTGTTCAGCGTGATCGACGATGCCGTGCCGTTGCCAATCGTCAGGGATATCACCGATGCGGCGAAAAAGTCCCTGGAGACTTTCGCGCAGGCAATCGGCGACGGCGTGGAATATGAGGTCCGCGTCCTTCGTGGCGACCCGACCGGTGATATCATCGCCTGCGTCGATAGGGAAAAGGCCGATCTGCTGATCATGGGGCCGCATCGCGATCGCAGCTTCCTGGATCTGGTGCGCGAAACCACAGCGCAGAGGATTACTCGTCTGACGCAAGTGCCTGTCCTGCTGGCGGCGGATCGCGATGAACGCCCTTATGAAACCATCATCCTTGGCGCGGACTTCTCGCCGAATTCGACGGCCGGTGCTGGCTTGGCGGCCGTGCTTGCGCCGGGCGCGCGCATCCGACCGGTTCATGCGCTACAGGTGCCGTATCGCGGGATGCTCGCTCAGACCGGTAACGCCGATGAACTGCTGCGCAGTTTCAGCAAGGAACCGATCCAGAACGATGCCCATTGGCGCGACATCTCGGACCTTCCGGAAGGTCTGGCCGACACCGAGATTGTCGAAGGCAGCGCG
Organism: Thalassovita sp.; assembly: GCA_033723255.1. GTDB lineage: Bacteria > Pseudomonadota > Alphaproteobacteria > Rhodobacterales > Rhodobacteraceae > Thalassobius. The sequence continues at coordinate 3,753 of JAWVXM010000199.1, forward strand.
GCAAGCGTTCTGGGGGACGTGGCGCGACGGGAAGACGCGCATCTGATCGTCGTAGGCGCCCACGGCCGCGTCGGGCAACACCGCGCCATTCTCGGCAGTGTTGCCAGCGACCTGATGCGCAATCCCCCCTGCGATGTCCTGATCGTCAGACATAGGGCTTCAGAGTCGCGTTAAACCGTTTCAGAAGGGGCGTTTTCGGGGCAGGCGTGCGATCCGTACCGTTTGCCGCTACAAATGCGGCAAAAGCCCAAAGAACTTTGCCGCATGAGGTCGTTGCCAAGCTTGCCAAGCGACACGCGCGTCAATATATGCGCCATCATGCTAGACACCGCCTCGAACCGCCCCGCATTGCCGCCTGAAATCGCCCGCCGCCGGACCTTCGCGATCATTTCGCACCCCGACGCCGGTAAGACCACGCTGACCGAAAAGTTCCTGCTTTTCGGGGGCGCGATTCAGATGGCCGGGCAGGTGCGCGCCAAGGGCGAGGCGCGGCGCACCCGTTCGGACTTCATGCAGATGGAAAAGGACCGCGGGATTTCGGTTTCCGCCTCGGCAATGTCGTTCGATTACAAGAACTTCCGGTTCAATCTTGTCGACACGCCCGGCCACTCGGACTTTTCCGAAGACACCTATCGCACGCTTACGGCGGTGGATGCGGCGGTGATGGTGATCGACGGCGCCAAGGGGGTGGAAAGCCAGACCCGCAAACTGTTCGAGGTCTGCCGGCTGCGCGACCTGCCGATCCTGACCTTCTGTAACAAGATGGACCGCGAAAGCCGCGACACGTTCGACATCATCGACGAGATCCAGGAAAACCTGGCCATCGACGTGACCCCGGCCTCCTGGCCGATCGGCGTGGGTCGCGATTTCATCGGCTGCTACGACATGCTGAACGACCGGCTCGAACTGATGGACCGCGCCGATCGCAACAGGGTGGCGGAAACGATCGAAATCAATGGGTTGGACGATCCAAAACTCGCCGAACACGTGCCGGAGAACCTGATCGACCAGCTGCGCGAAGAGGTCGAAATGGCGCGCGAACTGCTGCCCGCGCTGGACCCGCAGGCGGTGCTGGAAGGCCACATGACCCCGATCTGGTTCGGATCAGCGATCAATTCCTTCGGCGTCAAGGAACTGATGGACGGCATCGCCCAATATGGTCCCGAACCGCAGATTCAGTCGGCAGAACCGCGACAGATTTCACCTGAGGAATCAAAGGTTTCCGGATTTGTCTTCAAGGTGCAGGCAAACATGGATCCGAAGCATCGCGACCGGGTG
>JAWVXM010000200.1:0-5003 GCA_033723255.1 Thalassovita sp.
AGGCGCTAGCGCCATCAGGAATGTTCCCGGGCATCGCGAATGAATACCGCTGCCCACCGGCGCGATCCCGCGATCGAGTATCATTTGTTGTGGGGAAGTGGTGGCGGTGCAGGGACTTGAACCCCGGACACAAGGATTATGATTCCTCTGCTCTAACCAACTGAGCTACACCGCCGAAGTGGGATGCGAATTACGCAAGCCACGCGGTGGCGTCAAGGGCGAAAATGCGCCTTTCCGGCACTTTTTCGCCGGACCGGCGCGATCGTGTCAGACAGAAACCGCCCCGACCGGTTCAGCACGGGTCAGTTCGGTCTTTGACCCGCTTTTCAATACCGATCCGCGCCGCTTCGCGACAAAGTCGTCCGCCAGCCGTGCCGTAATCAATAAGGTCAGTATGGCAGTATACAAATCGCCCGCGGTCAGCCCAAAGACCATGCGCTTCGAGCTCAACTCCGGCTTGGGCTGACGGTGCTGCGGCAACAAAGCTCGGCAGCGGCATGGCGACTGTCATCGCCCTAGAAGGATGAGTTTCAGAATCTTTGCAGCCGTCCTCCCGTGATTACTTATTGGGCACCAGGGGGGCTGGGCGCTCATCTTTTAGCCCTCCGTTTCGCCCGAAACCGCTCTTGGCCCGAAATTTGAGCGTTCCGCTTCCCCGCTCCGGCCCTTTGTGCGACCGAACCCACGAAATGGGCACAACTGCCGGAGGGAACCATCACTATCGCGGCGAAAATATCATCAGGGCTGCACGATCCGCAGCAGCCGCGCGCGATAGGTGAGGCGCTGGTGCATTCCAAGTCCCGCGGCCTATCATCTGCACTCGCTGACCTGCGCACATCCGGTTGCATGAAAGTGCTTTTCCCGCGCGGGCAGGGCTCCGAGTTGACCGGCATCCTTCTCAATACCGCCGGCGGCATCACCGGCGGCGACCGGATCCTGATGCAGGCAGGCACACAGGCGGGCAGCCACATGCGCCTGTCCACGCAAGCCGCCGAACGGGTCTACCGGGCGCAGCCCGGCGAACTGGGCCGGGTCGACACCCGGCTAAGCTTGGCAACCGGCGCGCGGCTCGATTGGCTGCCGCAGGAAACCATCCTGTACGACGGCGGCGCGCTGGAACGACGGCTCGAGGTGGACATGGCCGGGGATGCCCGGTTCCTGCTGGCGGAACCGCTGATCCTGGGCCGCGCCGCGATGGGCGAAACCGTTCGCGATGCCACCCTGACCGATCATATCCGGATCCGCCGCGACGGCACGCTGATCTTTGCCGACACGATGCGGCTGCGCGGCGACCTGCAAGACCTGATGGCGCGCGTGGCCACCGGCGGCGGCGCGGGGGCGATGGCCTCTGTGCTGCTGGCGACCTCGGAGCACGAGGCCGAAAGCCTGCTGCCCGCCATCCGCCCCCTTCTGCCCGACACTGCCGGGGCAAGCCTGATCCGGCCCGGTCTTCTTTACCTGCGCCTGCTGGCCCCGGACGGGTTCACGCTGCGCAAATCCCTCATCCCCGTTCTGCAGCGTCTGAACGGGGCCACCCTGCCAAGAACCTGGATGATCTGACATGAACCTCACGCCAAGAGAAAAAGACAAGCTTCTGGTCGCCCTTGCGGCCGAGGTCGCGCGCAAGCGGCTGGCGCGTGGCGTCAAGCTGAACCACCCCGAAGCGATCGCGCTGATCACCGACGCGGTGGTCGAGGGCGCCCGCGACGGGCGCTCCGTGGCTGACCTGATGCAGGCGGGCGCGCAGGTCATCACCCGCGACCAGTGCATGGAGGGCATCGCCGAGATGATCCACGAAGTACAGGTCGAGGCGACCTTCCCGGACGGCACAAAGCTGGTGACGGTGCACGATCCGATCCGCTGAATTTTGAGTATTTATGGAACGAAGAAAGAGGAGGTCGCGATGACCCCCGGAGAGATTTTTCCTGCCGAGAGCGAACTGACCCTGAACGAGGGCCGCGAAAGCATAACCCTGATGGTGGCCAATACCGGCGACCGGCCGGTGCAGGTCGGATCGCATTACCATTTCTATGAGACCAACCCCGCGCTCGATTTCGACCGCGAGACGGCGCGCGGCATGCGGCTCGATATCGCCGCAGGTACCGCGGTGCGTTTCGAACCCGGCCAGAAACGCGAAGTGACGCTGGTGCCGATCGACGGCGCGCGGCGCATCTTCGGCTTCAACCAGAAAATCATGGGGGACCTCTGATGCCCGCCAAAATCTCCCGCTTCGACTATGCCGCCATGTATGGCCCCACCACCGGTGACCGGCTGCGCCTGGCCGATACTGACCTGATTATCGAGGTGGAAAAGGATTTCACCACCTATGGCGAAGAGGTGAAATTCGGCGGCGGCAAGGTGATCCGCGACGGTATGGGCCAAGCCCAGGCGACCCGCGCCGAGGGCGCCGTGGACACCGTGATCACCAACGCGCTAATCGTCGATCACACCGGCATCTACAAGGCCGATGTGGGGCTGAAGAACGGCCGCATCCACAAGATCGGCAAGGCCGGCAACCCCGACACCCAGCCCGGCGTCGACATCATCGTCGGCCCGGGAACCGAGGCGATCGCGGCGGAAGGCAGGATCCTGACCGCCGGTGGCTTCGACAGCCATATCCATTTCATCTGCCCGCAGCAGATCGAGGATGCACTGCATTCCGGCCTGACCACCATGCTGGGCGGCGGCACCGGGCCGGCGCATGGCACGCTGGCCACCACCTGCACGCCGGGGCCGTGGCATATCGGCCGGATGCTGCAATCCGCCGATGCCTTCCCGATGAACCTGGCCTTTGCCGGCAAGGGCAACGCGTCGCTGCCCGCCGCTTTGGAAGAACAGGTCAGGGGCGGCGCCTGTTCATTGAAGCTGCACGAAGACTGGGGCACCACCCCGGCGGCAATCGATTGCTGCCTGTCGGTGGCCGACGCGATGGACGTACAGGTGATGATCCATACCGACACGCTCAATGAATCCGGCTTCGTGGAAAACACCGTGGCGGCGATGAAGGGGCGCACCATCCACGCCTTCCACACAGAAGGTGCGGGCGGTGGCCACGCCCCCGACATCATCAAGATCTGCGGCGAGGATCACGTGCTGCCCTCGTCCACCAATCCGACGCGGCCCTTCACCAAGAACACGGTGGATGAACTCCTGGACATGCTGATGGTGTGCCACCACCTCGACAAGGCGATCCCCGAGGACGTGGCCTTCGCCGAAAGCCGCATCCGCCGCGAAACCATCGCCGCAGAGGACATCCTGCACGACATGGGCGCGTTTTCGATCATCGCATCCGACAGCCAGGCGATGGGCAGGGTGGGCGAGGTTCTTATCCGCACCTGGCAGACCGCCGACAAGATGAAGAAGCAGCGCGGGCGCCTGGCCGAGGAGACCGGCGACAACGACAATTTCCGCGTCCGCCGCTATATCGCCAAATACACCATCAACCCGGCCATCGCGCATGGCATCAGCCACGAAATCGGGTCCATCGAGGAAGGCAAGCGCGCCGATCTGGTGCTGTGGACCCCGGCCTTTTTTGGGGTGAAGCCGGAAATGGTTCTGATGTCGGGCACCATCGTGATGGCGCAGATGGGCGACCCGAACGCATCGATCCCGACGCCGCAGCCGGTCTATTCGCGGCCGATGTTCGGCGCCTACGGCCGGTCGGTAGAAAATTCCGCCGTCACCTTCGTGTCGGCCGCCGCACAGGCCGATGGCATCGCGGGCAGGCTGGGCCTGGCCAAGCAGACCGTGGCGGTGGAAAACACCCGCGGCATCGGCAAGAAGGACCTGAAGCTGAACGACGCCACCCCGCATATCGAGGTGAACCCGGAAACCTACGAGGTGCGCGCTGATGGCGAATTGCTGACCTGCGAACCGGCAGAGGTTCTGCCGATGGCGCAGCGCTATTTCATGTTCTGAGGAAGACAGGTGAAGAAGACGGCCGACCTGCACGGGGTTTTGCGGGGGGCGCATCGCGCCTCCTCATCCCCCTACCCTGCCCAAAGGTCGGGCCGGGGAAGGGCACGCACCGGATCGCGATCAGTTGACCAGCGAATCCGTCACCACGCGCTGGATCGGCCAGCCGGGGCGTTCGGTCTGGGAACGGATCGGTTCGCAGCGCAGGCTTTGCCTGACCTTTTCGGTCCAATAACGCGGGTTGTCGCGGATTTCTTCGGGCAGAAGGTCCTTGTCGAACATCATTTCACGATGTTCCACCACTTCGACACGATGCTTGCGCCCGGCAGGAATTCCTCCGTCGAAACTCAGGATCGCGGATTGGATCGCGGCTTCTCGTTTCCGCAGCCGGGCGATTTCTTCACGGATTTCGGCGAGTTCGTCGGCAAGACCGAATTTCATCATCATAAGTATGTTCCCCGTGGCCGCTTAGAGGTGGCTTATTATCCCCTTAATACGGCACGACGATCCCGCAATTTACCCCTGCTTACCCCGGAAAGACACAAGATATGACTCATATGACGCTACCAAATGCCTATAGATTGTGTCGGCAGGGTGATTGGACAGGTGCCAGCGACCACGTGTCCCTGACCTATGAGGAACGCTTTTTGCGCCGCAAGGTTTTGCAGACGGTCACAGGGGCGAAGTTCCTGGTCGACCTGGACCAGACCACCTCGGTCGACGGTGGCGATGCCTTCGAACTGGAAGACGGGCGTCTGGTCGAAGTGAATGCGGCCAAAGAAGCGCTTTTGCAGGTCACCGGCGGCAACCTGCCCCGGCTGGCATGGCATATCGGCAACCGCCATACCCCCTGCCAGATCGAAAAGGACAGGCTGCTGATCCAGCGCGATCACGTCATACAGGCGATGCTGGCGCATCTGGGTGCAACCGTGACCGAGGTCAGCGAACCCTTCCTTCCAGAAGGGGGCGCCTATGGCCACGGCCGCACCCATGCGCATGAGCACGGGCACACATTGCACACGCATGGGCAGAACCATGATCACTGACGTCGCGCTTCTGACATTGGCACAGTGGCTGTCGCCCGCCTA
>JAWVXM010000201.1:0-4989 GCA_033723255.1 Thalassovita sp.
ATGGAACGCCTTGGGCACCGAAGACTGGTTCGGAATGGTGATCAGCCGCATCCAGCGCCCGAGGATACGCAGCTGGTTGACCACGTTGAAGCTCTGCGATCCGCCGCAGACCTGCATCACGGCCAGCGTCTTGCCCTGCGTCGGGCGGATACCGCCGATCGGCGCCAGCGGAATCCAGTCGATCTGGGTCTTCATGATCCCGGTCATCGCGCCGTGGCGTTCGGGCGAACACCAGACCATGCCTTCCGACCACATCACCAGATCGCGCAGTTCCTGCACCTTGGGATGTTCCGCCGTCGCATCGTCGGTCAATGGCAGGCCGGAGGGGTTGAAGACCTTCGTCTCGCAGCCGAACCGTTGCAGGATCCGCGCCGCTTCCTCGACCATCAGCCGGGAATAGGACCGTTCGCGCAGCGACCCGTACAGCAGCAGGATGCGTGGCTTGTGATCCATCCGTTCCGCCGGGAACAGGCGGTCCTCGTCGATCGGGTGGAAACTTTGGTCTTCGATATTCGGGGTGTCAGTCAACGCGCTCTCCGTTTTCATTCAGGATCATCTGCCCGTCTTCCTTCATCAGCGGCCCCTCGGGCCATTGGTCGAGCAGATCAAGCACCACCTCGGACGGGCGGCACAGTTTCACCCCTTTCGGCGTACAGACGATGGGCCGGTTCACCAGCACCGGATATTCCAGCATGTGCTCCAGCAGCACCTCGTCGGGCACCGAGGGGTCCAGCAGGCCAAGTTCCTCGGCCGGCGACTTGGTCGTGCGCAGCGCCTGGCGCGGGGTCAGACCGGCGGCGGCGAACAGCGCCAGCAGCTGCGGCCTTGTCCAGCCCGTTTGCAGGTACTCGATCACTACCGGATCGTAGCCGGCCTTGCGGATGATTTCGAGCACGTTGCGCGAGGTGCCGCAGTCCGGGTTGTGGTGGATGACGACGGTCATGCCTTTTCCTCGACCGGATTGCGGTCGGGCACGAACAGGACGGCGCCAACGCCCAGGCCAACCAGCGCCCCCGCGACCTGCGCGAGGATGAAGCCCGGCACATGGCCCGGATAGATGCCCGAAAACGTGTCGGTGAAGGCGCGCCCGATGGTCACCGCCGGGTTGGCGAAGGACGTCGAGGCAGTGAACCAGTAGGCCGCGGTGATGTAGAGCCCCACCAGCCAGGCCACCGCTTCGACCCTGTAACGCACGCCGCCGAGGATGGTCAGCAGCAGCCCGAAGGTCGCCACGCCCTCGGCGAACCATTGCGCCCCGCCGCTGCGCAGATGCTGGGACTGCTGGATCAGGTCCATGTCGAACATGGCGTGGGCCAGCACGCTGCCAAGGATCGCGCCGACCGACTGGACCACGACATAGGGCGTGAATTCCACCCATTTCAAAATACCCTGGATCGCCATCACCAGCGATACCGCCGGGTTGAAATGCGCCCCCGAAACCGGCCCCAGGATGGTGATCAGCACGACAAGGATCGCCCCGGTCGGAATGGTATTGCCCAGCAGCGCCAACGCCACGTCATCGGTCAGGGTTTCGGCCATGATGCCGGACCCCACCACAGTGCAGACCAGCAACAGCGTGCCAAGCCCTTCCGCGATCAGGCGGCGGTACAGTTCCCTGTTCATGCCGCGCCCTCCGATTCGGCACCGATCCTTGCCAGTGCCGTTTTCTGTTCCTGCAGGTTCATCTCCTCCAGCGGCAGGGCGAGGAAAGCCTCGATCCGTTCCTTCATCCGCCGATGCGCCACACGGAAGGCTTCGCGGTTTTCTTCGTCGGTTTCGCCCGCTCCGGCCGGATCGGGAATGCCCCAATGGGCGCTGACCGGCGCACCGGGCCAATAGGGGCAGGTTTCTCCGGCGGCAGCAGCGCAGACGGTGATGACGTAATCCATCGCCGGTGCATCGTCGCCGGAAAATTCATCCCAGCTTTTCGACCGCACATAACTGGTGTCGTAGGCCAGCCCATTCAGCAGCTCGATCGCGAAGGGATTCGGCGTACCAGTCGGTTTCGACCCCGCCGAATAGGCCCTGAACCGGCCTTTGCCCAATTCGTTCATCAGCACTTCGCCCAGCACCGAGCGGGCGGAATTCCCCGTGCAAAGGAACAGCACGTTCTTGATCTCAGACATCTCTTTTCCTCAACAATCGCAGGCTATGGCATCCAGCACCGGGCGGCACAGATCGGGTTCGCCGCCACAGCAATCTTCCATCAGGAAGGTCAGCATCGCCCGCAGCCCGTCCATGTCGGCGAAGTAACGGATCGAACGACCTTCACGCGCATTCCGGACCAGCCCTGCCTGGAACAGCACCGACAGGTTCGCCGACATGGTGTTCTGCTTGACCCCCAAGGCCTCCGAAATTTCACCGGCCGCCATGCCCCTAGCACCTGTCTTGATCAGCAGGCGGAAGGCATCCATCCGGCTTGATTGCGACAGGGCAGCGAAGGCGGCGAGGGTTTTCTCTTTATCCATATTTCATGATTTATGGATATATTTGGAGCGAGGCAATCCCATTTCATGTGCCAAACCGTGAACCTTTTTTGACAACGCGCGCGGCCGGCACCGCCGCCCCGCTTGACGCACGTCAAGGCATGCACCGCACCGGGTCGCTATTACCAAGGCCTGAATCTGGAACTGGAGGATACCATGAGCGCCCTAGGACTGAAGATCATCGATGAATCGGCCCAGCAAGCGAATATCTGGATCAACGAGGTGAACGACGCCACCGGCTGGGACCACAAGCAGCGCGCCTACCGGCTGCTGCGCGCGGTGCTGCATGCGTTGCGCGATCACCTGAGCGTGGACGAAGCCGCGCAACTGGCCGCGCAGATGCCGATCGTGATCCGGGGGATTTTCTTCGACGGCTGGAACCCCTCGAGAACACCGGTGAGAATGCGCAACGCCGGGGAATTCATCGACCGGCTCCAGCGCGATTTCGAAACCGATCCGTTGGGCGATGCTGAAGACGCAATCGCGGCTGTGGTGGGCGTGTTGCGCCAACATATCTCGGGCGGCGAGATGGAGGATGTGGAAAACGCCTTCACCACCGATGTGCGAACGCTGTTCGGCTGATCCCGCGGTTACATCGTTTCAAGGCAATGGCGCCGGAAGGCGCGCTTGAGCATGTCCAGTTCTTCCCGCAGCAGCGACACCTCGGCGCGAATATCATCGGCCAGCGCCTCGCCCGCCAGGATCACGAAGCTGTCCAGTTTTTCACCGCTTTCCGCGTCGCGGATCAGGAATGTCTGCATCCCGTCCGACAGCGCCTCGACCGGGATCGGGACGCGCAACACCCATTGTCCCTGCTCCGGCGCCGCGGTCAGATCGACCCCCGGCAGCGGCTTTTCCAGGTGGGTCACCTCGACACGCGGCGGGTTGCGATCCTTTGCGCCGGTGGTCAGCACGCCTTCCCAGACACCTTCGAACAGGCGGGTCTTGGTCAGTGTCAGTTCGCTCATTCCTGTGCTCCTTACAACTCGGCCCTCGGGCGACGGCTGAATGTCAGGTCACGCAGGATGACCTGGTTCATCTCGGGGCCCTCGAAGATCAGGTCGAGCCATGCTTTTTCAACCCGCTTTTCGTTCAGCTTGGTATAGGCCAGGTCGAATTCGACCATGATTTCTTCTTCATGCAGGGGCAATTCGCGCACGATCTGTTCGGTGTTAGGCCCGTGCTTGATGTTCAGCCGCGCGAAGATTTCCAGCGGCTTTTCCATTTCCACGATCGTGTCCATCCGCAACAGGTGGCGCCGTTTCAGCCCCTGCACCGCCTCGTGCGGCAGGTCGATCACCAGCGACAGGAACGACCCGTCAAACTTGAACACGTCCATGCGCAGCCCGAATGGGGCCAGGTCGGCTTCGCGCGTGTTGCGCAGCTGGCGCAGCGTGAGTTCGGAAAAGGTGCAGTCGTGGAACAGTGTCACCTGATCGCCAAGCCGGCTCTTGTTCTGAACCGAAGACATGCCCGGCACCGGCAAGGGGCCGCGCCAAAGCTGCGGCCGCCAGGACCAATCGGTGCCCTGGGGCTTGCGGAAGGTGGTCGACCCGATCATCGGCAGCGCCAGCCGGCTATCGGCCACGTGGATCAGTTCGTTCAGGTGATTACGCAGTTCCCGCGCGCGGTTCCGCTGCCGCCGCAGCGTCGACAGGTCTTCTTGTTGCGCTGCGCACGCCGCACTCGCCCATCGCTGCAACATCCGCTTGGCGATCAGCCCCCTCAGGAATTTGCTCGGGATCAAGCGCGCCATGGTCTCGGCCTCAATCTTTACTGCTCTTGATTTCTAATACCGCCTGGAAAGGCATTGAACAAACCCGCAAAGACTTTTTTCAGCCCCGCCCGCTTTCGCGTCCTGTCCGAATCCGCGGCGTCCATGCCCTCCGGCGACGTGCTGCCGGGGCGGGCAACGGGGCGGATCACGGCCAACCCGGTCGGGGCCGGGCCTTCGGGTTCCGCGCGCAAAACGGGTTTCGCCGCATCCCTGCCCGGCCGGATGACGGGCCGGGCCGCCAACACGCCGACCGGACCGCTGACCGGTGCCATCTGCGGGCTTTCCTCACGCAGGCTTTCGGCCTGCGAACTGAGCATAGTCAGCCCCTTTTCCCCACTTACCGCGCCGCCGCGCGGACCATAAAGCGCCAGCCCCACCATTTTACCGTTCAGCACCATCATGGCCCGCCAATGGCGCGGATCGTCTTCCGTGGTCAGCCCCTCGGGCGCCATCACCTGCACGATGGTCAACCCGTCGCCATGCACCCGGCGCATAACCTTCCGGTCGCCCAGGGCGCTGGCGATTTCCTCGGCATCGGGTTCCGGTGCACCCGACCGGCGCGGCACCGCTGTTACGGTCAGAACCATCGGTTCGACATCGTAACCGCTGATATAGCCGGTCAGGGATTCGCAGCTGGCCAGCAGCGCAAAGCCCCCCGCCCCGCCGCCCCGCAATGTTTCCCGCTGGATGCAATACCCCTGTGGCGGCACGATCACGACGGCGCCA
>JAWVXM010000202.1:0-4987 GCA_033723255.1 Thalassovita sp.
GATCTGGACGTGATCGTCATCTACGACCCGGATGGGGCCGAGGCCTCGGACGGGCCCAAGCCGCTGATGTCCAGTCAGTACTACGCCAAGCTGACCAAGGCGCTTGTGACCGCGCTGTCGGCCCCGATGGCCGAGGGGCGGCTTTACGAGATCGACATGCGGTTGCGCCCTTCCGGCACGCAGGGGCCGGTGGCCGTCAGCCTGACGAGTTTCCGCGATTACCAGCAGAACGAAGCCTGGACCTGGGAGCACCTTGCGCTGACCCGGGCCCGTGCCGTTGCCGGTGCCCCGGATGTCGCAGGCGACGTGGAGGCGGTGCGGCGCGAGGTGCTAACCTCGCGGCGCGAGGGTGCCAAGGTGATCGCCGACGTGGCAGACATGCGCGCCAAGATCGCCGCCGCGAAATCACCGGCCGGCCCGTGGGAAGCCAAGATCGGCCCGGGGCGGCTGCAGGATATCGAACTTCTGGCACAGGCCAGTGCGCTGATCTTCGGAAGCTGCGCGCAGTCGGTGCCCGAGGCGCTGGACGAAGCGGTCCGGGGCGGCTGGTTGGACGAAGGGGAACGGCAGGCTTTGATCGCCTCCTATCAGCTGTGCTGGAAATTGCAGATGGTGTCGAAATTGCTGACCGACAAACCGCTTGATCCCGATGCCATCGGGCAGGGGGGATGCGCGATGTTGCTGCGTGAAACGGGTGCGGCGGATATCGGGGGGCTGCTGGCTGACCTGGCGGCGAAAACGCAGGCGGCGGGCGAAGTGATCGACGCGGCGCTGGCGCGCGACGTGGCGGGGCCGCGATGAGCGGTGACAGTCTGGACCCCAAGGGATTGATCCGGGAGAGTTTCCGGATCGAGGGTATCGGCGACGCAGAATGCCGCTCGATTTTCCTCGACTGGGCGATGAACTTGCCGGCGGATGTGGACAGCCAGGCGGCATTGCCACGGCTGATCGAACGCCATGCGGGCGAAGCGGCAGATCACCCGATGATGTCGGTATTGCGCGAAGGGCTGGGCCAGGTGAGCGGCCCGAAACGGCGCGGTGGCTGGCGGGGGCGGCGCGGGCGCTAGGGCAGGATCTGAAGCCAGACCCAGACGGTCAGGATAGACAGGGCCGTCGCGATCAGAACCGAAGACGCCGCGACACGTTTGCCGACCCCGTAGATATTGGCGAACAGATAGGTGTTCACCCCCGGCGCCATCGACGAGGTCAGCACCGCGGAACGCAGATCGGCCACCGACAGCTCGAAGGCCCGGCCCAGCCCGTAGACGATGGCGGGATGCAGGATCAGGCTGACGGCGATCATATAGGCGATCACCTTGCCGTCGCCCTCGGGCTTGTAGCGCACCAGAAGCCCGCCCAGGCCGAACAGCGCAGCGGGCAGGGCAGCACGTTTCATCAGGTCCACCGCCGCATCGACCGGTTCGGGCATTGGTATATCGCCAAGGTTTACGATGAAGCCCAGCGAAATCCCCACCACGAGCGCGTTGCGGAACATCGCGATGCCCACGGTACGTGCCACGCGGAACGGCGACTGGCCGCGCGCCCGGACGGTTTCCATCACCGTGATGCCCACCATGTAGCAAAACGGCGCGTGGACCGCGACGATGGCGTAATTGCCCGCAAGCGCATCCGCCCCATAGGCGCGTTCGGTGATCGACAGCCCCAGCAGTACGGAATTGGAAAACAACCCGATAAAGCCGATCGCCACACTGTCTTCCCAGGCACGCCCGAACAGGTAATGCGCCCCCAGCATGCCCGCGGCAAATCCCGACAGGGCACCGATATAGAAGGACAGCATCAGCGCGGGATGGAAGCTTTGCCCGAGATCGAGCGAGGCAATCGCGGAAAACAGCAGGCAGGGGATGGCGAAATTCTGCGCAAATTTCATCAGCCCGTCGATCTGGGACGCGCTGAGATATTCCCGCCAGGTCGCGAAATAGCCGAACCCGATCACCAAGAAGACGGGGAGAACGACATTGAGAAGGTCTTGCATCAGTCGGGACCTTTGGGCGTGCGGGACAGGCGGAACGCCTCCGGCGGGAGTATTTGGGCCAAGAAGAAGCCCGTTCAGACCCGGTAGGAAATCGTCATGCCGTCATAGGCGGGGGTGATGTGATCGGGGGTCTCGTCGTCCAGTGTCTGGTAATCGAGATCGATATGCATGTTGGTCAGCACCGCGCGGCGCGGCGCGACCTGTTCGATCCATTCCAGCGATTGGGCCAGGTGCGAATGCGTCGGGTGCGGCGTGCGGCGCAGCGTGTCGAGAATCCAGCAGTCCAGTCCCTGCAGCACGTCCCAGGCTTCGCCTTCGATCGTTGCCACGTCGGGCAGGTAGGCCAGGTCGCCGACCCGGAAACCGAGCGCGTCGATGGAGCCGTGCCCAACCTGGAACGGGGTCAGGGTGATCGGGCCGCCCTTGCCCGAGATGGTGACGTTACCGTCGATCGTGTGCATGTCGAGGATCGGCGGGTAGGGACTGTCCTCGGGCTGGATGAAGGCATAGCCGAACCGCGAATAGAGCGCGTTCTGGGTGTCGCCATCAGCCCAGACATCAAGCCGCTTGCGCATGTTGAACACGATCATGCGCAGATCGTCGATGCCGTGCACGTGATCCGCATGCGAATGGGTCCACAGCACCGCGTCCAGTTCCCCGACACCGGCATCCAGCAGCTGCTGCCGCATGTCCGGCGGCGTGTCGATCAGCACGGTGGTCTTGCCTTCGTCCTCGATCCGCTCGACCAGCAGAGAACAGCGGCTGCGCCGGTTTTTCGGGTCGGCCGGGTCGCAGTCACCCCAGTGTCCGCCCAGTCTCGGCACCCCGCCGGACGAGCCACAGCCGAGGATGGTGAAGCGTAGCTCGGCCATCAGGCGGTGGCCTCGTACTGGGCGGCTTTCCAGAACAGCCGGTCGAAATTTTCCTGTGTGTGCGCCGCGAATTCGGCGTAGTCGAGGCCGAACACCTCGGCACCGACATGGGCGGTATGCACGGTATAGCCCGGTTCATTGCGCTTGCCGCGGAACGGTTTGGGGGCAAGGTAGGGGCTGTCGGTTTCCACCAATACCCGGTCGATCGGGGCGTTGGCGAAGATATCGCGCACGTCCTGGCTTTTGGGGAAGGTGGCGATGCCCGACATCGACAGGTAGAAGCCGAGATCCAGCGCCGTTTTCGCCAGTTCGGGGCCGGAGGTGTAGCAATGCATCACGCAGGAAAAGGCGCCGTTGCGGTGTTCCGCGCTGAGGATGTCGGCCATGTCCTGATCGGCGTCGCGCGAATGGACGATCAGCGGCAGCCGGGTCTGCCGCGCCGCCTCGATATGAACGGGCAGGCTTTGTTTCTGAATTTCCGCGCTGTCGGCGCTGTAGTGGTAATCGAGTCCGGTTTCGCCGATTCCGACGAATTTCGGGTGCTTGGCCAGCGCGGTCAGCTGCTCCACCGTCACCATCGGCTCACTGGCGGCGCTCATCGGGTGGGTGCCGGCGGCATAGAAGACCGGGGCGTATTTTTCCGCGATGGCGCGCACCTGCGGTTCCTGGCGCAGCTTGGTGCAGATGGTCACCATGCGGGTGACACCGGCTTCGAGCGCGCGGGCGACGATGTCGTCGCGTTCCGCGTCGAAATCGGGGAAATCGAGATGGCAGTGGCTGTCGGTGATCTGAACGGGGTCGGTCATGCGTTTCTCGTGCGGGTTCAACCCGCGGCGGTTTTCTGGATCTTGAAAACCGTATCTAGGATGAGCGCGGCAGGGTCAAGGTTGACCGCCCGGCCATGGCGGGTGCGCGCGCCGATCTCCTGTGCCAGGTCGGCCCATGCCCGGCCCTTGTGCGGATCGGGGGCAAGGCGCTGCAACAGGGCCGCTTCGCCTTTTGCGGCCTCGGTCGCGGGCGGGGCACCGATGGCGCCGGTGCGCGCCAGCCGGGCCATCAGCAATTCGTTCAGGCTGAACAGCAGGTCGAGCCGGGTTTCCGCCCCGCGCGCGCTGGCCGTTTCGGCCAGTGCAAGTGCGCGGGACCGGTCCAGCCGGGGCAGGGTATCGTAGAGACCGACAAGATCCTGATAGATGTCCAGGCCGTTCAGGTTCAAAAGCCGCAGCGCTTCGCCCACCGACCCGGCGGACAGCTCGGCCAATGCTTGCGGGTTGGGAATGTCGCTGACGCCGGCCTGATCCAGCGCTGCCGTCATATCTTCGGGCGACAACGGCGCCAGTCGCAATTCGCGACAGCGCGACCGGATCGTCGGCAAAAGGCGCGACGGCTGATGGCACACCAGCAGAAGCGTGGTGTTGGCGGGCGGTTCTTCCAGCACCTTCAGCAGCGCGTTGGCGGCCGAGACGTTCATTTCGTCGGCCGCGTCCACGATCACCACCCGGCGGCCGCCATCGGCGGCGGAGAGGCCGAAGAAATTCTTAAGCTTGCGCACCTCGCCCACCAGGATTTCATTCGCCAGCCTGTCGCCCTTGTCGTTCGGGCCGCGGCGCAGCAGGAACAGGCCCGGTTCCGACAGCGCCTGGATGCGGTGTTCAACTGGGTGATCTTCGGGGATCTTCAGGCTGTCGGGCTTTTCCGGTTCGCCGAACAGGCCTGCATCCTGATCCATCGGCGTGGCCAGCAGGAAGCGCGCGATATGCCAGGCCAGCGTGGCCTTGCCGACGCCCTTCGGCCCGGTGATCAGCCAGCCGTGATGCAGCCGCCCCGAATTGAACGCTTCGAGAAAGGCATCTTCGGCCTGTTTCTGGCCGAAAAGCCGCAGGGTTTCGCGCGGGTGCGGCGCACCCTCGATACGGTCGGGTTCCGGAAGCTGTATCTCGGCCATCTCAGAGCCGCGCCTCAACCTGTTGCAGCACATCCGCCGCGACCGCGTCGATGTCGCGGCCGCCGTCGATGGTGAGGAAACGATCGGGGAATTCACCCGCCAAGGCAAGGAAACCGTCGCGCATCTTTTCCTGCAGTTCGGCGCCGAAGGCTTCGAACCGCACGTCATCGCCCTGCC
>JAWVXM010000203.1:0-4978 GCA_033723255.1 Thalassovita sp.
AAAGTCGCCGCGGTGTCGGTGGTGAAATAGGGGTTGCCGGTGCCCGCGGCAAAGATGCAGACGCGTTTCTTTTCCAGGTGCCGCACGGCACGGCGGCGGATGTAGGGCTCGCAGACCTGGTCCATCGGGATCGCGCTGATCACCCGGGTGAACACGCCCAGGGCTTCCAGCGCCGACTGCATCGCCAGCGCATTCATCACCGTGGCCAGCATCCCCATGTAATCGGCGGTGGTCCGTTCCATCCCCTGCGCCGATCCTTGCAGCCCGCGGAAGATGTTGCCGCCGCCGATCACCATGCAGATCTCGACCCCCATGTCGTGCACCGATTTGACCTCGCGCGCGACCCGCTCGACCGTCGGCGGGTGCAGCCCGAATCCCTGCGGACCCATCAGCGCCTCGCCCGAGATTTTCAACATCACCCGTTTAAACTTGGTCTCTTTGCTCGGGGTCGCGGGAATATCGGCGTCGGCAGCCATCGCATGCTCCATCTGGCGGGTCTCGGAATTTGCCGCAAAATGTCGGAAATCGCCGCCGGGTTCAATCAAAGAAGCGCGGATCGGCGTATTTCCCGCGCCGCCTCTTATAAACCGGAGCGATTGGTTATATCTCCCCCCCATGTTCGACCTGACCGATATCCCTGCCGATCGCCCGGTGCTGATCGCTGGCCCCACCGCTTCGGGCAAATCCGCCCTGGCGCTGGAAATCGCGCGCGCGCAGGGCGGCGTGGTAATCAATGCAGACGCGATCCAGGTCTATGACAACTGGCGCGTGCTGACCGCCCGGCCCAGCGAAGCGGAAGAGGCCGAGACCTCTCACCTGCTTTACGGCCACGTGCCCGGCGATGCCGACTATTCCGTCGGCCACTGGCTGCGCGAAATCGCACCGCTGCTGCGGGGGGGCGCACGGCCCATCATCGTGGGCGGCACCGGGCTATATTTCACCGCGCTGACCGAAGGGCTGGCCGATATTCCCGCCACGCCGCCCGATATCCGCGCCGAGGCCGACGCCCGCATGGCGCAGGACGGGCGCGAGGCTCTGCTGGCGGAGCTCGACGCAGAGAGCCGTGCGCGGATCGACGTGCTGAACCCGATGCGGGTGCAACGGGCATGGGAAGTGCTGCGCGCAACCGGCCGGGGCATCGCCGCATGGCAGGACGACACGCCGCCGCCGCTGCTGCCGCTCGACCGGACCGTGCCGATCCTGTTCGACGTGGACAAGGATTGGCTCAACGCCCGCATCGCGCGGCGCTTCGACCAGATGCTGGAACATGGCGCGCTGGAGGAAGCGGGCGCAAACCTTGCCGGATGGGACCCCGCTCTGTTGTCGTCCAAGGCCATCGGCGCGCCGGAACTGATCGCCCATCTGCAAGGCGAACTGACGCTCGATGAGGCCCGCGAAGCGGCTACCATCGCCACCCGCCAATTCGCCAAGAGGCAACGCACCTGGTTCCGCTCCAAAATGAAATCCTGGGCGAAGATCAACCCAAAGGCGAGTTAACCCTAGGGAAATCCCTTTACATATTTCAACAATGTGACACAGTGTTGGGGCAGAAACCGGTAATTCCCCCCGGGACCACGCCAATGAGACGCGACGCGCAAGACCCAAGGATCTCACTGCAAACCACGGCGCAGTTCACCCGTGGCGCCCCTTGGCGGCTGTCGCTTCTGCACGATCTGCCCGATTACCTGCTGATCTGGACCACCAAGGGCCAGGCGGTGGCATCGCTGAACGGAAACCGGCGCGGCATCGGCGCCCATTGCGCCGCCATCATCCCCGCCGGGACGCTGTTTTCGCTTGATCTGGGCCGTACCGGCGGCGGGCTGGTGCTGTCGCTGAGCCCGGATCTCGCGGCTCAAACGAAACTGCCGGATGAGTCCCGACTAATGCATCTGCACGGCGTGCAGGACCAGGCCGAAATCACTGGCATTCTCGACGCGATCCAGCGCGAAGCGCGGTCGGATCAACTGCACCGGATGGATGCCTGCCGGGCGCATATCGCGCTGTTGTCGGTCAGCCTGCGCCGCCGCATGGAAGAACAGGGCGAACCGCCCAAGCCCACCGGCGCGCAACGGCTGGTCGACGCCTTCTGCGCGCTGGTCGTCAAGCATTACGCCGATGGCTTGACCATGGCCGACTATGCCCGCACCCTTGGCGTCACGCCGACCCACCTGACCCGCAGCTGCAAGGATCGCAGCGGCCTGACCGCCAGCGACATCATCGCGCAACGCAGCCTTTATGCCGCGCGCGACCTGATCGAAACCACCTCGACCCCGCTGCAGGACATCTCGGGTCAGCTGGGTTTCGGCAGCCCGGCCTATTTTTCCCGCTTCGTGCAGAACCATACCGGGCAATCGCCCAGCGACCTGCGCCGGGCCGCCCGATCGCGCGGGCTTGCCGCGCGCTGATCCCCCCGTCTTCCAGCAGCGGTCCGAAACGCGCGTCGGTCAGTGTCCGCGGAAAGCTCAGCTGCCCCAGATCACCTTCACGTAATCGCGGGTTTCGCGGTAAGGCGGCACCCCGCCGTGTTTTTCCACCGCTTCCGGCCCCGCGGTATAGGCCGCCCGCGCCAGCCGCCAGGTCCCGAAACGCCGGTATTGCTGCGCCAGATAGCGCGCACCGCCATCGAGGTTTTCGTAAGGATCATGCGGATCGACGCCCAGATTCCGCGCGGTCTGCGGCATCAACTGGGCAAGCCCCAAGGCGCCCTTGGGCGATATGGCCCGCGCGTTGAACCCCGATTCCTGCTGCACCAGCCGCAGGAAAAGATCCTCCGGCACGCCGTGACGCGCCGCCGCCGAACGTGCCATGTCCAGATAGGGCCCGTCATAGCCGCCGTCATATCCCTGCGCGCCCCATTTCGTGGGGACATGCACCGAGACCGGGTCCAGCCGGATCGACGCATTACGCTGAAGGTTGGCCCGCTCGTCCAGAACCCGGGTCTGCGACTTGAACAGCTTGACCTGCGATTTCGACGACAGAACATCGGCCTGAGCAACACCGCCCAGCCCCGGCCCGATCAAGGCCAACATCATCACCACAGCGCGCATCAGCCACCTCCGCCCTGTGCACGGTTTCGATCTGTATACCCGCTGCCAACCTCTGCGACCAGCCCCGTGCCCTGCAATGGGCAAACGCCCGCCCGTTTGGACAGCGGAAACCAATACTGCGGCTGTGTTGAAAACTTTACCTTTCCTTCACCTTCTGCCCGTGTTGTAACCATTGCCCAAACGACTCGACGGGGAGATGAAAATGGCCGGATCGGTAAACAAGGTAATTCTGGTGGGCAATCTGGGCCGCGACCCCGAGGTGCGCACCTTTTCCAACGGCGGCAAGGTCTGCAATCTGCGGATCGCGACCTCGGAAACCTGGAAGGACCGCAACACCGGCGAACGTCGCGAACGCACCGAATGGCATTCGGTGGCGATCTTTTCCGAACCGCTGGCGCGGATCGCGGAACAGTACCTGCGCAAGGGATCCAAGGTCTATATCGAAGGCCAGCTGGAAACCCGCAAATGGCAGGACCAGTCGGGCCAGGACCGTTACACCACCGAAATCGTTCTGCGCCCCTATCGCGGCGAACTGACCCTGCTGGACAGCCGCGGCGAAGGCGGCGGTGGCGGTTACGGCGGCGGTGACCAGGGCGGTTACGGCGGCGGCTACGGCGGCGGCGATTACGGTGGCGGATCGCAGGGTGGCGGTCAGCAGGGCGGCGGTGCCCCCTCGCGCGATCTGGACGACGAAATCCCGTTCTGATCCGGACCTGTAGCCAGCAAATGAAGCCGCCCCCAGGGCGGCTTTTTTTCATGTATGCCCGCATGGCCTTATAACCGGATAGGACAGCCCCTATCTTAGGCACAAGAGCTTCTCGCCCGCCCTTCCGGGATGCGGGCGAGAACTGCAGCGGGGCATTCCGGGCCGCAAGTGTCGCATTCGCCCCTTTCTCTCTGGCCTTTTGCCCCGATCCGGTATAGCGGGGCGGCGAACAACCCAAGGACATCCCATGGATCTGCGCAACATCGCCATCATCGCCCACGTTGACCACGGCAAGACCACGCTGGTGGACGAGCTCCTGAAGCAATCGGGCGCCTTCCGTGAAAACCAGGCCGTCGCCGAACGCGCGATGGACAGCAACGACCTCGAACGCGAACGCGGCATCACCATTTTCGCCAAGCCGACCTCGGTGGAATGGAAGGACACCCGTATCAACATCGTCGACACCCCCGGCCACGCCGATTTCGGCGGCGAGGTGGAACGCATCCTGTCGATGGTCGACGGCGTGGTCCTGCTGGTCGACGCCGCCGAAGGCCCGATGCCGCAGACCAAGTTCGTGACCTCCAAGGCGCTGGCGCTCGGACTGCGCCCGATCGTGGTGCTGAACAAGGTCGACAAGCCCGACGCCGAACCCGACCGCGCGCTGGACGAATGTTTCGACCTGTTCGCCAGCCTCGGCGCCGATGAGGATCAGCTCGATTTCCCGCATCTCTACGCCTCGGGCCGCAACGGCTGGGCCGATCCGGAACTGGACGGGCCGCGCAAGGACCTGCACGCGCTGTTCAACCTGATCGTCAACCACGTACCGGCGCCGAAACAGATCGCCCATCAGGACGAAGATTTTCGCATGCTGGCCACCACGCTGGGCTCCGACCCGTTCGTCGGCCGCATCCTGACCGGCCGGGTCGAAACCGGCAAGATCAAGGTCGGCGCCACCGTGCAGGCGCTGTCGCGCATCGGCCAGAAGATCGAACAGTTCCGCGTCACCAAGATCCAGGCCTTCCGCGGGTTGCAGATGCAGGACATCGACGAAGCGGTTGCGGGCGACATCGTGTCCATCGCGGGCATGGCCAAAGCCACGGTGGCCTTGGCCCATCCCCCGATGGACACGATTTCGCCCCCAAACCCTTAGTAGATGTCCAGCAACAGCAACCCCCGGAAGGCCTGGATATTGGTTTCGCGGAACAGTTAGATAATCAGGCCGATG
>JAWVXM010000204.1:0-4921 GCA_033723255.1 Thalassovita sp.
CCAAAGGAGGAGTACTCGCTAGCGCCGAGTGAATAAATTTTCAACTGTATAAAAACTAGTCAAAAAGGCGGCTTATCTGTTGGAAATTTAGAGCATTCAAAAAGAAGCCGATAAGTTAAGCCAGGTTGCCGGACAACCCCTTGCGGGCGGCACGCATTTCTTCCTTCATGCTGCGGGCGTCACCGACAATCCGGCGGGCCCAGTCCAGCACCCGCTGGCCTTCCGGGGTCAGTCCCTGGAACCGCGATCCGCGATAGACGAGCTTGACGCCGAGCTGGTCCTCCAGTTGCTTGATGGCGGCCGAAAGGGTCGGCTGGGTCACGCCGCAGCTCTCGGCGGCGCGGCCAAAATGCTGTTCGCGCGCCAGCGCGATGAACATATCCAGTTTCTCGATCATGCCCCGACTATCGCCGGGAAATCGTTTTTGTCAAAGATGTTGCGGCCGGAATTCAGCCGGGCGGTGTCAGGCCGCCAGCCCCTTCGATCCCATTTCCAGGAATTTCTTGCGCCGGTCCGCGATCAAATCCTTGCCGGATTTGCCCGACAGCTCACCCAGCATCGCCTGGATCGCGTCGCTCACGGCCTTCATGGCGGTGTCCCGATCACGATGCGCCCCGCCCATCGGTTCGTCGATGATGCGATCGATCACACCCAGTTTCTTCAGGTCCTGCGCGGTCAGGCGCAGCGCCTCGGCGGCCTCGCGCATCTTGGCGGCATCTTTCCACAGGATCGAGGCGCAGCCTTCCGGGCTGATCACCGAGTAGACCGAATGTTCCAGCATCGCCAGCCGGTTGGCGGTAGCAAAAGCGACCGCGCCACCCGATCCGCCTTCGCCGATGATCACGGAAATCACCGGAACGCCGATCTGCAGGCATTTCTCGGTCGAACGCGCGATCGCCTCGGACTGGCCGCGTTCCTCGGCGCCCTTGCCGGGATAGGCCCCCGACGTGTCAACAAGGGTGATTACCGGCAGGTTGAACTTGTCGGCCATTTCCATCAGCCGTACCGCCTTGCGATAGCCTTCGGGCCGGGCCATGCCGAAATTGCGTTCGATCCGGCTTTTGGTGTCATGGCCCTTTTCCTGGCCCAGCACGATCACCGGCTGGTCGTTGAACCGCGCCAGACCGCCCATCACGGCATGGTCGTCGGCGAAGTTCCGGTCACCCGCCAGCGGGGTGTAATCGGTGAACAGCGCCTCGATGTAATCCTTGCAATGGGGCCGGTCGGCGTGACGCGCGACCTGGCATTTCCGCCAAGGGGTCAGGTTCTTGTAAAGATCCTTCAGCAGGTCGGCGGCTTTCTTGTCCAGCGCCGCCGCTTCGGCCTCGATATCCATCTCCTCGTTCTGCCGCGCCATCGCGCGCAGTTCCTCGGCCTTACCTTCGATTTCGGCAAGCGGGCGTTCAAAGTCGAGGTAGTTGGTCATCGCGTGTCTCTCTCCAGCCGTGACTGGCAGGTTATATGGCCGCGACCGGGCGCAGATGCAACTGGCAATGCTGATCGTTTGGGGGAGCTTGGGCGCGCGGGCCATGTATTTCAAGTCCGAATCATGCATGGGGTCAGTCTGTCCGTGACCCAGATCAGAGACGCAGAGATCTCACAGTGTGAAGCTGCACGCGGCGGGGTGGCCCCGCGACAGGAGATTTCAGATGGAAGATGTTGAAAAGCTATTGAAGGGAACGGTCGCGGAGCTCGACAAACTTCTCAATGCCCGCAACGTTCTGGGCGACCCAATCGAAAAGGACGGGGCGACGGTGATCCCGATCGTCAGCTATGGGTTCGGCTTTGGCGCCGGGGGCGGCTCGGATGCGAAATCGGGCGGCGGAGCCGGCACAGGCGGTGGCGGTGGCATCAAACCCGTCGGCGCGATCGTCTTTGATCAGAACGGCGCACGTGTCGAAGCCGTGAAGGGCGCGGCGTCAAACGTGGCCGAGGTTCTGGGCGAGGCGGCGGCGAGAATTGCCGGCGAAAAGCTTTCGGGACAGGGCAAAACTGACGCCGAGACGTGACCGGGGCAATGTGGCTCATCCTTCAGGTGCTGGGCTGGGGGCTGCTTCTTCTGCTGCTGTCGGTCGTTTTGCTGGTGGCTTTGCCAATGCGCGTCGCGTTGAATGGCGAGCTGGGAGAGGTGCGGCGGCTGCGCGTCACTCTCGGCCTTCTGGGCGGGGTGGTGCCAAGCATCGCGCTGTATGACAGCGATAAGCCGAAACGGCCACGCAAGAACAAAGAAAAGAAGAAGGCGCAGCGTCGCAAGCTGTTGAAAGGCGGGGGTTCGTTAGGCATGGCGACGGAATTTCCAACGTTGCTGCGTGAGTTATTACAACGGGTTCATCTGGAGAAACTGCATTTGCGGGGCCGGTTCGGGCTGGGCGACCCGGCCGATACCGGCGCCGTGTTCGGGATGCTGACGCCGCTCATCTACGGCCTGTCGGGCAGACGCGCGGTGATCGAATTGCGGCCCGATTTCGGGGATGTTTGTCTTGAGGGGCGGCTGGAGGCCGGTATACGCCTTACTCCGATTGCATTCGTTCCCCCGATTCTGCGCTATGTCTGGCGTGTGTTCGGGCCACGGCAGTGATGGATTACGATATCGAATATATCCACCGGTCCCGGGGGGCTGTGGCGGCAATCAGCAAGCGGCAGGTGCGGTGTTCTTGCTTAAGCGGCGCGCATGTCCTTTCCGGAGAGAAAACGCCAGTGGCGTTCCTGCTGCTTGGGCCCGAGGGTGTGACGTGCTGGGACGCGCAGGGTGGGCATATGAGCGAAGCTGAGGTGGAGCGACTCTATCCCGGCGCACTATCGGATATCAGGACGCGCTAAGATGCCCCGCGCGCCCTGGCGCGAAGGGCGCAAGGATCAGTTGCCGGCGATCAGCTCGGCCTGGGCGACGATGACCTCGGCCTGCTTGATGCTGGCGATATCGACCAGCCGCCCCTTGTAGACGGTAGCGCCCTCGCCCTTGGCCTTGGCGTCTTCCATCGCGGCGAGGATTTCACGCGCTTCGGCGACGGCTTCTTCCGATGGGGTGAAGACCTGGTTGGCCAGCGCGATCTGTTTCGGGTGGATCGCCCATTTACCAACCATGCCCAGGGTCGCGGAGCGTTTCGCCTGGGCGATGAAACCTTCGTCGTCGGAGAAATCGCCGAACGGGCCGTCGACCGGCAGGATGCCGTGGGTGCGGCAGGCGGCGACGATGGCGGCCTGTGCCCAGTGCCACGGGTCGGACCAGTGTTTGGCGCCCTCGTGCAGCATGTAGTAGTTTTCCTGGGTGCCGCCGATGCCGGTGGTCTGCATCCCCATCGAGGCGGCGAAATCGGCCGCGCCGAGGCTCATCGCCTGCAGCCGGGGGCTGGACGCGGCGATAGCTTCGACATGGGCGATGCCGGCGGCGGATTCGATGATCACCTCGAAGCTGATCGGCTTGGTGCGGCCCTTGGCGCGTTCGATCGCGGTGACCAGCGCGTCGACCGCATAGACGTCTTCGGCGCAGCCCACTTTCGGGATCATGATCTGATCGAGCCGGTCGCCGGTCTGTTCAAGCAGGTCGACCACGTCGCGGTACCAGTAGGGGGTGTCGAGCCCGTTGATGCGCACGCTGAGCGTCTTGTTGCCCCAATCGACGGTATTGATCGCCCCGATCGCGTTGGCGCGCGCCATGTCCTTGTCGCTGGGCGCGACCGAATCTTCCAAGTCGATATTGATCACGTCGGCAGCCGAGGCCGCCATCTTGGCGAAGAGCTTGGTGTTCGAGGCCGGGCCGAACAGCTGGCACCGGTTTGGGCGAGCGGGCGCGGCGGGCTGAATGCGGAAACTCATGGCGTCATCCTTCGGGTAACGAAATTGCAAATTTTCTGCCTTGAGGGTTATGAAATTGCGCTCCCGGGTGCAAGTTCATTTTGCAGCTGCGGCAAAGCCTGTGCGGAAGTGGTCGAAGCTTCTTCAGTTTTGGCACCTGCGCGTAGAATATTCGAATAATAATCCAATAATCGGGAAAATATTGTGACTTGGCGTGCTGCACTGCCGTTTTCGCAAAACAATTCTGCTGCGAATCCCGAAAATGAACCGGGACAAGTGAGCGAGAGACCGAAACAATGATCCAGACCCCCTACCTTCTGTTCCTGGGTGACGCGCCCGACCGGCTGGCCGCGAAAGTGGCGCAGGGCATCAAGGACTGGCGCCCGGAATTCGCCATCGGCCAGTTCCGCATGGAGGGTTGCAAGGCCGATATGGGCCTGACCGACATGACGCTGGAACAGGCCAGGGCGGCGGGAGCCAAGACGCTGGTCATCGGCGTGGCCAATCGCGGCGGCGTGATCAGCCCGGCCTGGAAGAAGGTTCTGGTGCAGGCGCTGGAGGAAGGGTTCGACCTGGCCAGCGGGCTGCACAACCTGTTGCGGGACGAACCCGATCTGGTCGCCGTGGCCGAGGCAGCCGGCCGTGCGCTGCACGACGTGCGGGTGCCCGAGGTCGATTATCCCATCGCCAGCGGCGTCAAGCGGACAGGCAAGCGGGTGCTGGCCGTGGGCACCGATTGTTCGGTGGGCAAGATGTACACCGCCCTGTGCATCGAAAAGGAAATGCGCGAACGCGGCATGAAGGCCGATTTCCGCGCGACCGGCCAGACCGGGATCCTGATCACCGGCGACGGGGTTCCGCTGGATGCGGTGGTGGCCGATTTCATGGCCGGATCGATCGAACATGTCACCCCCGACAACGATGCCGATCACTGGGACATCATCGAGGGGCAGGGCAGCCTGTTCCACGTGTCCTATTCGGGCGTGACGATGGCGCTGATCCATGGCGGTCAGCCGGACGCCCTGGTCGTGTGCCACGAACCGACCCGGGACCACATGCGCGGGTTGCCGGGCTACACGCTGCCCTCGCTGGAGGCGGTGCGCGACATGGCGACGGAACTGGCGCG
>JAWVXM010000205.1:0-4911 GCA_033723255.1 Thalassovita sp.
GATGACCAGACCGATCGCCACCGCCTGTCCCTTGATCCGGCGCAGGTCGCGGATCAGTTTTCGGTCCAGCGGGCTTACCATTCGATATCTTCCGCGCGCAGCTTGACCTCGTTCTTCACCACGTCGCGGATCCTGCCGTCGGCGAAATGGATCACCCGGTCGGCAAGCTGCGCCGTGCTGACGGCGTGGGTGACGATGATGACGGTGGTGCCCAGCTGTTCGTTCACGTCGGTCAGCACCTTCAGAACCGTGCGCCCGGTTTTGCTGTCCAGCGCGCCGGTGGGTTCGTCGCAGAACAGCACGGTGGGCCGTTTCGCCACCGCGCGGGCGATGGCGACGCGCTGCTGTTCGCCGCCCGAAAGTTCCGACGGAAAATGACTTTCGCGCTTATCCAGCCCGACCAGCGCCAACGCCTCGGAGGCGTCCATCGGGTCCCTGGCGATCTCGGTGACCAGTTCGACGTTTTCCCGCGCGGTCAGGCTGGGCATCAGGTTGTAGAACTGGAAGACGAAACCGACATGATCGCGCCGGTAGCGGGTCAGTTCCGCATCGGTCATCCCGGTCAGCTCGCGGCCCTGGAAATGCACGCTGCCTTCCGTCGGCCGGTCAAGCCCGCCGAGGATGTTGAGAAGGGTCGACTTGCCGCTGCCTGATGGCCCCAGAAGGACGACGAATTCGCCTTCGGGAATCGTCAGGTCCACGCCGCGCAGGGCGTGAACGGCGGCGCTGCCTTCGCCATAGACCTTGGTCAGCCCTTTCGCGTTGAAGGCGGAGCGGGATATGGAACCAGTATCGGGCAATCTATCACGCGGATGGAAATCCCGCTCAGGTTAGCGGAATTGCCGCGCGGGGCCAGAAGAAAATCAAGCTGCCCCCGGATCCCCGCCATATCAGTGCAGTTGGCTGGCCTCTTTCGCCAAGTCGCGGATCCGGTTCCATTCGCCCGCCCGGACCAGATCCTTCGGTGCGACCCAGCTGCCGCCGACGCAGGCGGTGTTGGGCAGCGACAGGTAATCATGCGCGTTGCCATGGCTGATCCCGCCGGTGGGGCAGAAGAGGATCTGCGGCAGCGGAGCACCGATCGCCTTCAGCGCGGGTGCGCCGCCCGACGCCTCGGCCGGGAAGAATTTCTGCGCCATGTAGCCGCGTTCCAGCAGCGCCATGGCCTCCGATGCGGTGGCAGCGCCGGGCAGGATCGGCAGGGCGATGTCTTCGCAGGCATCCAGCAGCTTGTCGGTCGCGCCGGGGGATACGGCAAACTGCGCGCCGGCCGCCTTGGCGTTTTCCGCGTCTTCGCGTGTCAGCACGGTGCCGGCGCCGACGATGCCGCCTTCGATCCGCGCCATTTCGCGGATCACGTCCAGCGCGACGGGGGTGCGCAGTGTCACCTCGAGCACCGGCAACCCGCCGGCGATAAGCGCTTCGGCCAGCGGCCGGGCGGCGGCGACATCATCGACGACCAGCACCGGGATAACCGGGGCGCGGCGGCAAAGGGATTCGGTGAACTTGCTGGCGTCTTGCGGGGTCATGGCTGCTTTCCTAGACAATTACGGCCGCGCCGTCGGTGGCGAGGCCCACGTTTTGGCGGAAGGTTTCGAACAGTTCGCGGCCGATGCCGTGGCTGTTATCGGCAAGGTCGGGCGCGGCGGCGGCGCGATCGGCGAAGCCTTCGGTGAGGTTTTCCAGTATTCCGGTGACGGCGTCCACCCGGATGATATCACCATCCTGCACCCGCGCCAGCGGACCGCCAGCCTTGGCTTCGGGGCTGACATGGATGGCGGCGGGTACCTTGCCCGACGCGCCCGACATCCGCCCATCGGTGACCAGCGCGACTTTCAGCCCGCGATCCAGCAGCACCGCCAGTGTCGGTGTCAGCCCGTGCAGTTCCGGCATACCGTTGGCCTGCGGCCCCTGGAAACGGACGATGACAACGGTGTCGCCGGTGAATTCGCCGGCCTTGAACGCATCCTTCACGGCGTCCTGGCTGTGGAAGACCCGGGCAGGGGCCTCGATCACGCGGTTTTCGGGGGCGACGGCTGAAACCTTCATGATCCCGTGGCCCAGGTTGCCGCGCAGTTGCTGTAACCCACCGGTGGTCTGGAACGGTTCACCGATGGGGCGCAGGATCCTGTCATTGAGGCTGTCGCGGGGCCCCGGTTCATAGGTGACGCGGCCGTCTTTCAGCTTGGGATCCCGCGTGTAGCGTTCCAGCCCGTCTCCGGCGACGGTTATCACGTCTTCATGCAGCAGCCCGGCCTGAAGCAATTGCCCGATCATGAATCCGAGCCCCCCGGCGGCATGGAAATGATTCACGTCGGCCAACCCGTTGGGATAGACCTTGGCCAGAAGCGGGGTCACCGCGCTGATATCGTTGAAATCCTCAAGGCTCAGCCGGATCCCCGCCGCCCGCGCCATCGCCGGCAGGTGCAGAACAAGGTTGGTCGATCCGCCCGTGGCCATCAACCCGACGATGCCGTTGACGAAGGCGCGTTCGTCCAGCACCTGCGACACGGGGCGATAATCGTTGCCCAGATTGGTGATTTCCAGCGCCCGCTTGGTGCCCGCCACAGTCAACGCGTCGCGCAGCGGCGTGTTCGGATTGACGAAGCTGGCGCCGGGCAGGTGAAGCCCCATGAATTCCATCAGCATCTGGTTGGAATTGGCGGTGCCGTAGAAGGTGCAGGTGCCCGGCCCGTGGTAGGAGGCCATTTCGGCCTCCATCAGCTTGTCGCGGCCGATTTCACCGGCGGCGAATTTCTGGCGCACCTTGGCCTTTTCGTCATTGGACAATCCGCTGGTCATCGGCCCGGCGGGCAGGAAGATGCCGGGCAGGTAGCCGAAGGTCGCCGCCGCGATCACTAGCCCCGGCACGATCTTGTCGCAGACGCCAAGGTAAAGCGCGGCATCGAAAGTGTTATGCGACAGCGCTACCCCGGCGGCCAGCGCGATCACGTCGCGCGAAAACAGCGACAGTTCCATCCCGACCTGGCCTTGGGTGACCCCGTCACACATCGCCGGCACGCCGCCCGCGACTTGCGCGGTGGCGCCGGCGTCGCGCGCGGCTTCGCGGATCAGCGCGGGGAAGCGTTCGAAAGGCTGGTGCGCCGACAGCATGTCGTTATAGGCGGTGACGATACCCAGATTGGGGCTGCGACCCGCGATCAGCGTCGCCTGGTCCTGCCCCATCGCGGCATAGGCGTGGGCCTGGTTGCCGCAGGTCAGGTGCGCGCGTCGCGGTCCCTCTTCTGCGGCTTGGCTCATGCGGCCAAGATAGGTCGAGCGGCTCTCAAGGCTTCGTTCGCGGATGCGGTCGGTGATCCGCGAAATCGTATCGTTCAGCTGCGGCATGTGAACTCTCCGGTATCTTGGCGATCTATAGTCCGTTAGCGGTAACATTGCAAGCTGTTGCCGGGCATCAAAAGCGACTGTCCGCTGGGGCGCAGCACCAAGGATGGGAATCGGGTTTCACGAACAAGTTAGCATCGTTTCAACCCGAAATCCCGGCAAGATCGTCGCGGCACAACCATGCATATGGTTTGAGGCGTTTCTACGGGCAATCACCGCTCAATAAACCCGTTTGTGCTTAGGATTTGCCCGAAACTCGCCCGATTCCGGCGGGAAATATCGCACATGTCAAAATGGCCTGGGGGCTGGCCTAAGGAGATGGGACGATGAAGAAAATTCGCACCGCGATCATGTTGGCGATCGGTCTGGGACTGTCGGCTTGTGGATCCATCGACACCGCATCGCGCAACATGCCGCTGGAAGTGCCGCAGATGGTGCCCGCCGCACCGGTTGTCGCGGTGGCCGATTACAGTATCAAGGTGTCGCGGTCGCTGCGCGTATCCGAGGCCAACATGTATTACCCGATGGGCGATATCGTCTGGCGTGACGATCCGATCGGGGACCGCCACACGCAGATCGCGCGGATTTTCCAGGAAAGCCTGACCCGCGTGCAGCAGAAAAACGAAGACGGCGCCCTGCCGGTGGTGGTCGATGTTGACCTGCTTCGGTTCCACGCTCTGACCGAAAAGACCCGTTACACAATCGGTGGGGTGCATTCGATCGCCTTCAACATGACCGTGCGCAACCCGCTGACCGGTGACGTCATCGTGCCCGAGCACGAGGTCCATGCCGACCTGCGCGGCTATGGCGGGGCCAAGGCCATCGCGGCGGAACAGCAGGGCCTCACCCAGAAGGTGCGGATCACCCAGCATCTGGCCAACGTCATCGCGCAGGAACTGGCCGCGCCGGGGTCTGCCCCCGAGGGCGTGACCGAACTGGTGGCCGGTCTGGAAACCGCGCCGCGAGGCTGACCCTTTCCCAACGTGACGAACAAGGATAAGAGGGCGCTATGACAGCGCCCTCTTATCCCGTTATCCGCCTCAAACCCAAGGCCAATGCCCGCGCCATCCGGCACGGGTTTCCCTGGGTTTACGACAATGAACTGGTCACCGACCGCCGTACCCGCAAGATCGCGCCGGGCACCCTCGCGGTGCTCGAAGATGGCGAGAAACGTCCGCTCGGGCTGGTCGCGGTCAATTCCGGGTCGCGCATCATTTGCCGGATGATCGACCGCGATCCGCAGGCGGTGATCGACCGGGACTGGTTCGAAGCGAAACTGGCCAAGGCGTTTTCGCTGCGTGCGCGCCTGTTCGACGCGCCGTTTTACCGGCTTGTCCATGCCGAGGCCGACGGGTTGCCCGGGGTGGTGATCGACCGTTTCGGCGACACCGCGGTGGTGCAGCCTAACGCGGCCTGGGCCGATGTCGCTTTCCAGGATCTTTGTGACGCCCTTGTCGCGGTGACCGGCGTTCAGACGGTGATCAAGAACGCGACCGGCCGGGCGCGGCAGTTGGAAGGGCTCGACAGTGAAACCGTGGTGGCGCGCGGCACGGCGCCCGACGCGCC
>JAWVXM010000206.1:0-4895 GCA_033723255.1 Thalassovita sp.
CGCACCGAAGATCGCCGCATCGGGCGCAGCCTGCATGACCTGATAATACATGGCAAAATCGGGCCAGCCGCTATCGGACCAGTTCAGTGCCTTTTCCAACCCTTCCGGGTCGCCCCGCAAATCGCTGGTGATCCGCGCCACCTGATCTGCTGACAGCATTTCAAACACAAGGGCAGATGGCGCGATCAGCCCTGTCAGCCGTGCCTGTGTTTCGTGATGGGCCGGATTGTCATGCATCTCGCCCAGAATCACCACCTCGCGGTCCTGGACCATTTCTTCGATCGGGGCGGCAGCCGAAAATCCCGGCATCGCGGCCAGGATCAGCACGAACAGGAATTTCTTCATAGAAGCAGTTCTTGCACCTCGTGGCGTTCCTGTTCCAGCCGTTTTTTCATCTTCGCCAGCGCCGCGGCTTCCAGTTGCCGCACCCGTTCCTTGCTCAGCCCCAACTCGTCGCCCAGCGATTCCAGCGTGCGCGGCGGTTCCTTCAGCTTGCGTTCGCGGATGATGTATTGTTCGCGCGCGTTCAGGGTCCCGATCGCATCAAGAAGCCAGTGCCGCAGGGTCCGGGTGTCGTGCCGGTCCTCGACGAGCTCGGCCGCGTGTGCGGCGTCATCTTCCAGCGTGTCGATCCATTCGCGGCCCTCGTCCTCGCTGCTCTGGGTCGCGTTGAGCGAAAAATCGGATCCCGACAGCCGCCCTTCCATCATCTCGACATCACGCAGCGGCACACCGATTTCCATCGATATCGCCTCGCGCAGCTGGTGCCGGTCCAGATCCTCGCCGCGCGCCTGCGCCTCGCGCTCCAGCCGCGCCTGCACCCGCCGCATGTTGAAGAACAGCGATTTCTGCGACGATGTCGATCCGGTGCGAACCATCGACCAGTTGCGCATCACGTAATCCTGGATCGATGCCTTGATCCACCAGACCGCATAGGTGGAGAAGCGCACGCCGCGGTCGGGGTCGAACTTGTCGGCGGCCTTCATCAGGCCAAGCCCCGCTTCCTGGATCAGGTCGTTCATCGGCGCGCCATAGCGCCTGAACTTGGACGCCATCGAAATTGCCAGCCGCATATAGGCGTTGATCAGGCGATGCAGCGCCTGTTCGTCACGGTGATCGCGCCAGGCATAGGCGAGCTGGCGTTCGGTCTCCGCATCCAGAAGCTCGGCCTTCATGGCCTGGCGGGACAGGGAGGTGTCATTTGGTGCATCAAGTGGCATACCGGTTCCCCCACATTGCAGGCGCACGCGGCGCCGCGTCTTGTTTCATTACAGGCCGGAATGCTACGCACCGCAATATGCGCCGGTTCACAATAAGGTGTGCAAAAAATGCGTAATAAATTGACTCTGGTGATAGGCGGGGCCGGCTCGGGAAAATCTTCCTGGGCGGAAAACCTCGTAATCAAAAGCGGTTACGAAAAGACCTACGTTGCAACCGCGCAGCCCTGGGATGACGAAATGCGGGCCAAGATCGACCGTCACCAGCTGCAGCGTGGCCAGAATTGGCACACGATCGAGGCGCCTCTGGATATTTCCGCCCCGCTGGCCGAAGCAAACCCCGACCATATCGTTCTTCTGGATTGCGCCACCATGTGGCTCAGCAATCACCTGCTCGCAGGGTCCGTTATGGCCGAGGAAGAGGCGCGTTTCATCGACGCGATCACCACCTGCCCTGCCCCGGTCGTGGTGGTCACCAACGAGGTCGGGCTTTCGGTGGTACCCGAAAACGCGATGGCACGGCAGTTTCGCGAAGCACAGGGCCGGTTGAATCAGGGGATCGCGGCCAAGGCCGATCTGGTCGTCGCTGTGATGGCCGGCCTTCCCCTGGTGCTGAAGGGGCAACTGCGATGACCCGGTTTTTCTGGATTCGCCACGGGCCGACCCACGCGAAATCCATGGTGGGCTGGTCGGATCTGCCTGCGGACCTGAGCGACAGCGCACAGCTGGCCCGGCTTGATGCCGTCCTGCCGCAGGACGCGGTCGTGATATCATCCGACCTGCGCCGCGCCATTGACACCGCCGACGCCATCGCCGGGCCACGCCCGCGCCTGCCGCACGACCCGGACCTGCGGGAAATCCATTTCGGCGACTGGGAACTGAAGCGTTTCGACGAGATCAAGGATCAGGACCACATTCGCGCCTTCTGGGACGATCCCGGCGATATCCGCCCGCCCGGCGGGGAAAGCTGGCACGATCTGGCCGCACGGGTGGACCGAGCGGTTTCCCGGCTGCTGCGGGACCAACCGGGGCAGGATATCGTGGCGGTAGCCCATTTCGGGGTGATCCTGACCCAGCTGCAAAAAGCGTTGAAAATCGGTGCTTACGACGCGTTTTCGCACCGGATCGGAAACCTCTCCCTGACGGAATTGCGGTGGGACGGGGCGGAATGGGGCGCGGTGCAAATCAATGAAAATCCGTGATGGCCATGCCAACAGATATTTGATTTTGCGGTGCTGATTTCAGGGATACCAGGGCCAGGACAACCCGCCCCAAGCGTAGTGTGACCGCCCGTTAACCAATCAGAAAGCCCCGCGCCGTTAACCTCGATCTCGGCAAATTTGTCGACGGGGGGCTATATGGTTGCGCGGGCTTACACCGTTGCGTTCGAAGGAGTCACCGCCCGGCCGGTCGAGGTGCAATGCGCCGTCACGCCCGGCCTGCCCGCCTTTTCCATCGTCGGCCTGCCCGACAAGGCGGTATCGGAAGCGCGCGACCGGGTGCGCAGCGCCTTCGGGTCGCTGTCCATCGCGCTGCCCGCAAAACGCATCACCATCAACCTGTCGCCCGCCGACATGCCCAAGGAAGGCAGCCATTTCGACCTGCCGATCGCACTGGCGCTGCTGGCCGCGCTGGAAATCATCCCCGCCGATGCCGCCGAAACCACCACCGCGCTTGGCGAATTGTCGCTTGATGGCGCGCTGATACCGGTGATCGGCGCCCTGCCCGCCGCGATGACGGCCGCGGAGGAAGACCGGACGCTGCTCTGCCCCAAGGATTCGGGGGCCGAAGCCGCATGGGTCGGTGCCTGCCAGGTGATCGCGGCGCCGGGGCTTGCCGACGTGGTGCGCCACTACACCGGACAATCGCCGCTGCCCCCAGCCAAGCCCGGCGAGGTGGTACAGCCCCCGTCGGGCCGCTGCCTGCGCGACGTGAAAGGCCAGGAACGCGCCAAGCGGGCGCTGGAAATCGCCGCTGCCGGGCGCCACCACTTGCTGATGAGCGGCCCGCCCGGTTCCGGCAAATCCATGCTGGCGGCGCGCATCCCCGGCATCCTGCCGCCGCTGACCGCGGCCGAAGCGCTTGAAACCTCGATGATCCATTCCCTGTCCGGGCTGCTGGACGCGGGCGGAATTTCCCGGCAAAGGCCGTTCCGCGAACCGCATCACACGGCCTCGATGGCGGCGATCGTCGGCGGCGGGCGCGGCGCGAAACCGGGGGAAATCTCTCTCGCGCATAACGGCGTGCTGTTCATGGACGAATTTCCCGAATTCCCCCGCGCCGTTCTGGAAACCCTGCGCCAACCGATTGAGACCGGCACCGTCATGGTGTCGCGCGCCAATGCCCATGTGCAGTATCCCTGCCGCTTCATGCTGGTCGCCGCCGCCAACCCGTGCAAATGCGGACACCTGACCGATCCCGCCCGCGCCTGCAACCGCGCCCCCAATTGCGGCGAAGATTACATGGGCCGGATCAGCGGCCCGCTTCTGGACCGGTTCGACCTGCGGATCGAGGTGCCGCCCGTTGCCTATACCGATCTGGATCTGCCGGCGTCGGGCGACAGTTCGGCACAGGTGGCCGAACGGGTGGCCGAAGCACGCAAGGTGCAGGCCGAACGCTTCGCCGCCAATGACGGCGTGAGCCTCAATTCCGAGGCCGAGGGCGATCTGTTGGAACGCTTCGCCACCCCCGACAGCGAAGGACGCACCCTGCTGGGCAGGGCGGCCGAACAGGTCGGGCTATCGGCGCGCGGCTATCACCGGGTGCTCAGGGTGGCGCGCACCATCGCCGATCTGGATCGCTCGGAACGGGTGCGCCGGCCCCACGTGGCCGAAGCGATCAGCTATCGGCTGAGCGGGGTTCAAGACGCCTGAGGGCCCGCGCGGTCGGGCCTCAGGCTCAGCCGCGCTTGGCCTCGATCGCCTCCCAGATCTTCTGGGCGGTGTTGGTGCCGTCGAAACGTTCGAGTTCCTGGATGCCGGTGGGCGAGGTCACGTTGATTTCGGTCAGCCAGTCGCCGATCACGTCGATGCCGACGAATACCTGCCCCTTCTCACGCAGAAGCGGCCCGATCCGGGCGCAGATTTCCAGATCCCGATCGCTCAGCCCGATCTTTTCGGGCCGGCCGCCCACATGCATGTTCGACCGGGTTTCCCCCAGCTTCGGCACACGGTTGATCGCGCCGACAGGTTCGCCGTCGACCAGGATCACCCGCTTGTCGCCCTTGGACACGGCGGGCAGGAATTTCTGCACGATCAGCGGTTCGCGGCTGAACCCGGTGAACAGTTCGTAAAGCGACGACAGGTTGCTGTCGCCTTCGGTCAGCCGGAACACCCCGGCACCGCCATTGCCATAAAGCGGCTTGAGGATGATGTCGCCGTGCTTTTCCTTGAAGGTCTTGATGGTGAACAGGTCGCGCGCGATGGTGGTCGGCGGCGTCAGGTCGGGGAAATCCAGCACCAGCAGCTTTTCGGGATAGTTGCGCACCCAGAACGGATCGTTGACCACCAGAGTGCCGGGATGCACCCGCTGCAACAGGTGGGTGGTGGTGATGTAGAACATGTCGAAGGGCGGATCCTGGCGCAGCCAGACCACGTCGAAATCGGACAGGTCGACCTCCTGTTCCTCGCCCAGCGTGTAAGGGTCCCCCTCGACCCGCCGCACCGTCAGCGGCCAGCC
>JAWVXM010000207.1:0-4891 GCA_033723255.1 Thalassovita sp.
CCGGGACAAAGGCCAACGCGCTGTCGCAGGAACTGATGCGGCAACTCACCGCCGCCGCGCGCAGTTTCGAAGGCGACGCGGAAACCAGCGCCATCATCCTGACCGGGCGGGCCGACCGGTTCTGCCTCGGCATGGACCTGAAAGATCCGGAATTCCAGGCGTCGCGCGCCCTGCCCCTGAACGAACGGCGCCAGCTTCTGCAGCTGGGTCCGCGCATGTGCCGCGCCTGGGAAGAGCTGGAACCGATGACCATCTGCGCCATCGAAGGCTGGTGCGTCGGCGGCGGGCTGGCGCTGGCCGCATCGCTCGACCTGCGGGTCTGCGGGCGATCCTCGCAATTCTACATCCCCGAAATCGAACGCGGCCTGAACATGGGCTGGGGATCGCTGCCCCGCATCGCGGGGCTGATCGGCCCGGCCCGGACCAAGCGGCTTGCCATCCTCGCCGAACAGATCGGCGCGGAAACGGCGGAAAACTGGGGCTGGGCGGATTACCTTGCCGATGACGGCAGCGTGATGAAAACGGCGCTTTCGGTCGCCGACAAGATCGCGGCGATGCCACCCGTCGCCGTCCGGATGATCAAGCAGGGCGTTGAAACCGCGACGAAACCGCTGAACCACGCCACCAGCGCGATGGACATGGACCAGTTCGCGCTGATCCAGTTGTCGGAAGACCACGAAGAAGGCGTGAAATCCTTCCTCGAAGGGCGCGACCCGGACTTCACCGGCGGATAAATCCGCGCCGTCCGATCATCCGCAGTTCCACACAAGGCCTGTTCGCCAACCGGCCTACTGGCCGCCTCATTTCATGGCTAGGTATGGGACACAGCAACCGATCCATCTGAAAGGGGTCCGGTGATGTCCCGCCTTCCCACCTATTTCATTTCGCACGGCGGCGGCCCGTGGCCGTGGATTCCGCAAATGGCCGCCGAACTTGAACCGCTGGCCGCGTCTTTCCGCGCCATGCCCGGCGAAATCGGGCAGACACCGAAGGCCGTGCTGATGATTTCCGGCCATTGGGAAGGCGACGACTTCGCGGTGATGCATTCGGCACGCCCGCCGATGGTTTACGATTATTTCGGCTTCCCGCCGGAAACATATGAAATCCAGTACCCCACCCCCGGCGCGCCGGAACTGGCCGAAGAGGTGGCGCAGATGATCCACGGCGCCGGCCTGCCGACCCGGCTGGACGACAGCTATGGCTATGACCACGGCACCTTCGTGCCGATAGCGGTGATGTATCCGCAGGCCGACGTGCCGTTGTTCCAGGTATCGATGCGCAGCAGCTACGACCCGGCGGAACATTTCGAACTCGGCCGTGCGCTGGCCCCGCTGCGCGATCGCGGCGTGCTGATCGTCGGTTCCGGGCTGAGCTATCACAATCTGCGCATGTTCGGCCCCGGTGCCAAGGAACCCTCGACCCTGTTCGATGCCTGGCTGACAGAAACGCTGGCGCTGCCGGGGGATCAGCGCACCGCCGCCCTGCTGGAATGGGAAAAGGCCCCGCAGGCGCGCACCTGTCACGAAAAGGAAGACCACCTCGTGCCGCTTTTTGCCGCCCTCGGCGCGGCCGAAGGGGATCCTGCGACCCGGGTCTATCATCAGACCGGAATCCGGGGCCGTGTCACCGCGTCGAGCTTCCGCTTCGGCTGACACACGGGCTTGATCGAAATCAGGTACCCGCGCCGGGCAAAATGGCATGCTGGGATCAGCCGCAAGAAGGAGGCCCCACATGCGCCCGGCAGACCAGCTTGCACAATTCGTGTCCGAAGCCCTGAAGCAAGGGCGGCCGCGCGACGACATCGCCACCGCCCTGCGCGATGCGGGATGGGCCCCAAACGAGGTGGCCGAGGCGATGAACGCCTGGTCCAAAACCGATTTCCTGCCGCCCGTCCCGCGCCCGCGTCCCTATGTATCGGCGCGCGAAGCCTTCCTCTATGCCCTGATGTTTCTGGCACTCGCCATGACCGCCTGGAACATCACCGCCCTCGGGTTCGAACTGATCGAGCTATGGCTGCCCGACGTGACCGACCAATACACCCGCTACAGCGCCAGCGCGGTGCGCTGGTCGATTTCGGTACTGGTGGTGTTCTTCCCGCTGTTCTTGGTGATGAACACCCGCGCCCAGCGCGCCGCCCATGCCGATCCCGGCAAGCGCCGGTCGGCGGTGCGCAAATGGTTCGGCTACATCACCCTGTTCCTGGCTGCCATCGCGCTTCTGGGCGACCTGATCGCGGTGATATATGCCCTGCTGAACGGCGATCTGACCGCGCGATTCTTCGCCAAGGCGGTGCTGGTGGCGCTGACTGCCGGGCTGATCTTCCTCTATTTCCGCGGCGAGATGCAGGAGGCCGAAGATGCGCGCTGACAGGGCGGTTCAGGTCGCATTGGCCCTTCTGGTCGCGGGGCTGGTGATTCTCGGCCTGTTCACCGTGGGTGGCCCCGGCAAGGGCCGGCTGGAAATGCGCGACGCAACGCGCCTGTCCGACCTGCGGGAAATCTCGCAATATGTCTATTGCGTCGCCAACACGCAGGACAGGGTTTTGCCCGGCTCCCTCGCCCCGGTTCAGACCTGCCAGCGCGATTTGCGACTGGCCGATCCGTTCACCGATACCTCCTACCGGTACGAGCCGGTATCGGACACGGCCTTCCGGCTTTGCGCCGGTTTCGAGGATCCCGACTGGGTGATAGAAAACGGTGGCGCCGATCTCGATCGCGCCACCGGTTGTCTGCAATACACCTATCGGCCCTGAGCCGCTCAGATCCCCGACTTGATGCTTTCGTCGAGATAGATTTCGCGCAGCCGCGTAGCCACCGGCCCCGGCGCGCCGTCACCCAGCTTGGCGCCGTCGATTTCCACCACGGGAAAGACGAAGGTGCTGGCCGAAGTGATGAAGGCCTCGTCCGCGCCCTGCGCCTCCTCGACGGTGAAGGGACGTTCCTCGACCTCCATCTGCGCCTCGCGGGCGAAACGCAGCACCGCGGCGCGGGTGATCCCGTGCAGGATGTCGCTGGACAGGTTGCGGGTGATGATCTTGCCGTCCTTGACGATATAGGCATTGTTCGAGGTGCCCTCGGTGACGAAACCATCTTCCACCAGCCAGGCATCGTCGGCACCGGCCTTCTTGGCCGCCATCTTGCCCATCGAGGGGTACAGCAACTGCACCGTCTTGATGTCGCGGCGGCCCCAACGGATATCCTCGATGCTGATCACCTTGATACCCCTTTTCGCCACCGGATTATCGGCCAGCCCCGGCTTGTTCTGGGTGAACAGAACCAGCGTCGGCTTCACCACTTCCGGGTCGGGAAAGACGAAATCGCGGTCACCGGACGACCCGCGCGACACCTGCAGGTAGATCATGCCCTCTTTGATCCCGTTCAGTTCCACCAGCTTGCGGTGGATTTCCAGCAGATCGTCGAAGGCTTCGGGCTTTTGCATGTCCAGTTCGTTCAGCGACCGTTCCAGACGCGCCAGGTGACCGTCGAAATCGATCAGCTTGCCGCCCAGTACGCTTGTCACCTCGTAGACGCCATCGGCCATCAGGAAGGACCGATCGAAGATCGATACCTTGGCTTCGGTTTCCGGCAGGTATTCTCCGTTGACATAGACGGTACGGGTCATGGGCGGTCTCCTCTTATCCCCACAAGGCCGCGACGGGCGGGTGCACGCCATCGGCATCGTATTGCAGTGCGTTATTGCGGTCTTCGGACAGAAGAAGCGGCCCGTCAAGATCCGTTACCATCGCACCCTGTGCGACCAGCGTGGCTGGGGCCATCGCCAGGGAGCTGCCAACCATGCAGCCGACCATGACCTTGTAGCCCTCCGCCAGCGCCTCGTCGCGCAGCATCAGGGCCTCGGTCAGCCCGCCGGTCTTGTCCAGCTTGATGTTGACCACGTCGTATTTGCCCTTCAGACCGGGGAGCGAAGTGCGGTCGTGACAGCTTTCATCGGCACAGACCGGCACCGGGCGTTCCATCCCCAGCAGCGCGTCATCCTGCGATGCCGGCAGGGGTTGTTCGACCAGGGCCACGCCCAGCCGCACCAGATGCGGCGCCAGGTCCTTATAGACCTCGGCGCTCCAGCCCTCGTTGGCATCGATGATGATTTTGGACTTGGGCGCACCGGCCCGCACCGCTTCCAGCCGCGGCATGTCGTCGGGCGTGCCCAGCTTGATCTTCAAAAGCGGGCGGAAGGCGTTTTTCTCAGCCTGCGTCCGCATTGCCTCGGGTTCGTCCAGCGACAGGGTGTAGGCGGTGATCTCCGGCCCCGGCGCAGGCAGCTCCGCCAGTTGCCAGACCCGTTTGCCCGCCTGTTTCGCCTCGAGATCCCACAAAGCGCAATCGACCGCGTTGCGCGCGGCGCCCGCCGGCAGAAGCCCCTGCAGAGCATCGCGGCTGACATCCTCGGGCAGGCTTGCGATCTGCGCGCTCACGCTGTCGAGCGTTTCGTCGTAACGCGCATAAGGCACGCATTCGCCCCAGCCGGTCACGCCGCCACGCTTCACCCTCACCGTCAGAACTTGCGCCTCTGTCCGCGCGCCGCGGCTGATCCGGAACACCTGCGCCAGCGGAAACACATCTTTCTCAACGGTGATTGTCACGCGACAGCCCCTTCTTCTTGGTCCAAGCACTCAAACCGGCCGGACACCCGCCAACGGGCGCCCCGCCCGATTTCAATCAGATCGCCGCCAGAGCGTCCACCAGCTTGCCGGCGCCGAAGCGGAACGGATCGGTGGCGGGCAGGCCCAGATCGGCCTCGACCTTTTCGACATAGGCGCGGGCCTCGTCCTCGCCCATATGCTGGGTGTTGATCGCGTAACCGACCACTTTCGCATCCGGGTTCGCCACCCGCGCCAGTTCCGTCGCCATGTCGCGCACCGCCTCCAGCGAGG
>JAWVXM010000208.1:0-4828 GCA_033723255.1 Thalassovita sp.
CCCCCGGAGTATTTTCGCCAAGAAGAAACCCCGGGGGAAATCCGGTCAGTCAGTGGTTTCCACAACCATCAGGTCGCGTTCCGAAGCCCCGCGCGCGTGGTCGAGCGCCTCCTGGTATTCCGGGCTGTTGTAGCAATCGACCGCCGCCTCGACCGAGGGGAAGCGCGCCACCACGTTGCGCGGGCGTTCGCGGCCTTCCAGCTGCACGAAACGGCCGCCGCGGGCGATGAATTCACCGCCATGCTTGGCGATTGCCGGGCCGGCCAGTTCGGCATATTTGCCGTAGGCTTCAGCATCGGTCACGGTCACATGTGCAATCCAGAGCGCGCCCATCTTATCCTCCCATCGCGGCCTTCGCCGCCTTGATCGCCGCATCGGCATTGGCGGCATCCTTGCCGCCGCCCTG
Source organism: Thalassovita sp. (assembly GCA_033723255.1). Taxonomy (GTDB): domain Bacteria; phylum Pseudomonadota; class Alphaproteobacteria; order Rhodobacterales; family Rhodobacteraceae; genus Thalassobius. The sequence goes on from JAWVXM010000208.1 coordinate 407, forward strand.
CGCCATGTCGGGGCGGCCGCCGCCACCCTTGCCGCCCAGTTCCGGCACCGCCGCGCGCACCAGATCGACCGCCGACACGGTGCCGGTCAGGTCCTTGGTCACGCCCGCGGCCACCGCCACCTTGTCGCCGGTATCGGCGATCAGCAGCACCGCGCCGGACCCCAGCCGCGCCTTGTGTTCGTCGATCAGCGCCGGCAGGTCCTTGCCCGACACGCCGCTGAGAACCTGTGCCAGGAATTTCACGCCGCCGAGCTCTTCGGCCTCGGGCGCTGCCCCCTGCCCGGCACCGCCGGCCATCGCCAGTTCGCGGCGCAGCTGCGCCACCTCGTTGGCAAGCGCCTTGCGTTCGGCCAGCAGGGAATCGACACGATCCGCCACTTCCGACGGCTGCGCCTTCAGCGCCGAGGTCACCATCGCCAGCGTTCCTGCCTGATCGTGCAGGTAATCCAGCGCCGCCTGCCCGGTCAGCGCCTCGATCCGGCGCACGCCGGCACTGGACGCGCTGTCGCCCAGGATCACGCACATGCCGATATCGCCGGTCTGCTTGACATGAGTGCCGCCGCAAAGTTCGATCGAATAGGTGTCGCCACCCTGCCCCTTGCCGGTATCGGCGCGGCCCATCGACACGACGCGCACCTCGTCGCCGTATTTTTCGCCGAACAGCGCCTGCGCGCCGATGGCGCGGGCATCGTCGGGGGTCATGATCCGGGTTTCGACGGCTGTGTTCTGCCGGATGAAGGCGTTAACGTCGGCCGTCACCTTGCTCAGTTCGGCATCGGACAGCGCCTTGGCATGGCTGAAATCGAAGCGCAGACGGTCCGGCGCGTTGAGCGACCCGCGCTGCGCCACGTGATCGCCAAGCGTTTCGCGCAAAGCTTCGTGCAGCAGGTGGGTGGCCGAATGGTTGGCCCTGATCGCGCTGCGGCGCGCGTGATCGACCTCCAGAAGCGCGCCTTCGCCGGTGGCGATCTCGCCCTCGGTCACTTCCGCGAAATGGATGAAGACGCCTGCGGTTTTCTTGGTGTCGGTGATCCGCGCCGCGCCGGTTTCGGTTTTCAGCGTGCCGGTATCGCCGACCTGACCACCCGATTCACCGTAGAACGGGGTCTGGTTCACCGCGATCTGCACCGTGTCGCCCTTGGCGGCCTTGTCGGTTTCGACCCCGTCCTTGACGATGGCAAGAACCTGCCCCTCGGCGGTTTCGGTGTCATAGCCCAGGAATTCGGTCACACCCTTGTGTTCGGCGATGTCGAACCAGATGGTGGCATCGGCCGCTTCGCCCGACCCGGCCCAGGCGGCGCGCGCCTTGGCCTTCTGTTCCTCCATCGCGGCATCGAACCCGTCGGTATCGACGCCCAGACCCTTTTCGCGCAGCGCGTCCTGCGTCAGGTCGAGCGGGAAACCGTAAGTGTCATAAAGCTTGAACGCCGCCTCGCCCGGAAGCGCATCGCCTTCTTTCAGCCCGGCAACCTCGTCGTCCAAGAGCTTCAGGCCGCGTTCCAGCGTCTGCTTGAAGCGGGTTTCCTCCAGCTGCAGCGTTTCCTCGATCAGCGCCTGCGCCTGGCGCAGTTCGGGATAGGCTTCGCCCATCTGGGTCACCAGCGCGGGCACCAGCCGGTGCATGACCGGATCCTTGGCGCCCAGCAGGTGCGCGTGTCGCATCGCCCGGCGCATGATCCTGCGCAGAACGTAACCGCGACCGTCATTGGACGGCATCACCCCGTCGGCGATCAGGAAGGAGGTCGAGCGCAGGTGATCCGCGATCACCCGGTGATGCACGTTCTGGTCGCCGTACGGGTCCACGTTGGTGGCGTTGGCGCTGGCCTCGATCAGGTATTTGAACAGGTCGGTGTCGTAATTGTCATGGCTTCCCTGCAGCAGCGCGCCGATCCGTTCCAGCCCCATGCCGGTATCGATCGACTGCATATCCAGTTCGCGCATGGACCCGTCTTCGAACTGTTCGTTCTGCATGAAAACGACGTTCCAGATCTCGATAAACCGGTCGCCATCTTCGTCCGGGCTGCCGGGAGGGCCACCCCAGATGTGATCGCCGTGGTCATAGAAAATTTCGGTACAGGGCCCGCAGGGGCCGGTCGGGCCCATCTGCCAGAAATTGTCCGAGGTGGCGATGCGGATGATCCGATCTTCGGGCACGCCGACCTTTTTCCAGATCTCGAACGCCTCGTCATCGGTGTGATAGACGGTGGTCAGGAGCCGCGACTTGTCGATGCCGAATTCGCGGGTCACCAGTTCCCAGGCAAAGGGGATCGCTTCTTTCTTGAAATAGTCGCCGAAGCTGAAATTCCCCAGCATTTCGAAGAAGGTATGGTGACGTGCGGTGTAACCCACATTGTCCAGGTCGTTATGCTTTCCGCCCGCCCGCACGCATTTCTGCGCCGTGGTGGCGCGGGTGTAATCGCGGTGTTCCACGCCGGTGAAAAGGTTCTTGAACTGAACCATGCCGGAATTGGTGAACATCAGCGTCGGGTCGTTGCGCGGCACCAGCGGGCTGGAGGCCACGACTTGGTGTCCCTGTTTTTCGAAATAGTTCAAAAAGGTCGAACGGACGTCGTTAAGGCTGGGCATCGGTTGGTCTTTCCGGGCAAGACAATATTCAGGCTGATTTATCCCCCCCGCGCGCCCATGTCCACAGCAAGTGAAAGGCCGGGCGCGTGGAACGCACCCGGCCTGATATTTTCACCGTTCGGACGGATCAGGCTTCGAGGATATCGTCGCCCTCGTCGCGGGTCATGTCGAATTCCAGCCCGTGCGCAGCACGGATCTTGTCCTCGATTTCCAGCGCCACGTCCTCGTTTTCCTTCAGGAACCCCTTGGCGTTCTCGCGCCCCTGGCCCAACCGCTCATCGTTGTAACTGAACCAGGCACCGGATTTTTCCACCACCCCGGCCTTCACGCCGAGGTCCAGCAATTCGCCGGTCTTGGAAATGCCCTCGCCATACATGATGTCGAATTCGACCTGCTTGAAAGGCGGCGCCACCTTGTTCTTGACCACCTTGACGCGGGTGGCGTTGCCGACAACCTCGTCGCGGTCCTTGATCGCACCGATGCGGCGGATGTCGAGCCGCACCGAGCTGTAGAATTTCAACGCGTTGCCGCCGGTGGTGGTTTCCGGGCTGCCGAACATCACGCCGATCTTCATCCGGATCTGGTTGATGAAGATGACCATGCAGTTGGACCGGTTGATCGAACCGGTCAGCTTGCGCATCGCCTGGCTCATCAGCCGGGCCTGCACGCCGACATTGCTGTCGCCCATGTCGCCTTCGAGTTCCGATTTCGGGGTCAGCGCCGCGACCGAGTCGACCACGACCATGCTGACCGCGCCCGACCGCACCAGCGTATCGACGATTTCCAGCGCCTGTTCACCGGTGTCGGGCTGCGAAATCAGCAGCTCGTCAAGGTTGACGCCCAGCTTCTTGGCATATTGCGGGTCGAGCGCGTGTTCGGCGTCGACAAAGGCGCAGATGCCGCCCTTTTTCTGTTCCTCGGCGACGCAATGCAGCGTCAGCGTGGTCTTGCCCGAACTTTCCGGCCCGTAGATTTCCACGATCCGGCCCTTGGGCAGGCCGCCGATGCCAAGCGCGATGTCGAGCCCCAGCGACCCGGTCGAGGTCGCCTCGATCTCCTGCACGGCGTTTTCGCCGCCCAGTTTCATGATCGACCCCTTGCCGAACTGCCGTTCGATCTGGGCCAGCGCGCTGTCCAGCGCCTTCTGCTTGTCCGCGTTGCGTTTGTTATCCATGGAAAGAAGATCTGCCATTGCCATTTTTCCGGTCCCTTATCCCATACCCGCAACGGGGCGGCAATCACCTTGAATCGCCTTGAATGTTCCGCTCTTGTTCTCCCTGTTTTTATGAGATCAAAACGGGAACATTGCAATAGAAATTATTCGTATCCAGATTTGACCGTTTAGGTTAAGGAATGGTTTAGCCGAACGCGACAGTCAGAAAACGAGAGGCAGGGCGCGACTTATGCTTATGTTCTGGAAAGAAAAACTGGTTTTTCTTTCGGTCCCCAAAACCGGCACCACCGCCTATGAAAAGGCGCTCACCCCGGTCGCGTCGATGGTCATTTCCGACCCGCCCGAACTGAAACACGCGCCGCTTTACCGCTACAACCGGTTCTTCCGGCCGATGTTCGAAAAGGCCTGCAAGGCGGACATGGAAACGCTGGCGGTGATGCGCGAACCGATCGACTGGCTCGGCAGTTGGTACCGGTATCGCCGCCGCCCCTTCATGCAGGGCAAGCCCAATTCCACCCACGGGATCAGCTTCGACGATTTCGTCACCGCCTATTGCCAGGACAAGCCGCCGGCCTTTGCCAATGTCGGCAGCCAGTACAAATTCCTCGAACCGCGCCCCAACGGCACCGCCATCGATCACCTGTTCCGGTACGAGGACCAGG
>JAWVXM010000209.1:0-4805 GCA_033723255.1 Thalassovita sp.
GGAAGGGATCGAAGGCCAGGTGCCCTACAAGGGTTCGGCCGGCGCGGTGATCCACCAGTTGGTCGGCGGGTTGCGCGCGGCGATGGGATATACCGGCAGCGCCACGGTGGAAGAGATGCGAAAGAACTGCAATTTCGTGCGCATCACCGGCGCGGGATTGAAGGAAAGCCACGTCCACGATGTTCAGATCACACGTGAAAGCCCGAACTACCGGATCGGATGATGGCGGAATTCCATGAGAACGCGACGGGTCGGCTGACCTGCCTTGTGGACGGCGAGATGTCCTTCCCGCGCAAGGTGTTCGCCGATCTTGCCGACGCCGCGCTGAACGTGCTGCTGTCGGCGGCCGGGGAAACCGAGATCCGGACCGAGTTCAACACCTTCCTGCTGGAGATGCCGGGGCAGCCGCTGACCCTGATCGATGCCGGTTGCGGCGCGTTGTTCGGCGACAAGGGCGGCGCGTTGGCGGGACAGTTGGCCGAGCGGGGCATCGCGCCGGGGTCGGTGGAACGGATCATCTTCACTCATCTGCACCGCGACCATGTCGGCGGCGCGCTGGATGGCGACGCGGCGGTTTTCCCGAATGCCGAGATCATCATGCTGGACGTCGAAAAAGACTTCTGGAACGGCAAGGCCGATCAGCCGGGCGGGATGGTGATCAACGCCTATGCCGATCGCATCCGCACCGTTTCGGATGGCGAGGACATCGTCCCGGGCGTCACCGCCTGGCACCTGCCGGGGCACACGCCGGGGCATATGGGGTTGCGGATCGGCGATGATCTGGTGGTCGTTGCCGATATCCTGCATGCCGAACTGTTGCAGCTGCCCAACCCCGGCCTGTCGTCGATCTATGACGTCGGCGGGGCGCAGGGGGCGGCCACCCGCCGCGCGGCGATGGCGGAAATCGCCGACAGGAACCTCGTCTATACCGGCGGGCACCAGATCGCGCCGCGGAAATTCGGCCGGCTGCGCCGCGCCGGGGCGGGCTTCGAAAAGATCGAACCATGACGCCGGGGGCGCGCCTGCAGGCCGCCATCGAGATCCTTGATCGGATCCTGCAGGGCGAGGCCGCGGAAAAGGCGCTGACCGGCTGGGCGCGGCGATCGCGTTTTGCCGGGTCGAAGGACCGCGCGGCGATCCGCGACCATGTGTTCGATGCGATCCGCTGCAAGCGGTCCTATGCCGCGCTTGGCGGGGCAATGACCGGGCGCGGCGTGGTGATCGGGCTGGCACGGGCGCAGGGGCTTGATCTTGAGGTGCTGTTTTCCGGCGAGGGTCATGCGCCTGCACCGCTGAGCGCGGCCGAGGCGGCAGCGGGGCGGCAACCGGAAGGCGCCGAGGCGCTGGATCTGCCCGATTGGCTGGAACCGTTGTTCCGCGACAGCCTTGGCGACAGGGCCGAGGAAATCGCGCAGGTGATGAAGACCCGCGCGCCGGTGATGCTGCGGGTGAACCTGCGCAAGGGGGACCGAGGCAAAGCGATTGCGGCGTTGCGCGAGGACGGGATCGAAACCCGCCCGGCGGAGATTTCCGACACCGCGCTTCTGGTCGAAGAGGGCGCGCGCAAGGTTGCCAGCAGCGCCGCGTTCCAAACCGGGCTGGTGGAGCTGCAGGACGGCGCCAGCCAGGCGGTTGTCGATGCGCTGCCGCTTGAGGCCGGGATGCGAGTGCTGGATTATTGCGCCGGCGGTGGTGGCAAGACTCTCGCCATGGCAGGCCGGGTAGAGGCGGAGTTCAATGCCCATGACGCCAACGTGGCGCGGTTGAACGATCTGCCGTCGCGGGCCAAGCGGGCCGGGGTGCGGGTGCAGGTTCTGAAACCCGGGGCGGTCACGGGCGAGTTCGACCTGGTGCTGTGCGACGTGCCCTGTTCGGGCAGCGGCAGCTGGCGCCGGGCTCCCGATGGCAAGTGGCGGCTGACAGCGGAAAAGCTGGACGAGCTGAACGGGATACAGGGCGATATCCTGGAAACCGCGGCGGCACTTGTGGCGCCGGGCGGGATTCTGGCCTATGCCACCTGTTCGGTTCTCGACCGGGAAAACGGCGACAGGGTCGATGCCTTTCTCGCGGCGCATCCGGATTGGACCGAAACGGATCGCCGGCACTGGCTGCCGGGACCGGCGGGGGACGGGTTTTTCCTGTCATGCCTGACCCGGCGCTGAGCCGGCGCGACGCGGGCCGGATCGGACGCAGGTTAATCAATGATTAACGGCTTTGCGTGCTTAATGCGCAAGACGCATCAGAACGAGACTTGCCTTGACCCACACGCTTTTCACGTCGGAACCGGCGATCGGTACTGCCGGTCGGTACCGGTCTCCTTCGCTTGTGCCGGTCGTGGTGGCGTTCCTGTGCTACTTCCTGGCGCTGCGGATGAACGGGTCGGTGCAGGGGCTGTTGCTGACCGCGGCGGGGACCTCGATCTTTTCGCTGCTGGCGCTGTCCGCGCTGTCGCAGAAAGTCAGGGCGCGGCGGCAGAAGCGGGCGCTGGACCAGGTGGCGGGTTTTGTCGAATTCGATTCCGCGGCCAGCTTGGTGGTGGACGAATTCGGCCGCATCATTTCCCTGAACCCGGCGTCGCGGGAACGGTTCCACCCGCATGATCCGGTGATGATCGGGGAAATCCTGCGTGACGTGTTCGCCAACCCGGCCGCGGTGATGGTGCGGCTGCAGGAACAGGCCAGCGAAAACAATACCGCCAGCGAAGATATGGTGACCCGCAAGGGACATGTGCGGCTGAACGTGCACCGGCTGGGGAGCGACGGGTTCCTGTGGCGGATCGAAGATATCGGGCTGGGACCGGCCAAGGCGCATAACGGTGCGGGGCTGCCGATGCTGACGGTTGGGCGGGGCAACACGATCCTGTTCATGAACGAGGCGGCGCGCGATTTCGTCGGAGCGCGGGTGCGTCGCCTGGACAGGGTTTTCCCCGATCTGCCGCTGAAAAGTGGCGGTTTCAACCTGGCGGTTTCGGCGAAGGGGCCGCGCAACTGCCTTGTGCTCGAGGCGGAGCAGCAGGCCGGGCGGCGGGAAGTGTATTTCCTGCCGATGACCAAGGAAGACCAGGTGATCGAGGCCGGAAAAGCGGCGTTCGATGCGCTGCCGGTGGCGGTGCTGCGGCTGGGGAACACGGGCGAGGTGCAGCGTTCCAACCGGTTGGCGCGGGACTTGTTGCCGATCGACCCGGAGGCGCAGGCGAACCTGTCGCAGCTGGTCGAAGGGCTGGGTCGGCCGATTGTCGATTGGCTGGCCGAGGCGGCGGAGGGGCGGGGGGTGAAGACCTCGGAATTCCTGCGGGTCAAGCGCGATGACCGTGAAGCCTTCGTTCAGATTGCGCTTACCCGGGTGCAGGAGGCCGATGGCAGCGCCCTTATCGCGGTTTTGCATGACGCGACCGAGATGAAGAGCCTCGAAGCGCAATTCGTGCAAAGCCAGAAGATGCAGGCGGTGGGCGAACTGGCCGGCGGCATCGCGCATGACTTCAACAACCTGCTGACCGCGATTTCGGGCTACAGCGACCTGTTGCTGCTGCGGCACGAGGAAAACGATCCCGATTATGCCGACCTGATCCAGATCGCCCAGAATGCCAACCGCGCGGCGGCCCTTGTCGGGCAGCTGCTGGCATTTTCGCGCAAACAGACCCTGATGCCCGAGGCGATCGATATCCGCGACGCGATCGCCGACCTGGCGCATCTTCTGAACCGGCTGGTCGGGGAAAAGATAGACCTGGTGTTGCACCACGATCCGGCGCCCTGGATGATCCGGGTGGACAAGCGGCAGCTGGAACAGGTGCTAATGAACCTGGTGGTAAATGCCCGCGACGCGATGGTCGAGGGCGGCGAAATCCGCATCGAGACCTCGAACCGGAACCTGGCCGAACCCATGGAACGCGACCACGTCACGGTTCCGGCGGGCGATTACCTTCTGGTGCAGGTGACCGATCAGGGCGGTGGCATCCCGCCGGACCGGCTGCAGAAGGTGTTCGAGCCGTTTTTCACCACCAAGGGGCCGGACAGGGGCACCGGGCTCGGCCTGTCCACCGTCTATGGCATCGTCAAGCAGAGCGGCGGATATGTCTTCGTCGACAGCGAGCTGGGGCGCGGCACCACCTTCACTCTGATGTTCCCGGTCTGTTGCCGGGAACCGCTCGCGTCCGCGCCGAGGGATGAGGCCGCGCGGCCGCCCGCGCCGACCGGGGATGGCGTGGTCTTGCTGGTGGAGGACGAGGCCCCGGTGCGGAGCTTCGCGGCGCGGGCACTGCGGCTGCGCGGTTACACGGTGATCGAGGCCAGCGACGGCGACGAGGCGCTTGAGGTTCTGGGCGATCCGGACCTGGCGGTGGACGTGTTCGTGACCGATGTCATCATGCCGGGCAAGGACGGCCCCACCTGGGTGCGCGAGGCGCTGCAGGCGCGCCCCGGGGTGCGGGTGGTGTTCATGTCGGGCTATGCCGAGGATGCGCTGAGCGCCGGCGGCGATATCGTGGGATCGGTTTACCTGCCGAAGCCGTTTTCGCTCGCCGATCTGACCGAAACGGTGCAGCGGGTCTTGCAGGCTTAGCCGCCGATGCTTTCCCAGAGCCGGAATTCTTCGGCGCGGCGTTCGCGCAGCAGGGATTCGACCGCGGGGGAAAGGTTCAGCTCCATGCTGGGCGACACGTTTTCGCGCGACAGGTCGAGCTTCGTCGACAGCCGGTCCTGGAGAAACGAGATCAGCGCCGGTTGGTCCTCGTAGCGGAACAGGTGATCTATGGCGGTGCCGTTGGGGCGCGGTTCGAGGAATTTGTACTGGCTGCCGACATTGGCAAA
>JAWVXM010000210.1:0-4797 GCA_033723255.1 Thalassovita sp.
CTTCACGTGCCAGGAACCGGCGCAGCTGCTCGGCCTGACCCACGTTCAGCCAGAACTTGAACAGGTGAATGCCTTCATCGACCAGCATTTTCTCGAATTCCGGCACCTGTGCGAAGAAATGGTCGCGCTGTTGATCGGTGCAGAATCCGAACACCTTCTCGACCACGCCGCGATTGTACCAACTGCGGTCGAAGAACACGATTTCACCGCCCGAGGGCAGGTGATCGACATAGCGCTGGAAATACCATTGCGTGTCTTCCTTGTCGGTCGGTTTCGACAAGGCCACCAGCCGGGCCCCGCGCGGGTTCAGGTTTTCGTGGAAGCGCTTGATCGTCCCCCCCTTGCCGGCGGCATCGCGTCCTTCGAAAATAATCGCGATACGCGCCCCGGTTTTCTTGACCCAGCCCTGCATCTTGGCCAGTTCAATCTGCAGCGCCAGCAGTTCCTTTTCATATTGCTTGCGGCGCATCGGCTCGGAATGCGGGTAGGCAGGATTCAGGATATCGTCCTTTTCGGACCGTTTGATCGCATCGTGAATATCGGCGGGCGCTGCGTTCTGGTAGAAATCGCTGATCGCACCATCGAAGGGCAAATCCATGACGCCTCTCCTTTATCCTGTCTTTTCAATATGGGGCGATCTTCCAGTCAGCGCAATCCGGCTGACCGGCGCAGGTGCGCCCCCCCAGGCGATCGCATGGGGAAAGCAGGAAGGCATTCAGGGGCGGGCGCTTACTTCCGCCAGTCGGTGCTGGCCTGGCCGATCTGGTTCATGTCGAACGGGGTCGTCAGGTAAATTTCCGACACCCAGTTGCCGAACAGAAGATGCGCATGGCTGCGCCAGCGGTTCTGCGGTTCGCGTGTCGGGTCGTCGTCGGGGTAGTAATTGGCCGGCACGTTGATCGGTTTACCCGCGGCAACATCGCGATCGTATTCTTCCTTCAACGTGTTGCTGTCATATTCAAAATGGTTGAACACATAGAGCGCCCGATGCGCAGGATCCTCGACAAGCGCCGGCCCGGTTTCATCGGAATCGATCAGGATCGGCAGGCCCGCCGCCTCAATCTCGTCGCGGCGCAGTTCCGTCCAGCGGCTGACCGGGATCACCATGTCGTCGGAGAACCCGCGCAGGTAGGGCGAGGCGGGCGCGCAATTGCGGTGCCGGATGCAGCCAAAGGCCTTGTGATCCAGCAGGTGCTTGGGCACGCCGTGGAAATAGTTGATCATCGCCATGCCGCCCCAGCACACGCCGAAAGTCATGTGGACATGGGTCTGGGTCCAGTCGAAGATCCGGGTCAGTTCGTCCCAATAGGTGACCTCTTCGAACGGCAGATGTTCGATCGGCGCCCCAGTGATGATCAGACCGTCGAACTTGGTGCCCTCGGCCTCGACCTCGCAGAAGGGCTTGTAAAAGGCTTCCATGTGTTCGGCGGCGGTGTTCTTGGTTTCGTGTTCGCTCATCCGGATCAGTTGGAAATCGATCTGCAGCGGCGTGGCGCCGATCAGCCGGGCGAACTGGTTCTCGGTCTGGATCTTCTTCGGCATCAGGTTGAGAAGCCCGATGCGGATCGGCCGGATATCCTGATGTGCGGCCGCGTCTTCCGGCATGACCATCACGCCCTCGCGCGACAGCACGTCGAAGGCAGGCAGGTCAGCGGGCAGTTTGATCGGCATTTTCAGGCTCCGGTATCGTCGAAAGGGTTCAGATAGACCAGCGGTCAGCTTCTCTCAAGGGCTTGCGCCACGAGTTCGTCGAAATCCTCGGCGGTTTTGACACGCGCGATTTCGTCCGCGGTGACGGTGATCCCCCAGTTCTTCGCCATCGCCGCATAGCGCGGCTGCCGGTGCGCCAGCGCCCTTGCATAGGTCCAGCGGATGAAATCATCGGGATCGACACGGTCCTCGGTCATATTGAACAGGTCAAGATATTCATGCCAGACCCGGTCAAGGAACCCGGCCTGGTAGGACATCGGTTTCGGCGCCTTGTCGAAACGTCGGATCAGTTCCTCGGTATGGGCCTCGTCGCCCTTGATCCAGATCATCAGCGTCGCGTTGGCCAGCGCTTTCAGAACCGGATCCTCGGGATCCTCGGGATCGACCCATTCACAGATCGACCCGCCCGTGTCGCAGATGAAATTGGGATAGCCGTAGAGCGCCTCGGCCCGTTCTATGAAATAGGGCGTGTCCATCAGCGCCTTGATCTCGGCCTGGCGGAACTGCTCCTGGCGACGGGTGAACTCGGCATAGGGCATCCCGCCCTTGGCCGGATCGCCCGGCTTGCCCAGATAGGCCGATACCGGGGTCAGGTTGTTGAAGGTGATGTTGGAACCGATATAGATCGAATCCGACATCAGCAATTCGCGCAGGAACGGAACCTTCATCGCTTCGCGCTTGGCATTGTCGGCGATGTATTCGCCCATGTAGCGGGTGCCGATCCGGTAATCGATCGAATAGTGGAACCAGTCGCCGTGATCGCGCAGCACGTTCGACACATGGGTTTTTCCCAGCCCCGACATCCCGAAAAACAGCACCCGCTTCCTCGGTGCCTCAAGCCATTCCCGTGCAGAACTGTAGATCATGCGAACTTCCCGTTTTCCTGACTGTTCCCATAGCTTTGGCGGCGATAGGGGTCAAATCATTATCCCTTGGCAGGGGGGGCAAACGAAAAGGCCCCGCCGGGGGCAGGGCCTTCAAGAGCAGCGACAACTGCGCTTAGAACGAATAGCTCACCTTGACCCCTGCCGCGACCGCGGTGTTGCCGCTGAAATCCGCGGCAATGGTTTCCGTGGTGGCATTGCCCAAATCGATCCAGAATATTCCGCCCGAGAGCTTAATGCTTTCATTGACTTTGTAGCTCGCGCCGAGCCCGATGCTGCGATAGCCATCGGTGGGCGAAAGATTGGAAGCCTCACCGCCATTGGCTTTTTCGAAACCGAACGAGACCGCGCCAGATAGCTTGTCACTGAATTTGCGTCCGATCCCCAAGGTATAGGTGATAACGTCATTATCGTAGCTGAGCAAAGGATTGCTCGGATAACCCGCTGGCTCAAGTAGGGTTTTTGTCCACTCCGCCCACCGGATCGAGCCAAAGACCAGAGTATTGGCAGCAATACCGCTTTGGAAATCGAGATTTATCGATTGCGGTAGCGTGGTGCCGCTGTTTGCGACCGCGCCTTCGCCCGGCGTTGAGAAGGCAGCGCCTAAACCCGCCGTGGTCGGAAAAGACAGGTCGACTTCAGAGGAATATGTAAGTGCGACGCGAAGCGCGATTTCAGGTTTTTCATATGCCGCGCCAATGACGTATCCGGTGCCGCTGTCGGCGCCAAGGGTGGCAGAATAGGAAAAGGAGGGGTTGGTGGTGAAAACATCGCCCTTGGCGGTTATGTGCCTTACACCGGCATGAATGCTGAAACCATTGCCAGCCTTATAACGGGCGAGCGCAGTGATCCCCGTGCTTTCGAAATGGGCGTTGGTTCCTTCCGCATGAGGGCCGCGCAAAGGATAGGTGACATCGGCATTTCCATAGCTCACATCCGCCCCAAAAGGCTGATCGAAGATCAGACCGAAGGACAACTTTTCGCTGACATCGGTTTTGATCGCGCCGCCAAACAGATTGAAATCGGGTGTCACATTGCCAGAATTAGCCGTACCATCATACACCCCACTCACATTGGGCTGAACCATGCCATAAGACAATTCGGCATAGTTACCTTCTTCGAAGATTGCCGTAATGGATTGCCCCGAGAGATCCAGACCACCGGCAAAACCGGCCCCGGTGCTCAATGCCAGCATCGACACTGCTGCTGCGAATTTGTTCATATGGTCCTCCCGAATACGTTGTGGATACCGTATCGGCAAGATGACGGCGGTCAATAACTGACCAAGCGTCAGCGATTCATGCCCGCCAAACCGTTGCATTTCGGGCAAGAAACGCGCTCTCAGGCCCGTTTGCGGGTTTCGGTCCAGATGTTGAAATAATTCGCCCCGAAAATCAGCGCAGCCCCACCGACGACGAACAGGTCGATGCTTTCATGGTACAGGAACCACCCCACGATGGCGATCAGCGGCAACCGGGTGAAATCGATCGGCATGACGATGATCGCCGGCGCCAGCGACAGCGCCGTCGTCAGGCAGAAATGCGCCACCAGCCCGGCCACGGCGATCAGCACCAGCCAAGGCAGCGTTTGCATCGACGGCAACGCGATGTCGCCATCGAAACCTGCACAGATCAACCCGAAGGTCGCCTGCATCAAGGTCAGGAAGAACAGGATGCAGGTGATGGTCTCGCTGCGGGTCAGCTTGCGCGTGAAAACGGCCGACCCGGCAAAACCGATCGCCGCCAGCGCCGCCGCCAGTTGGCCGAATTCGAAACTGTCGGGACTGGGCCGCGCGACGATCAGGATGCCCGCAAAGCCGATGATCGCGGCGATGACACGGGTTCCGGTCAGGCGTTCGTTCAGCACCAGCGGCGCCAGCAGCATCGCCCAGAGCGGCGCGGTGAATTCCAGCGCGAAAACCTGCGCCAGTGGGATCACGGTGATCGCGTAGAACCAAAGGTTCTGGCCGGCGAAATGACTGATGTTTCGTACCAGGTGCAGGCCCAGGTTGCGGGGCCGGATCTGGGACAGAGTGCCGGCAAGGCTGGCAACCACGACAACGATGGCGACCCCGACGATGCTGCGATACATCATGATCTCGAAGGTATCGAGCTCGAAGCTGACCGCGCGACCGGCCACCGCCATGGAGGTGAAAGAGGCGATCGCCCCGCTCATCCAGAGCGCGCCTTTCAGAACATCCGCC
>JAWVXM010000211.1:0-4780 GCA_033723255.1 Thalassovita sp.
GAACCGAAGGGCGAGCTGGACCATGTCAACGCCTACACGCTGCTGGTGGCGGTGGCGTTGTCGGCGCAGGCGACCGACAAGGGCGTGAACAGGGCGACCAAGGACTTGTTCAAGATCGCCGACACGCCGCAGAAGATGCTGGATCTTGGCGAAGAGGGTCTGATCGAACATATCAAGACGATCGGGCTCTATCGCAACAAGGCCAAGAACGTCATGAAGATGGCCCGCATTCTGGTCGACGAATACGGCGGCGAAGTGCCCTGTTCGCGCGCCGCCTTGCAGGCCCTGCCCGGCGTGGGACGCAAGACCGCCAATGTGGTGCTGAACATGTGGTGGCGTTACCCGGCGCAGGCGGTCGATACCCATATCTTTCGCTTCGGCAACCGCTCGGGGGTCTGCCCCGGCAAGGATGTCGTCGCCGTAGAACGCGCTATCGAAGACAACATCCCGGTGGATTTCCAGCTGCACGCGCATCACTGGATGATCCTGCACGGGCGTTACATCTGCGTGGCGCGCAAACCCAAATGCAATGCATGCCTGATCCGCGATCTTTGCCAATACGAGGACAAAACCCCATGAAGAAATACCAGGTTGTCGGCATCGGCAACGCCATCGTCGACGTCATCAGCCGGAGTGACGACAGTTTCCTCGACCTGATGGGGGGGGGGAGGGGCATCATGCAGCTGGTCGAACGCGAACGCGGCGAAATGCTTTACGGCTCAATGACCAACCGCACCCAGGCGCCGGGCGGGTCGGTCGCCAACACGCTGGCCGGGCTGGGTAATCTCGGCCTGACCACCGGTTTCATCGGCCGGGTGCATGACGATGCACTGGGCCGGTTCTATGCCGATGAAATGGCGGCGGACGGCACCGATTTCGTCAACCCGCCGGTATCGGGGGGCGAATTGCCGACGTCGCGGTCGATGATCTTCGTGTCGCCCGACGGCGAAAGATCGATGAACACCTATCTGGGCATTTCCTCGGAACTGGGTCCCGATGACGTCGCCGATGACGTGGCCGGCGATGCCGAAATCCTGTTCCTTGAAGGCTATCTCTATGACAAGCCGAAGGGGAAGGACGCTTTTGAGCGCGCCGCCAAGCTGTGCCGCGCGGCAGGCGGCAAGGCCGGTATCGCGCTCAGCGATCCGTTCTGCGTTGACCGCCACCGCGGCGATTTCCGCCGCCTGGTCAAGGACCTCGATTACGTGATCGGCAACCAGCACGAATGGGAATCGCTCTACCAGACCGATCTCAGCGCGGCGCTGGAACAGGCCGCAATGGATGCCGGCATGGTTGTCTGCACCCGGTCGGGCCATGATGTGGTGCTGGTGCGCGGCGAGGAAGAGGCGGTGGTGCCGGTGAATGAAATCGTCCCGACCGATGCCACCGGCGCGGGTGACCAGTTCGCCGCCGGGTTCCTGTACGGATATGCCACCGGCGCAACGCTTGAGGTGGCTGGCCGCATGGGATGCGTCGCCGCGGCAGAGGTGATCAGCCATTTCGGCGCCCGTCCCGAGGCGGACCTGAAGCAGCTGTTCCGCCGGGAAGGGCTGATTGGATGATCCTTGGCTGCCGCCGGATCTGAGTATTTGGGCCAAGAAGAAATAGCAGGCGGCGCCCCATCACCGGACGGTCGGTGTCATACCGATGCTTGCCGATGACGGGGCGACTTCACCTTGGGCGGTCATCGGCTCCTCAGCCTGTCAGTCGCCCAGCTTGGCATGCACCTCGTCGAGGTCGATTTCGCCGATCGGCATCTTGTTGCCCGGGTTTTCGAAATCGTATCTGAACAGGTCGAAATCGCGCTTGTAGATTTCATAGACCAGGTGCATCGACAGGTCGTCGAAATAGTCTTCGATCGGATGGGCGCGCTTGGGGCCGTGGCCTTCGGATTCGTTGAAGCGCGGGATCGCGGCAAGATCGACGGGATGCGGCGTCTCAATGTGATCCAGCACCTGCTGCATGCCCTCGTTGAATTTCTCGGTGAAGAAAATCTGGTCGTAACGCCCGCCATTGACGATGAAGGTCGAGATATGGCCCGACATCGCCGACCAGTGGATGTCGGGATCCATCGGTTTGCGCCAGCGGATGGTGTCGCGGGCGAATAGCAGGAAGCGGCGGAAGCTCTTGATCTGGTCGAAGTCCTGCTTGCCGTCCTCGCCGCCGACCTCGATGCCGTATTTCTGGATCAGCATCGGCACCAGGTTGCCGCGATAGCGCCGGCCGTTGCGCTGGATCCCGCAGATCTTGTCGAAGAAGCTCGACAGGATGCGCGAATAGGGATTGCGCACGCAGGTGAAGGCATAGGAGCCGTGGTTCTGCACGTTGCGGCTGATCAGCGGCTGGCTGTCGTCGAAGGCCCATTTGTGCATGCCCGACTTGGCGTCGTGGATGTCGCCGTCGAAGAATGCGCCGTGATCGGAATAGTACATGATCTGCCCGATGGTCGAACAGGCGCATTTCGGAACGACCCGATAGACGACGCTTTCGCTTTCGGTCATCCAAGTCCCGGGAAAACCCATTAACCTACACCTCCGGTTGCGGCCCCAGTGGTGGGCGGGGCTATTGCTTTTCTTAACAAAAACCAAAGAAAGCCGGTTTATTCAATCGTCGATCGGCCGTATCTATGTAAGCAATCAAAGAAATAAGGGGCGATCGTTTCCGCAGATGGCAAGAATTGCGTTCATCCTTCTGTGCCATAAGGATCCGGAGGCGATTATCGCCCAGGCAGAGCGCCTGACGGCGGCGGGCGATTACATGGCGATCCATTTCGATGCCCGCGCCAATCCGGACCATTTCAGCCAGATCAAAGAGGCCCTGAAGAACAATCCCAACGTCGCTTTCGCCCGTCGGCGGATCAAGTGCGGCTGGGGCGAATGGAGCCTGGTGCAGGCATCGCTGAACGCAATTGAAACGGCGCTGGACGCCTTCCCGCGCGCCACCCATTTCTACATGCTGTCGGGCGATTGCATGGCGATCAAGTCGGCCCAGTATTCGCATGATTTCCTTGATGACAATGACCGCGATTTCATCGAGAGCTTCGATTTCTTCGACAGCGACTGGATCAAGACCGGGATGAAGGAAGACCGGCTGATCTATCGCCACTACTTCAATGAACGGACCCAGCCCAAGCGCTATTACTGGGCCTATAACCTGCAGAAAAAACTGGGGATGGAGCGCGAGATCCCGCATGACATCCAGGTCCAGATCGGCAGCCAGTGGTGGTGCCTGCGCCGCCGCACCATCGAATGGATCATGGATTTCACCAAGGCGCGGAAAGATGTGATGCGGTTCTTCCGCACCACCTGGATCCCGGACGAGACCTTTTTCCAGACGCTGGTGCGCCACCTGGTGCCGGAGGAGGAAATCGAAAGCCGCACGCTGACTTTCCTGATGTTTTCCGATTACGGCATGCCGGTGACTTTCTACAATGATCACTACGACCTGCTGGTCAGCCAGGATTTCCTGTTCGCCCGCAAGATCAGCCCCGATGCGCGCGAGCTGAAGGCACGTCTGGGGGCGCTCTATGCCGCCGAGGGCGTGCAGTTCAAGATCTCGAACGAGGGCCGCAGCCTGTACAAGTTCCTCACCGGGCGGGGCCGGATTGGGCGCCGTTTCGGCATGCGGTTCTGGGAAACCGAAAGCAGCCTGGGCCGCGAACGTGAATTGCTGATCGTGGTCTGCAAGAAATGGCACGTGGCCAAGCGCCTGCTGGAACAGATCCGCCGGGCGACCAATATCCCGGCGATCGAATACCTATTCAACGAGGAATCGACGCCCTTGCCCGACCTCGGCGGTATCCAGAAAACCATCGGCAAGCGCCATCGTCACCGCCGCGCCCTGATGCGGATGCTGTTCGACTATTTTTCCACCGACCGGTTGATCATCTGCCTTGATCCCGGCGCACTGGACCTGTTGCAGGATTTCTGCGGCGACCGTTCGACCACGCGGCTGCTGGAAATCGACGTGGACTTCACCGACGAATACCTGATCGGCCACGCGATGCGGATCGGGCTTGCCGGCGAACAGACCCCGCAGGAAACGCTGGAACGCCTGCTGCCGACGATCCGCCATGACCTGGCCTTCGAAAGCGATCGCATCCGCGATGCGAATTTCGCGCATCATCACCGCATCCGCGAAACCGGCCGTGTCGACGAAAATGCCCAGCAAGTGGCGCAGTTCCTTGCCATTTCCGAAGACAAGGCGCAAGAAATCGTCGCAATAGACCACTTGTTCTCAGACTGAGGTGCCCGATGAGCTACGCCTATGACGACCAGAATATCTTTGCGAGGATCCTGCGCGGGGAAATCCCCAACAAGACCGTGCTGGAAACCGAACATTCTCTGGCCTTCCATGACATCCAGCCGCAGGCGCCGGTGCATATCCTGGTGATCCCCAAAGGGCCCTATGTCTGTTACGACCATTTCGCGCTGGAAGCCTCGGATGCCGAAATCGTCGATTTCACCCGCGCCGTGGGCGAGGTGTGCAAAATGGCCGGGGTGCAGGCGGGCGAAAATGGCGACGGGTTCCGGCTGATTTCGAATTCGGGCGAAAACGGCGTGCAGGAAGTGCCGCATCTGCATGTGCATGTGCTGGGCGGGCGCCGGCTGGGCCGGATGCTGCAAAAGGCCGAATAAGGTCTGATTGGGGGCCAGCCCCCAATCCCCCGGAGTATTGCAGCCAAGAAGAAGGCGACGTTGGTGTCGCTTTCTTCTTGGCCCAACTACTCTGGGGGGTGAATTGGCCATAGGCCAAGAGGGGGGCCAAGCCCCCGTGATCC
>JAWVXM010000212.1:0-4710 GCA_033723255.1 Thalassovita sp.
CCCGAAGACCCGCGTTTCAGCATTCTCTTGGCGTGAGCCGTGAAGATTACTCTTCGCCACCCTCTTCGCTGCCCTCTTCGCCTTCACCCTCGGCTTCGTCCCCAGCCGAACGCAGGCCCGACGGGGCCGAGATGTTGGCGATCACGAAGTCGCGGTCGATGGTCGGCTTGGCGCCTTCCGGCAGGGTCACGTCGCTGATGTGCAGCACGTCGCCGATATCGGCACCGGCCAGATCGACTTCGATCTTTTCCGGGATATCGCCGGCCAGAACGTTCAGTTCCACCTCGGGGCGGACAACGGTCAGAACGCCGCCCTTCTTCAGGCCCGGGCAGGTTTCCTGGTTCAGGAAGTCCACGTGGATGAACAGGTTGATGCGGCTGGTGCGGCGCAGGCGCATGAAGTCGACATGGGTCGGCAGGTCCTTGACCACGTCGCGCTGCACGTCGCGGCAGATCACGCGCACGTCGTCCTGGCCGTCAACCTTCAGGTTGAACAGGGTCGACTTGAAGCGACCGGCCTTCAGGCGCTTGAACAGTTCGTTGAACGGCAGGTTGATTGCCAGCGGCTCGGCGTCGCCACCGAAAACGATACCCGGTACTTTGCCTTCGCGACGTGCCTGACGAGCGGCGCCCTTGCCTGTCCCCGTCCGGACCTCGGCGTGAAGATCAGGAATTTCTCCAGCCATTTGAATTCTCCATATGTTAGCTGCGCGGACATCCTCCAAGGCTGTATGCCCGCATGAAGCCGCGCGTATAGACGACTCGGGGCGAATTGGAAAGCGGTTTTTGAGGGGGCGGGGCGCTGAACAGGCGCCAGGGAATAGCGGCTCAAGCCGCCCCTCGGCCCAAAGCCGCGTGGCGATGTATCGCCGTTGTCTCAGCTGTCTTCGCCGGGCGCGCGCGCAGCTGCCGAGAAGATGCTCGTGATATCGGCGCGAAAGCGCTTCAGGCGCAGCGTGACAAACAGTGACTCGATATTCGCCAGGGTCCCCAGGGCCACGGCACCGATGAAGAAGGTGCGCGAATAGTCGACCAGGTAAAGCCACAGGAAAAACAACGCGGCGAAAAACGCGGCGGCCTTTGACAAATACAGGTGGTAGGCCGGCAGGCCGCCAAACTTCAACAGAGACGTGATCGTGGCAGTCGCATAGCTTGCCAGGAACAGCCAGAGCCACCCAAGTTCGGGACTCAGGCGGTGGCCTTCGAAGACGTAGATGCCGAATATTCCGGCGAGCAACGTGCACGCATCGGCAATCGTGTCGAGTTTCGCCCCGAAAGGTGAGGTCTGGTTCAGCCATCGCGCCAGAGGGCCGTCGACGAGATCGGTCACCAGACTGGTGGCGATCAGTATGAAAAAGGCGTCGCGATGACCGCCAAGGATCATCCAGACGGCCACGGGAGAGGCCGCAAGTCTGTAGAATGACAACTGGTCAGAGATTTTCATGATGAACCGGCCGTGCCAAATGGGTGCGAAGTGATGTTCGCTCCGCAATGCTGACAAGCCGCTGCATGGCCTGCAAGCAAGAAGATCGGGGCTGCGCGAGCATCCGCGCGATGCTTTCGGCCGGGGTTCATTCCGCGGGCCCGGGACCTGTCGATCCGCGCAGATACCCGCCCGCCGCCACGATCCGGTCGTAAAGCGCGAATTCCCCGGCCCGCGCGGCGCGCAGCTCGGCCTCGATCTGCGCGCTCAGCGGCGCGTCGATCGCGGGTGACACGTTCTTCGGCTTGGTCTCGAACTCCTTGCCCAGCCTGTCGGTCAGGAACCCGCGCAGCAGCAGGGGGCGTTCATAGGCGAACAGGTGGTCGACCCGCACCTTGCCGTCATCGGATGACAGGAAGGTCAGCTGGCTGCCGATACGGGCGAATTCGCGCGGGCGCGGCGCGATCACCTCGCCCACGAAATCGTCGAAGCTCATGCCGTCCAGCACGCCCTTTTCCTTGCGCGGGGTCGGGCGCGACCGGTACTTGTACCAGCTGCGCACCTGTTCCACCGGGTTGCGCATCACCGCCACGCGTTCCGGTTCCAGCCCATAAGCCCCCTTCAGGAAGGGGGCGAAATGGCGCTCGTATTTGCGCAGCGAGATGTGCTTGTAGGCGGGCTTGCCCGACAGGCTGATCTCGGCCCGACCCTTCAGCGCCATGTGATAGGCGGTGGAACCGGTTTTCGGCACCGCGAACAGAACCAGGTTGGCATCGACGAAAACCAGCATGCGGGGCCTCTTCAGTGGTCCGCGTCACACTGCATCAAGTCCCGGGAACTGTCAAAACCCGCAACCGGCTTCTTCTTTTGAAAAATATCCTCGGGGGGTGAATGCGCGCCGCGCGCGCAGAGGGGGGCAGACAGCCCCCCTTTGACTCTTTCCCGAACGCTTACTGCCAGCGGCCGCCGAAATCTTCCGGCACCAGCAGAACCGAGCGGTCCAGCTCGTCGATCTTGCGACGGCCGCACAGCGCCATCGAGGTGTCGAGTTCCTTGTGCAGCACTTCCAGCGCCTTGGTGACGCCGGCCTCGCCCATCGCGCCGAGCCCATAGACGAAGGCGCGGCCGATATAGGTGCCCTTGGCCCCCATCGCCAGCGCCTTGAGGATGTCCTGGCCCGAGCGGATACCGCTGTCGAGATGCACCTCGACCTGGTCGCCCACGGCGTCGAGGATCGAGGGCAGCGCCTTGATCGAGCTGAGCGCGCCGTCCAATTGCCGGCCGCCGTGGTTCGACACGATGATCGCGTCGGCGCCGACCTGCAGCGCCATCCTGGCGTCCTCGGCATCAAGGATCCCCTTCAGGATCACCGGCCCGCCCCATTCTTCCTTGATCTTCGCGATCTTGCCCCAGTCCAGCGTCGGGTCGAACTGCTCGGCGGTCCAGGCGCTCAGGTTGGCGGTGTCCGACACGCCTTCGACATGGCCGACGATATTGCCGAAATGGCGCCGTTTGGCGCCCAGCATGCCCAGGCCCCACTGCCACTTGGTCATCAGGTTGGCGATGGTCGACGGCGTCAGCTTCGGCGGCGCCGACAGCCCGTTCTTCAGGTCCTTGTGGCGCTGGCCGAGGATCTGCAGGTCCAGCGTGATCACCAGGGCCGAACAGTTCGCGGCCTTGGCGCGCTGGATCAGCCGGGACACGAAATCGGTGTCCTTCATGGTGTAGAGCTGGAACCAGAAGGGTCTGGTGGTGGCTTCGGCCACGTCCTCGATCGAATTGATCGACATGGTCGACAGGGTGAAGGGCACGCCGAATTTCTCGGCGGCCCGGGCGGCCTTGATTTCGCCGTTGGCCGACTGCATCCCGGTAAGCCCGACCGGCGCCAGCGCCACCGGCATGGCGACATCCTGGCCGATCATCTTGGTCGCGGTGGAGCGTCCCGACATGTCCACCGCCACCCGCTGGCGCAACCGGATCTGATCGAAATCGGAGGTGTTTTCACGGAAGGTCTGTTCGGTCCAGCTGCCGCTTTCGGCATAATCATAGAACATCCTCGGCGTGCGACGTTTGTAAATTTGCTTGAGGTCGTCAATGCAGGTGATGACAGTCATGGTCAGGCTTCTTTCTGCAATATTGGTGATGTTTCCTTACCAATGGGAACGGTTTCGGGCAATGGTAAATGCATTGCCATCGGGCGACAGATGCACGACGCTGTCAACCGAAGGAACGAAGGAGACCCCATGTATTTCGACGATCTTCCGGTTGGTTTCACCTTTGAGACCGGCGAACGGCAAATCCCGCTCGATGAGCTGCTCGCCTTCGCACGGCAATACGACCCGCAGCCCTTCCATGTTGATGCGGAGGCGGCGAAGGACACGCCCTATGGCGGGCTGATCGCCAGCGGCTTCCAGACCATGATCGTGGGGTTCCTGCTGACGCTGGAGGCCGATATCTGGAACGAGGCTTCGCTGGGATCACCCGGCATCGACGAACTGCGCTGGCTGAAGCCGGTGCGCCCGGGCGACACGCTGCGGGTGAAGGCCGAGGTGATCGGATCGACCCCGTCGCGGTCGCGCCCCGACCGGGGCCGGACGGAGATCCGCTACGACACTTTCAACCAGGATGGCGACAGGGTGATGAGCTACCGCACCACCCATATCCTGCGCCGTCAGGCGGGCTGAAGCGGACGGGGCGGGGCCGATGGACAGCATCATCCTGATCGGATCGACCGCCAGCTTGGTGGCGGGGCTGGCCACCGGGCTCGGTGCCTTGCCGGTGCTGTTCGGGCGGCACCCGTCGCAGCGGGCCAACGATACCATGCTGGGCTTTGCCGCCGGCGTCATGCTGTCGGCTTCGTTCTTTTCGCTGATCCTGCCGGGAATAGACTATGGCACGGACATCTACGGTTCGCTGCCGGCGGCGGCGGTGCTGGCCGGAATCAGCATCGCGCTCGGCGCCTGGCTGGTGGCCTGGCTCAACCGGGTGCTGCCGCATGAACATTTCGTCGTCGGGCCCGAAGGCGCCGATCCCGGCGCGCTGCCCAAGATCTGGCTGTTCGTGATCGCGATCACCATCCACAACTTCCCCGAGGGCATGGCGGTTGGGGTCGGCTTCGGCGGCGGCGACATCCAGAACGGGCTGTCGCTCGCCACCGGGATCGGGCTGCAGAACGCGCCCGAGGGGCTTGCTGTCGCCGTGGCGCTGCGTGGGCAGGGCTATGCCAAGGGTGCCGCCTTCCTGATCGCGTTGGCCACAGGGCTGATCGAGCCGGTGGGAGGGTTCCTC
>JAWVXM010000213.1:0-4668 GCA_033723255.1 Thalassovita sp.
CCCACCCCGCCCGGCACCGGCGTGATCGCGCCGGCCACCTCGACCGCGCTGTTGAAATCCACGTCGCCAACCAGACGGGTCTTGCCCGCGCCCTTTTCCGGCGCGTCGATACGGTTGATCCCCACATCGATCACCGTCGCGCCCGGCTTGATCCAGTCGCCCGGCACCATCTGTGGCCGGCCGACGGCGGCCACCACGATATCGGCGCGGCGCACGACCTCGGGCAAATCCCTGGTGCGCGAATGCGCGATGGTCACGGTGCAGCTGTCGCCCAGCAGAAGCTGTGCCATCGGCTTGCCGACGATGTTCGAGCGGCCGATCACCACCGCATCCATCCCCGACAGCGACCCGTGATAATCACGCAGCATCATCAGGCAGCCCAGCGGCGTGCAGGGCACCATCGCCTTCTGACCGGTGCCCAGCAGGCCAACATTGGAAATATGGAACCCGTCCACGTCCTTGGCCGGGTCGATCGCGTTGATCACCAGGTCTTCGTTCAGATGTTTGGGCAGCGGCAGTTGCACCAGGATGCCATGCACGTCCGGATCGGTGTTCAGCCGGTCGATCAGGGCCAGAAGATCTTCTTCGCTGGTTTCGGCGGGCAGCTTGTGTTCATAGGAATTCATCCCCACTTCCACCGTCTGCTTGCCCTTGGAGCGTACATAGACCTGGCTGGCCGGGTCTTCGCCGACCAGAACCACCGCCAGACCGGGGGTGATCCCGTGTTCTTCCTTCAGCCGCGCCACATGGGCCGCAACCTTTTCCCGCACCGTCGCCGCGAAGGCTTTGCCGTCGATGATCTTCGCCGTCATGGGATCAACCCTTCCTGATCAGGGGACCGGGCAGGCCCCGGCCTGTCATGCTGTTGCAGTTGTCGAGCGTGCTCTAACGCCGCTTTGCGCCAAACGCCAGACGCCGAAGCCTGAAAAACGCCGGTTCGGGCCGGCATCGGGTTTCCCATGCGCCGCAACAGCGCCGCAAGGGAAACCCCGAGCACAATTCGCCCCGGTCAGAACAGCCCCTCGATCTGGCCCATCTCGTTCAACATGATCGCCTCGGCGCTCGGGCGGCGCGGCAGGCCCGGCATGGTCATGATCTCGCCGCAGATCACCACAATGAAGCCCGCCCCCGCGCTCAGCCGCACCTCGCGCACCGGCACCGAATGCCCGGTCGGAGCGCCGCGCAGGTTCGGGTCGGTCGAGAAGCTGTATTGGGTCTTTGCCATGCAGACCGGCAGATTGCCGTAACCGGCCTCTTCCCACGCATGCAGCTGGTCGCGGATCTTCTTGTCCGCCAGCACCTCGTCGGCGTGATAGATCCGCTTGGCGATGGTTTCGATCTTCTCGAATAGCGGCATCTCGTCGGGATAGAGCGGCGCGAATTGCGAGTCCCCGCCATCGGCCAGCTCGGCCACCCGTGCGGCCAGTTCCACCGTGCCCTCGCTGCCCTTTTCCCAGTGCTGGCACAGGATCGCTTCGCTGCCCTGCTCGGCGACGTAATCCTTCACCGCCTGGATCTCGGCCTCGGTATCGGTGACGAAATGGTTGATCGCCACCACCACCGGCACGCCGAAGCTTTTCACATTGGCGATATGGCGCCCCAGATTCGGGCAACCCTTCTGCACCGCCTCGACGTTTTCCGCACCCAGATCGGCCTTGGCGACGCCGCCATTCATCTTCATCGCCCGCACCGTGGCGACCACGACCACCGCGTCGGGCGCGATCCCGGCCTTGCGGCATTTGATGTTCATGAATTTCTCGGCGCCCAGATCGGCTCCGAAACCGGCCTCGGTCACCACGTAATCGGCCAGCTTCAGCGCGGTCTTGGTGGCGATCACCGAATTGCAGCCATGGGCGATATTGGCAAACGGCCCGCCATGCACGAAGGCGGGGTTGTTTTCCAGCGTCTGCACCAGGTTGGGCTGCATCGCGTCCTTCAGCAGAACCGTCATCGCGCCATCGGCCTTGATGTCGCGGGCATAGATCGGGGTCCGGTCGCGGCGATAGGCAACGATAATGTCGCCCAGCCGTTTCCGCAGGTCGTCAAGGTCGGTCGCCAGGCACAGGATCGCCATCACCTCGGACGCCACGGTGATGTCAAACCCGGTCTGGCGCGGGAAGCCGTTGGCGACGCCGCCGAGGCTGGTGACGATATCGCGCAGGGCGCGGTCGTTCATGTCCAGCACCCGGCGCCAGACGACCCGTCGTTCGTCGATTTCCAGCTCGTTGCCCCAGTAGATATGGTTGTCGATCATCGCGCTCAGCAGGTTGTGGGCGCTGGTGATGGCATGGAAATCGCCGGTGAAATGCAGGTTCATTTCCTCCATCGGCACCACCTGGGCGTAACCGCCGCCCGCAGCCCCGCCCTTCATGCCGAAACACGGACCCAATGATGCCTCGCGGATGCAGATCGCGGCGTTCTTGCCGATTCGGTTCAGCCCGTCGCCCAGCCCAACGGTGGTGGTGGTCTTGCCTTCGCCCGCCGGGGTCGGGTTGATCGCGGTCACAAGGATCAGCTTGCCGTTTTCACGTCCGTTCAGGCCGGAGATGAAATCCTGTGCGATCTTGGCTTTGTCATGGCCATAGGGCAGCAGGTAGTCGGCCCCGATGCCCAGTTTCGCACCAATCTCCTGGATCGGTTTCTTGTTGGCCGCGCGGGCAATCTCGATATCGGTTTTGTAGCTCATGGCGCCCTCCCCGGGCTAGCTGAAAGCAGGTTCTTTTCTTCGCCTTTAGCGCATACCTCGGAATACACGGTGCCGCAAATCCGACACTTCCGCGGCGCGAAACGTCGCAGGCCGAATTTCTTCGCGCCGGCCAGTTTTCCGGCGCCACGCCCCGCGTCGCCTGTTTGGATTTCTTGTCCGCCCGGGCAGTCCTCCGAAATGACCGGAGCCGGCAGATGGCGCAAAGCCGGGAAACCCACAAATCTTTTTCCGTGAAAGCAAGGTTTGCTTTCTCTGTTCCTGAAATACTCAAATTCCGCCCCGGCAGGCGGATCACAGGCCTGGGGACGGGGCGCGACAGTTCGGCACCTGCAAAGAAAAACCCCGCCTCGAGGGCGGGGTTTGTCCTATCTTTTAGACGGTGGGTTCCGGTTCCATCCCGCCTTCATCCTTCGGCTTGGTTTTCGCCTTGGTCTTCGGAATGGCGGTCACCGACGGCGCGCTGCCCTGATCGGACGTATCGTCATCCGATCCCGCATGCGGCGGTTCTCCCTTGATCACACGTTCGATTTCCTCGCCGGTCAGGGTTTCATATTCCAGCAGACCCTGCGCCAGGCGTTCCCATTCATCGTGGCGCTCGGTCAGGATGCGGTAGGCTTCGTGATAGCCGTCCTGGATGAACCGCCTCACCTCTTCCTCGATCAGCTCCTTGGTGTGGGCCGACACCGAGAAGCCCGCGGTATTACCGGAATAGCCCTCATGCGCCTCGGAATAGTCGATGTTGCCGACCTTGTCCGACATGCCCCACCGCAGCACCATGGCGCGGGCCAGCCCCGACGCCTGCTGGATATCGCCGGCCGGACCGTTCGATACCTCGCCCTCGCCGTATTTCAGGATCTCGGCGGCCTTGCCGGCCATGGTCATCGCAAGCTTCTGCTCGCATTCCGACTTGTGCCAGTTCAGCCGGTCGATCTCCGGCAGAGAAACCACCATTCCCAAAGCGCCGCCGCGCGGGATGATCGTCGCCTTGTAGACCGGATCGCATTTCGGCAGGGTCAGGCCGACGATGGCGTGGCCCGCCTCGTGATAGGCGGTCTTTTCCTTCTGGTCCGGGGTCAGCACCATCGAACGGCGCTCGGCCCCCATCATCACCTTGTCCTTGGCGTTCTCGAAATCTTCCATGGTGACGAAGCGGCGGCCGACACGGGCGGCCATCAGCGCGGCTTCGTTGACGAGGTTCATCAGGTCGGCGCCCGAGAAACCCGGCGTGCCGCGCGCGATGATGCGCATGTCCACGTCGGGACCCAGAGGTGTCTTGCGCGCATGCACGTTGAGGATCTTTTCGCGCCCCTTGATATCGGGGTTCGGCACCGTCACCTGGCGGTCGAAACGGCCCGGGCGCAGCAGCGCGGGGTCCAGAACGTCGCGGCGGTTGGTGGCGGCCAGGATAATGACGCCTTCGTTGGCTTCGAACCCGTCCATTTCCACCAAGAGCTGGTTCAGCGTCTGTTCGCGTTCGTCGTTGCCGCCGCCGTAACCGGCACCACGGGCCCGGCCCACGGCATCGATTTCGTCGATGAACACGATGCAGGGCGCGTTCTTCTTGGCCTGTTCGAACATGTCGCGCACGCGCGACGCGCCGACGCCGACGAACATTTCCACGAAATCCGAACCGGAGATGGTGAAGAAGGGCACACCCGCTTCGCCCGCGATGGCGCGGGCCAGCAGCGTCTTACCGGTGCCCGGAGGCCCCACCAGCAGCGCGCCCTTGGGGATCTTGCCGCCCAGGCGCGAGAATTTCTGCGGGTTGCGCAGGAATTCGACGATTTCTTCCAGCTCTTCCTTGGCCTCGTCGATCCCGGCGACATCGTCAAAGGTCACCCGGCCCTGCTTTTCGGTCAGCAGCTTGGCCTTGGACTTGCCGAACCCCATCGCACCGCCTTTGCCGCCGCCCTGCATCCGGTTCATGAAATAGACCCAGACACCAATCAGCAGCAGGAAGG
>JAWVXM010000214.1:0-4662 GCA_033723255.1 Thalassovita sp.
CCGAAACACGAAGCGCCGATCAAGCATGTGGAATTCGTGTCGCTTGGATCCGACCGTGCGCTGGTGGTTCTGGTCTTTGCCGATGGACATGTCGAAAATCGCCTGTTCACACCGCCGCCGGGGCAGACCCCGTCTTCGATGCGCGAGGCGGCGAATTTCGTCAATTCCCTGGTCGAGGGCAAGACGCTGAGCGAGCTGAGCAATGCGATCCGCCACCAGATCGATGCCCGCCGGCAGGAAATCGATGTGCTGGCGCGCAATCTGGTGGAAAGCGGGTTGGCGGTCTGGGACGGCGAAGGCGACGATCAGGAACGTCTGATCGTGCGGGGCCGGTCGAATCTGCTGCAATCCGAAGGCAATGCCGAGGAACTGGACCGTATCCGGGTGTTGTTCGACGACCTTGAACGCAAACGCGACATCGCCGATTTCCTCGATTTGACCGAAACCGGCGAGGGTGTGCGCATTTTTATCGGCTCGGAGAACAAACTTTTCTCACTTTCGGGTTCCTCTTTGGTCGTATCTCCTTATATGAACGCTGATCGTAAGATTGTCGGTGCGGTCGGGGTTATCGGGCCCACACGCCTGAACTACGGGCGGATCGTTCCGATTGTGGACTATACGGCACAGCTGGTCGGACGGATGATTTCCGACCGCAGCTAAAGTTGGAAGGTGGCACATGCCCAAGGAAAACGAATTTCTCGACGATATCGAGGCCGCCGAGGCAGCGGCCTTTGCCGAGGAAGAGACCGAGATCACGGACGAAGCGATCGAGGTCGATGCGCTGCGCGCCGAGCGCGACGATTACAAGGACAAGTTCATGCGCGCGCTGGCCGATGCGGAAAACTCCCGCAAGCGCGCCGACAAGCAACGCCGCGAAGCCGAACAATATGGCGGATCGAAGCTGGCGCGCGACATGCTGCCGGTTTTCGACAACCTGCAGCGCGCGATGGACGCGGTGACCGACGAACAGCGAGAACAGATGGGCGCGATGATCGAAGGGATCGAACTGACCCTGCGCGAATTGCTCAACGTGTTCGGAAAGCACGGGATCGAGCTTATTTCGCCGGAAATCGGCGACAAGTTCGACCCGCAGATGCACGAGGCGATGTTCGAAGCCCCGGTGCCCAACACCGTGGCCGGTGAAATCATCCAGGTTTCGGCCCAGGGTTTCATGCTGCATGACCGTTTGCTGCGCCCGGCGCAGGTGGGCGTGTCGTCCAACCCGGCGGGGTGATCGCGCGGGTCGCGCGATGCCTTCGGCGAGAGTATTTGTACCAAGAAGAAGCGGTCAGGTCTTGGCCGCTTCTTTCAGTTCGTAGATCAGGTCGAGCGCCTCGCGCGGGGTCAGTTCATCGGGATGGATTTCCCCGAGCGTCTGTTCCAGCTTTGACGGGCCGCTTGCTGCTGCGACGGGTTCGGGGGCAGGGGCGGCGGAAAACAGCGGCAGATCGTCGATCACCGCCTGTTTCTTTCCGCCTTCGCGTTCGCCCTTTTCCAGCGCATCGAGAACCACGCGGGCGCGTTCGACCACCGCGTCGGGCAGCCCGGCCAGTTTCGCCACCTGCACCCCGTAGGACCGGTCGGCGGCGCCCTTGCGAACCTCGTGCAGGAAGATCACTTCGCCTTCGAATTCCTTCACCGCGACGGTGGCGTTTTCGACCCCGTCGAGTTTCGCGGCGAGGTTGGTCAATTCGTGGTAATGGGTGGCGAACAGCGCCCGGCAGCGGTTCACGTCATGCAGATGTTCCAGCGTCGCCCAGGCGATCGACAAGCCGTCATAGGTGGCCGTGCCGCGCCCGATTTCATCGAGGATCACCAGCGCCCGGTCATCGGCCTGGTTCAGGATGGCGGCGGTTTCCACCATTTCCACCATGAAGGTCGACCGCCCGCGTGCCAGGTCGTCCGACGCGCCAACGCGGCTGAACAGCTGGCTGACAAGACCGATTTCTGCTTTCCTTGCCGGGACATAGCCGCCCATTTGCGCCAGAAGCGCGATAAGCGCGTTCTGCCGCAGGAAGGTCGATTTGCCGGCCATGTTGGGGCCGGTCAGCAGCCAGATATCGGCGCCGTCACTGCCTTCGGCCAGATCGCAATCATTGGCGATGAAGGGCGCGCCGCCCTGTTTCTTCAGCGCCTGCTCGACAACCGGGTGACGGCCGCCTTCGATATGCAGGCGGCGCGAGTCGTCGACCGTGGGCCGCGCCCAATCCTCGGCCCGGGCCAGATCGGCCAGCGATGTGGCGAGGTCGAGTTCCGCCAGACCGCGCGAGGCGACGCTGATTTCATCGGCGCGGGTCAGAATCGCCTGCCGCAGGACCTCGAACAGCCGCTTTTCGATTTCCAGGGCCCGCCCGCCGGCGTTCAGGATCTTGGTTTCCATTTCCGACAGCGGCACGGTGGTGAAGCGGACCTGGTTCGCCGTGGTCTGGCGGTGCTTGAAGGTGTTCGACAGCGGTTCCGACAGCATCTTGTCGGCATGGGTCGCGGTGACTTCCACGAAATAGCCCAGCACGTTGTTATGCTTGATCTTCAGCGAGGAAATGCCGGTTTCCTGGCTGTATTGCGACTGCATCGCCGCGATCACGCCGCGGCCTTCATCGCGCAGCTGGCGCATTTCGTCGAGCTCTTCGTCGAACCCTGGCGCGATGAAACCGCCGTCGCGGGCCAGCAGCGGCGGTTCGGCGATCAGCGCCTGATCCAGCAGGTCGAGCAATTCGTCGTGACCGGTCAGGGCAGCGGATGCATCGGCGAGCAGGGCTGGCAGGTCAAGCGGCGCGAGGTCCTGCGAAATCTGCCCGGCCTGTTCCAGCCCGTTGCGGATGGCCGCCAGATCGCGCGGCCCGCCGCGGTCGAGGCCCAGCCGGGACAGGGCGCGGTCAAGATCGGGCACCTTGCGCAGGCTGTCGCGCAGATCGGCGCAATTTCGAGACTGTTCCAGCGCAAAATCGACCGCGTCGAGCCGGTCATGGATCACCTGAAGCACCCTTGAGGGGCTGGACAGACGCCGTTCCAGCAGCCGGGCGCCACCGGCAGTGACCGTCCGGTCGATGGTGGCCAGAAGCGACCCGGCCCGCCCGCCGTTCATCGCGTGGGTCAGTTCCAGGTTGCGCCGGGTGGCCGCATCGATCTGCATCACCCGCGCCTGCGCTTCGCGATGCGGTTTGCGCAGCAGCGGCAGTTTACCCTTCTGGGTGATTTCCAGATATTCGACCACGGCGCCCATCGCCGACACCTCGGCGCGGGAAAATTGCCCGAACGCTTCGAGCGAGGAGGTTCCGAACAGCGCGCAAAGCCGCTTTTCGGCGCTGGTGCTGTCAAAGGCAGCGCGCGACAGCGGGGTGAGCGATGCGCCGGATTCAGAGACTATTTCGGCCAAATCCGCTTCTTGTGCTTCGGAAACGACAACCTCGGACGGCATCAACCGGGCCAGTTCCGGGCCCAGCCGCACCGGGGGAAGCGGCATCACGTGGAATTCGCCGGTGGAAATGTCGACCCATGCCAGCGCCGCATCGTCCCGCACCAGCGCGTAGGCGCAAAGGAAATTGTGACGGCGCGCTTCGAGCAGGGATTCTTCGGTCAACGTGCCGGGGGTGACAAGCCGGACCACTTCGCGCCGCACCACGGATTTTGAGCCGCGTTTCTTGGCCTCGGCCGGGTCTTCCATCTGTTCGCAGACGGCGACGCGGAAGCCCTTGCGGATCAGGGTCAGCAGGTAGCCTTCGGCGGAATGCACCGGCACGCCGCACATCGGGATGTCTTCGCCGGCGTGCTTGCCGCGCTTGGTCAGCGCGATGTCCAATGCCTCGCTTGCGGCCACCGCATCGTCGAAGAACATTTCGTAAAAATCACCCATCCGGTAGAACAGGAGAGCGTCTTTATGGCCTTCCTTGATCTCCAGATATTGCGCCATCATTGGCGTTACTGCTGCCACGATTTACCCCCGGTGCCGTTTCGGCAGAGCTTACAAATCCCGGCCCGCCGACGAAAGGCGAAAACGTGTTTCGGTTGAGACGCGGGCGCCGGCGCTGTAAGAAGTTTCGACCGCATTCAATTCAGGCCCGACAGATGACCAAACAGAAATTCACCCCGGAAGAAGCTTTGGCTTTCCACCTCGAACCGACCCCCGGCAAGTGGGAGGTTCAAGCCACGGTTCCGATGACCACGCAGCGCGATCTGTCGCTGGCCTATTCCCCCGGTGTCGCCGTTCCCTGTGAATCGATCGCCGAGGATCCGGGGCTGGCCTATGACTATACCAACAAGGGCAACCTGGTTGCGGTGATTTCCAACGGCACCGCGGTTTTGGGCCTTGGCAACCTTGGCGCGCTGGGGTCGAAGCCTGTGATGGAAGGCAAGTCGGTCCTGTTCAAGCGCTTCGCCGACGTGAATTCGATCGATATCGAGCTGGATACCGAAGATCCCGAGGAGATGATCAAGGCGATCATGCTGATGGGGCCGACCTTTGGCGGCATCAACCTCGAAGACATCAAGGCGCCGGAATGCTTCATCATCGAACAGCAGCTGAAGGAAGCGATGGATATCCCCGTCTTCCATGACGATCAGCACGGCACGGCGGTGATCTGTGCGGCGGGGCTGATCAACGCGCTGCATATTTCTGGCAAGAAGATCGAGGACGTGAAGATCGTCCTGAACGGCGCCGGCGCG
>JAWVXM010000215.1:0-4660 GCA_033723255.1 Thalassovita sp.
GTTCCATGAATTCGACGAAGAGGGCCGGATGCTGCCCAGCCCGTTCTACAACCGCGTTGTCGATGTGATGGAGGAACTGGTGAAATTCACCCTGCTGACTCGCAGCCAGTCGGCCTACTTGACCGACCGCTATTCGGAACGGGTGGAAAGCGTCGAAGAGCTGTCGAAACGGGTGAACATGAAATCCGCGACCTGAGCGCGAATCTTTGCTAGGGTCGGGGCATGATTACTGAAATCGTCACATTCGACCTGCCCGAAGGCATCAGCCGCGAAGAGGTTCTGGCCAAGTACGAAGCCACGCTGCCGCGCTGGCGCGCCAACCCGGACCTGATCCGCAAAACGTATCTTTATGATCCCGCCGGTAATCGCGGCGGCGGGATCTACCTGTGGCCGTCGGTGGCGGCGGCCAAGGCGGCGCATGACGCCGCGTGGTGCAAGATGGCCGAGGAAACCTATGGCAGTGCACCGCGTTTCGATTATTTCGAAACACCGCTGATCGTGGAAAACGACAGGGGCTAGAGGTGACGTCGCGGCGCGGCCAAATCTTACGCTGCGTTCGGGATGACAAGCCATCTGCTCTCTGGCCTGATACCTCGCGACTGCAGGGAGGCATGCCATGACCGATTATCCGCACCTGATGGCCCCGCTCGATCTGGGCTTCACCACGCTGAAGAACCGCGTGCTGATGGGATCGATGCATACCGGGCTGGAAGAAACCGGGGACTGGAACCGGGTCGCCGAATTCTATGCCGCGCGCGCTCGTGGCGGGGTCGGGTTGATGGTGACCGGGGGCATCGGGCCGAACCTCGAAGGGTCGGTCCTGCCCGGCGCGTCGATGATGGTCAGCGACGAAGATGTGGCGCACCACCGGATCGTCACCGGCGGGGTGCATGACGCGGGCGGCAAGATCGCGATGCAGATCCTGCACGCGGGCCGCTATGCCTATAGCCCCAAATGCGTGGCGCCCTCGGCGATCAAGTCGCCGATTTCACCCTTCCCGCCGACCGAGCTGGACGGGGACGGGATCGAGAAGCAGATCGGCGATATCGTCAACGCGGCCCGTCTGGCGCAGCAAGCCGGGTATGACGGGGTCGAGATCATGGGGTCGGAGGGGTATTTCCTCAACCAGTTCCTTGTCACCCACACCAACAAGCGGACCGACCGCTGGGGCGGGTCTTTCGAGAACCGCATGCGCCTGCCGATCGAGGTGGTGCGCCGCACCCGTGAAGCGGTCGGGAGGGATTTCATCATCATCTACCGGCTGTCGATGATCGACCTGGTGCCCAATGGGTCGACCCATGAGGAAGTCGTGCAACTGGCGCAGGAGATCGAAAAGGCCGGCGCCACCATCATCAATACCGGCATCGGCTGGCACGAGGCACGGGTGCCCACCATCGCCACCTCCGTCCCCCGCCGCGCCTTTGCCTGGGTGACCAAGAAGCTGATGGGCAAGGTCGGTATCCCGGTCGTGACCTCGAACCGGATCAACATGCCGGACGTGGCCGAACAGGTTCTGGCCGAAGGCTGCGCCGACATGGTGTCGATGGCGCGGCCGTTCTTGGCCGATGCCGATTTCGTGGTGAAGGCGCAAACCGGTCGGGCCGATCACATCGCGCCCTGCATCGGCTGCAACCAGGCCTGCCTTGATCACACCTTCGGCGGCAAGCTGACCTCCTGCCTGGTCAATCCGCGCGCCTGCCATGAAACCGAACTGACGATCACGCCGGCGGAGCGTCCGAAAAGCATCGGCATCGTGGGGGCGGGGCCTGCCGGATTGTCGGCGGCGCTGACCGCCGCCGAACGCGGCCATGCCGTCACCCTGTTCGACCGCGCCGACCGGATCGGCGGGCAGCTGAACATGGCCCGCCAGGTTCCGGGGAAAGAGGAATTCAACGGGCTGGTCGACTGGTTCGAAACGATGGTCGCGGATGCCGGCATCACCGTGAAGCTGAACACCGAGGCCGGAGTGGACGACCTGACGGGTTTCGACGAGGCGGTGATCGCCACCGGCGTCATCCCGCGCGATCCGGGCATCCCGGGCCAGGACCGCGACAACGTTCTGAGCTATATCGACGTGCTGCGCGACAAGGTCGAGGTGGGCCGGAAGGTCGCCATCATCGGCGCGGGCGGGATCGGCTTCGACGTGGCCGAATACCTTGTGACCGATGACAGCCCGGCCCTGGACCTGCCGGAATGGATGCGCGAATGGGGCGTGACCGATCCCGAAGCGGCGCGCGGCGGGCTGGTCCCGGAAGGGCCGCAGCCCGACGCACCCGTACGGCAGGTGACGCTGATGCAGCGCAAGGCGCGGGCGCTTGGCAAGGGGTTGGGCAAGACCACGGGGTGGATCCACCGCGCGACGCTGAAGATGAAGCAGGTCGAGATGATCGGCGGGGTGAACTATGAGCGGATCGACGATGATGGGCTGCATATCAGCTTCGGCGAAGCGCGGGAAAACCCGCGCGTGATCGATTGCGATACGGTGATCCTGTGCGCCGGGCAGCGGAGCGAAAGGTCTCTGGCCGATGCGCTGCAGGCCGAGGGGATTTCCTGCCACGTGATCGGCGGCGCCGACGTGGCGGCGGAGCTGGACGCCAAGCGCGCGATCAATCAGGGCACACGGCTGGCGGCGGCGCTGTAGGGGCGGGGCTCCGCCCCCTTGGCCTGCGGCCAATTCCCCCGGAGTATTTGGTGAACAGAGAAGGGGGCGGTTTCAGCCCTCATGCGCCGCAAGGCTGTCTTCGGGCGCCTCGGTGCGGTCGTCCATGCCGTAATCGCGCAGCACCTGCAGCACCTTCAGACGGTAGCCGGAAAAGATGCCGCCGCGCCCCTTGGCCTGCGCGTCGCGGTGTTCGACAAGGTTGCGCCACTGCTTCACCGCGTCCTCGTCGCGGAAGAAGGACAGCGACAGCAGCTTGTCGGGGTCGTTCAGGCTTTGGAACCGTTCGACCGAAATGAAACCGTCGATCTGTTGCAGCAGCGGCCGCAACCCGGCGGCGATATCGAGGTATTCGGCTTTGCGTCCTTCGCTGATACGGACTTCGAAGATGATGGCGATCATGGTGTTCCTCGCGTTCTGTCGCGCCACCATCGGGCAGTTGCCGGCAGGAGGCAAGCTGCAGGAAAGCGCTTGTCCTGCCCCGGCACTGCGACTTAGATGCGCCTGCTTGCGGAGGGCAGCATGGTTTTCGTCACGATCCTTCTGGGGCTTCTGCCCAGTTTTCTGATGGTTGTCCTGGGCGGGATGATCCGTGACCGGCTGTCGAAGACCGCCTGGCAGGGGCTGGACCGGCTGAATTTCGAAATCCTGTTCCCGGCACTGATCTTCGTGGCGGCGTCCAGCCGGCCGATCGCGGTCAAGGACATGCTGAGCATCGGCCCGGCGGTCTGGGCGATCCTGTTTTTCGCGCTGTCGCTGAGCTATCTCGCACGGCGCTTCGGCCCGGTGGCGTTCCGCGATTTCGCCGGCTGCTGGCAGACCGCATGGCGGTTCAACACCGCCTTGGGATTCGTCGCGGTGGAAATCCTTCACCCGGCGCCGGTGGGGGAACTGGCGGTTGCGGTCGGGCTGGCGATCCCGCTGGCCAACGTGTTTGCGGTTACCGCCCTGTCGCGTGGCAGCGGCGACTGGCGGCGCACGGTCTCGAAGGTGGCGACCAACCCGTTCCTGATCGCGTCGGTCTCCGGCGTTCTGGTCGGGCTGAGCGGTGTCGCGATCCCGGATCCGGTGATGGCGCCGCTGGAAATGCTGTCGCGGGCGGCGATCCCGGTGGCGCTGATATCCGTCGGGGCGACGATGAACTGGGGCGCGCTGGCATGGCTGGACAGATTCAGCGGCATCATCGTGGCAACCAAGCTGATCGCCGCACCCGCCGCGACGCTGGCCGCCTGCCTGATCCTGCAACCGGGCGATGCTGTGGCGCGCACGCTGGTGCTGTTCGCGGCCTTGCCCACGGCGTCGGCGGCGCATGTTCTGGCGGCCGGTTTCGGCGCGGACCGGGAATTGGCGGCGACGCTGGTGGCGCAATCGACCCTGCTGGCGGCGGCGACGTTGCCGGTGTGGATCACCGTGATCACGGTACTGTTCTAACGGCGTTGCCGATTTATCCGGTCGGTGCCGAATGGGCCTGACGGGGGGGCGAGCGCCGTTGCATATCGCGCAACGCAGCGTTTCGGTGTTTCCGTGCCATTAACGATCCCCGACATTACCGCGATATTGTCCTGCGTCTGCCCCAGTGCTGCCCGATTTCATGCCGATACCTGTCTGCAAGAACGGAACACGCAAAGGGTAATCACATGGACCGCCTGACAGAAATGGAAGCTTTTGCCACCGTCGTGGATCAAGGTGGTTTCACCGATGCCGCGAAGAAGATGGGCATCTCGAAGTCTGCGGTTTCAAAACATGTGTCCAGCCTCGAGGCGCGCCTTGGTGCCCGCCTGCTGAACCGGACCACCCGCCGGGTCAGCCCGACCGAGATCGGTCTGGCCTATTACGACCGCGCCCGCCGGGTGCTGAACGATGCCGGCGAGGCCGACGCGCTTGTCACCTCAATGCAGTCGGCGCCGTCCGGGCTGCTGCGGATCAGCGTCGCCACCGATTTCGGCGTCAATCACCTGAGCCCCGTCCTGGGCGAATTCCTGGCCGATTTTCCCGACATCA
>JAWVXM010000216.1:0-4639 GCA_033723255.1 Thalassovita sp.
CAAGGACCGGGTGCTGCTGACCGAACGGCCGCAGCTTCTGATCGAAGGCATGACCATCGCCGCCCGCGCCGTCGGCGCGCGCGAGGGCATCCTCTATCTGCGCGGTGAATATGTTTACCTCCGCGAGTTGATCGAAGAGGTTCTGCAGGACCGTCGTGACCGTGGCCTGCTGGGCCATGCGATCGGCGGGCAGGAGGGGTTCGATTTCGACATCCGGCTGCAACTGGGGGCAGGCGCCTATATCTGCGGCGAGGAAGGCGCGCTGATTTCGTCCTGCGAAGGGCTGCCGGGCGAACCGAAAACCCGTCCGCCCTTCCCGGTGACGCAGGGCTATCTGGGTCTGCCCACCGTGGTGAACAATGTCGAAACCTTCTGCCATGCCGCCCGCATCCTGGACCGAGGCGCGCAGTGGTTTTTCGACATGGGGCGTGAGGGCAGCCACGGTACCAAGCTTTACAGCGTGTCGGGCGATTGCCTGAACCCCGGCATCTACGAATTGCCCTACGGTACCAGCCTGCGCGAACTTCTGATGATGGCAGGCGGAGAGGACGCGGCGGCGGTCGCGGTCGGCGGCGCCAGCGGCACGATGATCGCCCGGGATCAGTTCGATCGCAGGCTCAGCTTCGATGACCTGTCTACCGGCGGTGCGGTGGTGATCTTCAACGGCAGCCGGAACATCCTGGAAATCGTAGAATACTACATGTCCTTTTTCGTGCATGAAAGCTGTGGCTACTGCACGCCCTGCCGGGTCGGCAACGTGTTCCTTCAGCGCGCCATCGGCAAGTTCCGCAACGGCTTGGCCAATCCCGAAGACATCGAATACCTCAAGGACCTGTCCGCTGCGATCATCGAGACCAGCCGCTGCGGGCTTGGCACGACATCGCCCAATCCGATCCTGACCACGCTGGAAAATTTCCCGCTGGTCTATGCGGCGGTGGCCAAGCCGTCGCAGGACCGCATCCGCGCCAGTTTCGACATCCAGTCCGCGATCGACAGCGCCCGTCATCTTGCCAAGCGCCGGTCCTATATCTTTGACGAGGATTTCAGCGAATGAGCGGGTTCACCTTCACCATCGATGGGGTCGAGGTCACGGCTCGGGAGGGCCAGACCATCATGGAAGCCGCCGACGAGGCGGGAATCTATATCCCCCGGCTGTGCGATCACGAAGGGCTGCGCCATCAGGGATCGTGCCGGGTCTGCACCGTCAAGGCGGGCGGGCGCAGCGTGTCCGCCTGTACCCAGCCGGCGCAGGCAGGCCTGACGGTGGAAAACGAAACGCCGCACATTGCCAAGCTGCGCCGCGATCTGGTCGAGATGCTGTTTCACGAAGGCAATCACCTGTGCCCGATCTGCGAAGCCTCGGGCAACTGCGAATTGCAGGCGATGGCTTACCGGCTCGACATGACGCAGCCGACCAGGTTTCCCTATCTCGAACCCAGCCGGGCGCTGGATGCCAGCCACCCCGATATCGCGCTTGACACCAACCGCTGCATCACCTGCGGCCGCTGCATCCGCGCCAGTCAGGAGGTCGATGGCAAGGGGGTGTTCGGTTATGTCGGGCGCGGTATTCACCGGCGGGTCGCGGTGAATGGCGCCGATCTGGCCGATACCGACGCACAGGTCACCGATTTCGCCATCTCGAAGGAGGTCTGTCCGGTCGGATGTATCATCCGCAAGTGCGAAGGGTTTACGACACCCATTGGCGAACGCGAATTCGACAATGGGCTGATCGGCCACAGGACCGAGGAGAAGAAGCGTGACTGAGCTGCGCAAGGCGAGGGTCGCCACCGCGTCTCTGGCGGGTTGTTTCGGATGCCACATGGCGATCCTCGATATCGACGAGAGGCTGATCGAGTTGATGAAGCTGGTCGAGGTGGATCGCTCGCCGCTGACCGATATCAAGCGCTTCACCCGGCGCTGCGATATCGGCATCATCGAAGGCGGCTGCTGCAATGAGGAAAACGTTCACGTGCTGCGCGATTTCCGGCGCAACTGCGATGTTCTGATCGCCATCGGGCAATGCGCGATCATGGGCGGGCTGCCGGCGATGCGCAACGCCATCATGCATTCCGACGCACCTTTGCGCGAATGCCTGGACGAGGCGTTCATCACCGGCCGATATATCCGCAATACCACCCACCATGTGCCCAACGATCCGGCGCTGCCGCTTCTGCTGGACGAGGTCTATCCCTGTTCCGAGGTGGTGGAGATCGATTACAACATCCCCGGCTGCGCGCCGTCGGGTGACATCATCCATGACACGCTCGCGGGACTGCTGAGCGGGAAATTCAGGGGTTTCGAGCGGGACAAGATCAGGTTTGACTGATGCAATGAGACCAGCGGCGGAACATGACGGTGCGATCCCGCCCATCGGGCCGAGGCCGCATTTTGGCGCGCTGTATGAGAAACCCGAGCCACAGACGCCGAGATTTGAACAACGCACCCGCCCGGCTGCAGGCCGGGCAGCCCCCGACCGCCCCCATGGGCGGGGGCTTCACCCCCACCCGCGGCCGGGGGCTGCCCTTCTCGCCTTTGTGCGATGCGTGGCACGAACCTCTGTCGCAAGAGGGAGATGTAGATGACCGAACCAAGACTGATCGAAATCTCCCCGGTCACCCGGGTCGAAGGCCACGGCAAGGTGACCATCCACCTTGATGCCGATGGCCAGATCGACGAGGCGCGGCTGCATATCGTAGAATTCCGCGGTTTTGAACGGTTCATCCAAGGCCGCCTGCTTTGGGAAGTACCGGTGATCGTGCAGCGCCTTTGCGGCATCTGCCCGGTCAGCCATCACCTGGCGGCTGCCAAGGCGATGGACATGATCTGCGGCGTCGATACCTTGCCGCCGACGGCGGAAAAGATGCGCCGATTGATGCATTACGGGCAGGTGATGCAAAGCCACGTGCTGCATTTCTTCCACCTCGCCGCGCCCGATCTGCTGTTCGGGTTCGGCGCGCCCGCGGAAAAGCGCAACATCTTCGAACTGTTGAAGGATCAGCCCGAACTGGGCCGCCGCGCCATCGCGATGCGCAAGTTCGGCCAGGATATCATCGAAGCCACCGCGGGCAAGAAGATCCACGGCACCGGCGCCATTCCTGGCGGGATCAACAAGAACCTGCCCGTTGAAACCCGTGACGCGTTGCTTGCGCAGATTGCGGATATGGAGACCTGGGCGCAGGACGCTCTGGCGCTTGCGAAGAACTACACGCTCGACAATGCCGAGATGGTGCGCGGCTTTGCGTCCTTCCCTTCGCATTACCTGTCGCTGGTGCGCGAGGACGGCGCGCTCGACCTCTATCATGGCAATCTCAGGGCGCTGTCGGCCGAAGGTGAGATGATCTTCGATCAGCTCAATACGCGCCGCTATCACGAAGCGTTGGTCGAAGACGTGCGGTCGTGGTCCTACATGAAATTCCCTTTCATCAAGGACCTCGGGCCGGAAGAGGGATGGTACCGGGTTGGCCCGCTGGCGCGGATGAACGCCGCCGGTTTCATCGACACGCCACAGGCCGATGCGGCGCGGACCGAGCTGATGGATACCAACCACGGCCTGCCGCAGCATGCCGTTCTGGCCAATCACTGGGCGCGGATGATCGAGGTGCTTCACTGTGTCGAAAAGATCCGCGACCTGTTGCACGATCCCGACCTGCAGGGCAGCGATCTGCGCGCGACGGGGGAACGTCGGCAGGAAGGTATCGGCGTGATCGAGGCACCGCGCGGCAACCTGATCCATCACTACCAGGTCGATGAGAACGACCAGGTGACCTATTGCAACCTGATCGTGTCGACGACGCATAACAACGAGGGGCTGAACAAGGCGGTGAAGGATGTCGCGGTGACGCATTTGTCCGGTCAGGAAAAGATCACCGAGGGCATGCTGAACCATGTCGAGGTGGCGATCCGCGCCTATGATCCCTGCCTCAGCTGTGCCACCCATGCGTTGGGGCAGATGCCGTTGCAGGTAGAGCTGTTCGGTGCGGATGGTGCGTTGCTGGACCGCAAGGCGACCTGATGCTGCTGATTGGCTACGGCAATCCGGGGCGCGGCGATGACGGGCTGGGGCCAGCCTTCGCGGAACGGGTCGAACAGGCCGGGCTGCCGGGTGTGACGGTGATGATCGATTACCAGCTGACGGTCGAGCACGCGCTGGCGCTGGTAGGGGCCGACCGGGTCGTGTTCGCCGATGCGCTGATGGGCGGCGAGGGGCCGTTCCGCTTCATCCGGGCAGAACCTGCCACCGATGCCAATATCACCAGCCACAGCCTGTCCCCCGAGGCGGTGCTGACGCTTGCCCGGACGCTGTATGATGCGGACCCGGCCGCGCATGTGATGGGCATCACCGGGCAGGAATTCGGCGAGGTGAAGGAAGGGTTGAGCGATACGGCGCAGCGCAATCTTGACCGGGCGGTGGCGTTCTTCCTCGACTGGGCGTGCGATCAGTAGAACAGCATCCCCACCGCCGCGATCAGGAACGGCACCGGCCAGCTGACTGCGATCCGGGCGAAGACTTCCTGTCGGCCCATCAGCGGGGCTTCATAGGCCAGGATCTTGGTTAGCGAAAACAGCGACCAAGACGTGACATAGGCGAGCGCCGCCACCGCGGAGGCGCCGGATTTCAGCGCTGCCGCCGCGATGGCAA
>JAWVXM010000217.1:0-4622 GCA_033723255.1 Thalassovita sp.
AGCACCGAACGCATAGACAAACCGCAACGCGAAACCGCACTCCATTCCCGACAAAGGCGCCCAAAACATGCGATCCAGCAGCATTTCCAAATCCGCGATGTGGGTCCTGATGGCCCTGCTGATCCTCGGCCTCGGCGGCTTTGGTGTCACCAACCTTTCGGGCAACATTCACAGTGTCGGCTCGGTCGGCGACACCGAAATCGACCTCAACAAATATGCCCGCGCGCTGCAAGCCGAAATCCGCGCCCTCGAAGCAGATCGCGGCGAGCCGGTATCAT
This sequence comes from Thalassovita sp., assembly GCA_033723255.1. Lineage (GTDB taxonomy): Bacteria > Pseudomonadota > Alphaproteobacteria > Rhodobacterales > Rhodobacteraceae > Thalassobius. Next base: position 279 of record JAWVXM010000217.1, read on the forward strand.
TCGCGCAGGCGCAGGCCGTGGGGCTTGACACACAGGTGCTGTCACGTCTGGTTGCCGAGGCCGCGCTCGACCACGAAACCGCACAGCTGGGTCTGTCCATCGGTGACGAGAATCTGCGTGATCAGATCCTGGATATTCCGGGTTTTCGGGGCGTTAACGGTGAATTTGACCGAGAAGCCTATTCCTTTGCGCTCGATCAGGCCGGACTGAGCGAAGCCGTCTTTGAAGAGGATGTGCGCACCGAAGCCGCCCGCACATTGCTGCAGGGGGCGATCATTTCGGGCGTCAGCGTCCCGCTCGCTTATACCGACACGCTGCTTACCTATGTAGGCGAAGTGCGCGATGTCACGCTGGCGACGCTGTCGCGCGGCGATCTGGCCACCGGCCTGCCCGAGCCGACCGAAGAGGACCTGCGCAGCTATCACCAGGCACATCTGCCTGACTTCACGACGCCCGAAACCCGCAAGATCACCTATGCTTGGCTCACGCCCGAGATGATCATCGACGAGGTCGAAGTGGACGAGGCCGCCCTGCGCGAGGCGTATCAGGCGCGGCTGGCTGAATTCGACCGCCCCGAACACCGCTTGGTCGAACGGCTCGCCTTCCCCGACCGCGCCGCCGCCGCTGCCGCCAAGGCCGAAATCGACGCCGGAACCCGCAGCTTCGAGGATTTCGTGCTGGAGCGCGGTCTGGAATTGAGTGACGTCGATATGGGCGATGTGTCAAAGGGCGATCTGGAAGGCGCCGGCGAAGACGTTTTCGCCGCCGATGCCGGTGACATCGTCGGGCCGCTGGACAGCCCCATCGGCCCTGCCCTTTTCCGCGTGAACGCTGTCCTTCAGGCAAGCAAGACCACTTTTGAAGAGGCCGAGCCGGAATTGCGCGACATGCTCGCTGCTGACCGTGCCCGCCGCGTGATCGACGCCCAGATCGACTCGGTCGACGACCTGCTCGCAGGCGGCGCCACGCTGGAGGATGTCGCGAGCGAGACCAATCTCGAACTGGGCCAGATCGAATGGCATGACGGTGTCGTAGAAGGCATCGGCGCCTATCCCGAATTTCGCCGGGCCGCCGCCGCGATCACCGCGACGGACTATCCTTCGGTTGCCACTCTGGAAGACGGCTCGATCTTTGCCATGCGCCTCGACGAGATCACCGAACCCGAGATCATGCCACTCGAAGAGGTGCGCGAAGCCGTGCGCGAGGCGTGGGTGTCGCAATCGGTTACCGACGCGCTGCGAGCCCAGGTTGCAGACCAGGTGACGGCGCTGGAAAATGGGGACAGTTTTCCAGATGCAGACCTAGACGGCGAGGCCGTGACCGGCCTTACGCGCCGTGGCTTCCAGCCGGGCACGCCACCCGAATTCATCGAAACCGTTTTCGGAATGAACGAAGGCGATGTCACACTGATCGACGGCAACGAGCGCCTGTTCGTGCTGCGTCTCGACCGGGTCGCACCGCCCAACGACGACGATCCCGAGCTGGCACAGCTGCGCAGGGGCCTGACCGATCAGGCTGCCAACGACATCGCCCAGGACCTCTATCAGGTGGTCGCCAACGATATTCGCAATCGCGCGGGGATCACGCTGGATCAGCAGGCGCTGAACGCCGTGCACGCGAACTTTCAGTAAGGCACACACGGGATGGAACTGACCCCCGCATTCGACGCGTTTGCCCCGCGCTTTGACGCCGGAGAGGCGCAGGTGGTCTATGCCCGCCTTGCCGCCGATCTCGATACGCCGGTGTCCCTGATGCTCAAGCTGACAGGCGCCGCACCAGACGCCTTCATGCTCGAATCCGTCACCGGTGGCGAAGTGCGCGGACGCTACTCGATCATCGGGATGAAACCCGATCTGGTCTGGAAGTGCCACGGCACCACCAGCCAGATCAACCGGCACGCCCGTTTCGACGGCGAAGCCTTCGAGGTCCAGGACGGTGATCCACTGGCTAATCTCCGCGCCCTGATCGCAGAGAGCCGCATCGACCTGCCCGAAGGCCTGCCAGCCGCCAGTGCCGGCCTTTTTGGCTATCTTGGCTATGACATGATCCGGCTGGTCGAACACCTGCCAAACGTCAATCCCGACCCGCTGGGCCTGCCGGACGCGGTGATGCTGCGCCCGTCGGTCATTGCGGTGCTGGACGGGGTCAAGGGCGAGGTGATCGTCGTGGCCCCGGCCTGGACAGGCAACGGACAATCCGCGCGCGCCGCCTATGCGCAGGCCGCTGAACGCGTCATGGATGCCGTGCGCGATCTGGAACGCACCCTGCCCCGCGCCAGCCGCGAAATGGGCGAGGCGCACGAGGATGCGCCGCCCGTGTCGAACTTCACCCGAGCCGCCTACAAGGACGCGGTGGAGAAGGCCAAGGAATACATCCGCGCAGGCGACATTTTCCAGGTGGTGCCCTCGCAGCGCTGGACTCAGCCGTTCACGCAGCCCCCCTTTGCGCTTTATCGCAGTTTGCGGCGCACGAATCCGTCGCCCTTCATGTTCTATTTCAATTTCGGCGGCTTCCAGGTGGTGGGCGCCAGCCCCGAAATCCTCGTGCGGGTCTTTGGCGACGAAGTCACAATCCGCCCGATCGCGGGCACGCGTCCGCGCGGGGCGACCCCGGAAGAGGATCGCGCCAACGAAGCCGATCTGATGGCCGACCCCAAGGAACTGGCCGAGCACCTGATGCTGCTCGATCTGGGACGTAATGACACCGGCAAGGTGTCGAAAATCGGCACGGTGCGCCCGACGGAAAAATTCATCATCGAGCGTTACAGCCACGTCATGCATATCGTCAGCAACGTGGTGGGCGAGTTGGCCGAGGATCAAGACGCGCTGTCAGCGCTGCTGGCCGGGCTGCCTGCTGGCACGGTCAGCGGTGCGCCCAAGGTCCGCGCGATGGAGATCATCGACGAGTTGGAGCCGGAAAAGCGTGGCGTCTATGGTGGCGGTGTCGGCTATTTCAGCGCGGGCGGCGACATGGATGTCTGCATTGCCCTGCGCACGGCTGTGGTGAAGAACCAAAAACTCTACATTCAGGCCGGCGGCGGCATCGTCTACGACAGCGACCCCGAATCCGAATACATGGAAACGGTGCACAAATCGAACGCGATCCGCAGGGCCGCAGCGGATGCCGCCCGGTTCACCGGCGACGGCAATACCTGACGCGCCAGATTTTTCGCGAAAAATCTGTGTCAAAAATTTTCTGATTTCAGGACAGACTGCGCAGATGACCCGCCTCATCCTATTCAACAAACCCCATGGCGTGCTGTCGCAATTCACCGACAAGGGCACTCAGGGCAGCCCGCGCGCGACCCTATCGGACTATATCGATTTGCCCGGCGTCTATCCTGCCGGGCGTCTGGATCGCGACAGCGAAGGCCTGCTGATCCTGACCGATGACGGCAAGCTGCAAGCGCGCATCGCCGATCCACGTTTCAAACAGCCCAAGACATATCTGGTCCAGGTCGAAGGCCTACCCGATGAGGCCGCGCTGGACGCGCTCGCATCTGGCGTCACACTAAAGGACGGGCCGACTCGCCCTGCCGAGGTGCGCCGCATCGCGCCGCCCGATCTATGGCCGCGCTATCCGCCCGTGCGTTACCGCAAATCCGTGCCCGACAGCTGGCTGGAGATCACCATCACCGAAGGCCGAAACCGCCAAGTGCGGCGCATGACCGCGCATGTCGGCCACCCGACACTGCGCCTCGTTCGCTGGCGGATCGGCGATTGGGCACTGGACGGGATCGCACAGGGCGCGTGGCGTGATGGCTGAGCTTCAGCGCTGCTCTGTCAGCACCGCAGAAATCGGCGCAATCGCGACGCTGCTGGCGCGATCCTGCAGCCCCCAGAGCAACAGCGCGCTGATCGTGTCGGCGCGCAGCCGGCCCAGCATGATCACTTCCCCCTGTCCACGCCCGGCCTTGAACGCCGCCTGATCCAGAAATCGCCGGATCACGGTAGCGTTCTGCCCCTTGGCGTCGAAATCGCGGAACACGCTGCCGGTTGGCACACCTTCGCGCGAGATCAGCTTGCGCGCGGTATCCAGCCCATTGGAAAACAGAACCAGCCCGTGACCGCTCTCCAACAGGATCGGGGCGAGCTGCTCGGCGGCGGCGCGCCCGGATTGCAGGCCGGTGCCCGTACCTTCCAGCACCGCGACCGCCTCGGGCACGGCGTTCAGCACCATTTGCATGGCAATTTCAGTGTCGCTCGCCTGGGCGCCCTCTGGCAAATCCACCATCACCAGCACCTCGAAACCCGCATCGCGGTACCGGCGCATCGCTTCTGCCGCGCCGTCCCAGGTGGGATCGACGGCAAAACTCAACGGATAGGGAAAGCTCGACAAGGCGGG
>JAWVXM010000218.1:0-4601 GCA_033723255.1 Thalassovita sp.
AGGTGATCATCGCCGGCGAAGCCTTCCAGAACATTACCCTGTTCTACCCGATGTCGATGGTCACGCCGCTGCTGAATGTCGACCTGGTCGACCTGAAGATCGCGCGTTTGGTGCCGATTCCGGACTGACCCCCTGCCCCGGGCAGGCTATGATGGCCCGAAACGGGGTATAGTCCCGGTCTGCAGGAGCCATCATGACGCAAAAAGAATCTCAACCCGTCCGCCATTCCGTGTTTGAACGGTCCGAAGATGGCCGGCTTTACGCGCCTTCGGCCGAGCGCAACAAAGGATATATCTGCGATCTGGTTGCCGAACACGCCCCCGAACGGGGCAAGGCGCTGGAAGTCGCGTCGGGCAGCGGGGAACATGTTTGCGCCTTGGCCGAACGATTGCCCGGCCTGAACTGGCAGCCCAGCGATCCCAACCCGGAACGCCGCCGCTCGATAGACCTGCACGCCGCCGCCTCGGGGGCTGACAATGTCGCGCCGGCAATCGATCTGGACGCCACCGCTCCCGGCTGGTCGCAGGTTCATGGCGGGCAGGACCTGATTCTTCTGGTCAACCTGTTGCACCTGATCCCGGAACCTGCTGCGAAGACCCTGATCGCGGAAGTGGCGCAGGCGCTCAACCCCGGTGGGACCTGCATCCTCTACGGCCCGTTCCTGCGCGACGGGGAAACCACCTCGGAGGGCGATGCCCGTTTCAACGCCAGTCTGCGCGCCGAAGATCCGGCGATCGGCTACAAGGATGATTGGGACGTGATCGAATGGCTGCAGGAAAACTGGCTGGATCTTGTCCAGGTGGTGGAAATGCCGGCCAACAACCTGGCCTTCGTCGCCCGCCGCCCCTGAAACGACCCCGCGTCAACCTGATCTTGATCAAAGCGCGCCGCGTTGCGGCATGGTTTGGCTTGGCCGAGTTGGCATTCAAGGAGTCGTATAATGGCCTGGACCGAAACCCTCAACGATACCCGCAACCGCCTGCGCGTGCTCTACAAGGCCATCCCCAACGTGACCCGGGGCTTCGGCGCGATGTCCAAGGCGGTGAAGGAAGAAGGCGTTCTGGACCTCAAGACCAAGGAATATGTCGCGCTCGGCATCGCCGTGGCGATCCGCTGCGAAGCCTGCATCGCGCTGCATGTCGAGATTCTGGTCAAGGCTGGCGCCACCCGCGAGGAAATCGCCGATGTTCTGGCGATGACGATCCAGATGGGTGGCGGACCGGCCACCATGTATGCAGGCAAGGCATTGGAATGCTATGACGAATTGACCGCGGAGTGATCTCAAGAAGCGCGAGTCACGCGCAGGATATCTCAGACTTGCCTTGGCCCGTCTGCGGGAATGGGGGCGCTGCCCCCGTCGCCCGTGCCGGGCGACTCCCCCGGAGTATTTCAGGAACAGTGAAAGGACTTTCTTCGTTCCATAAATACTCCCGCCGGAGGCGTCCGGAAGACAGAGCCGCAGGCCGAGAACGACACATAATTGGCGCGTCAGCGCGGCTTTGGCTCAGCCGTCCTTACGGATCGCCTCATTGTTCGGGTCATAGGGGCTGTCGCAGGTCACCGTGGCATCCCAAAGCTGATCGAACATCTTCACCTTCAGCCGCACGCCTTCGACCGCCAGGTCGGGGCGGACATATCCCATGCCGATGGATTTTTCGAAGGCAACCGAATACCCACCCGAGGTCAGCCGCCCGACCCGCGTGCCGTCTTCGAGGTAGAGCGCCTCGCGGCCCCAGGGATCGGCATCCTCCGGCCCGTCGATCAGCAAGGTGCAGCACTTGGAACGGATGCCCTTGTCCTGCATCGCCTGCTTGCCGTGGAAATCCTTCGACAGGTCGACGAACCGCGGCAGGTCCGCTTCCATCGGGGTGGCGTCGCGGCCAAGCTCGGTGCCGAAGGCGCGGTATGATTTTTCCTGCCGCAGCCAGTTCTGCGCCCGCGCGCCGACCAACCTCATCCCGTGCTTTTCGCCCGCCGCTTCCAGCAGGTCGAACAGGTAATTTTGCATCTCGATTGGGTGATGCAATTCCCAACCCAACTCGCCGGTATAGGCCACGCGGATCGCGCGCACTGGGCACATGCCCAATTCGATGCCGCGCAGCGAAAGCCAGGGGAACCGTTTGTTGGACAGGGCCGTTCCCGGGTCGGCGTCCTTGATCACCGCGTTCAGCACGTCGCGCGCTTTCGGCCCGGCGATGGCGAAGACGCCCCACTGGGTGGTGACGTCCTGCACCTCGATATAGCCGAATTCGGCGGCCTTGTCGGCAGCGGCCTTGCGCAGGTAATCGGCATCATAGGCGGTCCATGCCCCGGCGGAGACGAGGTAATATTCGTCCTCACCCAGCCGCACGATCGTGTACTCGGTCCGCGTGGTGCCCGCATCGGTCAGCGCATAGGTCAGGTTGATCCGCCCCACCTTGGGCAGCCTGTTGCAGGTGAACCAGTCGAGGAACTGCGTCGCGCCGGGTCCTTTGACGATGTGCTTGGTGAAGGCGGTGGCGTCGATCAGGCCCACGCCTTGGCGGATCGCTTTCGCTTCCTCCACCGCGCATTGCCACCATCCGCCACGGCGGAAACTGCGCGAGCTGTGATCGTCAAACCCTTCCTGGGCATAATAATTCGGCCGCTCCCAGCCGTTCACCTGGCCGAATTGCGCGCCGCGTGCCTTCTGCCGGTCATAGGCGGGCGCGGTGCGCAGCGGCCGGGCGGCTTCACGTTCCTCGTCCGGGTGATGCAGGATGAAGACGTGCTCATAGGCTTCTTCGTTCTTGCGGCAGGCATATTCGGTGGTCATCCACGCCCCGTAGCGCTTGGGATCGAGGCTCGCCATGTCGATCTCGGCCTCGCCCTCGACCATCATCTGGGCGAGGTAGTACCCGGTGCCGCCGGCTGCGGTGATGCCGAAGCTGAAGCCTTCGGCCAGCCACATGTTGCGCAGCCCCGGTGCCGGGCCGACCAGCGGGTTGCCGTCGGGCGTATAGCAGATCGGGCCGTTGAAATCGCCCTTCAGACCGACCGTTTCGGAACTGGGCAGACGATGGATCATCGACATGTATTCTTCCTCGATCCTCTCAAGGTCGAGCGGGAACAGGTCCGCGCGGAATGAATCCGGCACGCCATAGGCAAACCGCGCCGGCGCGTTGCGTTCATAGGGCCCAAGGATCCAGCCGCCGCGTTCCTCGCGCACGTACCACTTGGCATCGGCATCGCGCAGCACCGGGTGCTCCCCGCCGCCATTCTTGCGGAATTCCACGAGCGCCGGATCGGGTTCTGTGACGATGAACTGATGTTCCACCGGGATCGCCGGAATCTTGATCCCCAGCAGGCGCGCGGTGCGCTGCGCGTGGTTGCCGGTGGCGGTCACCACATGTTCGGCGGTGATCATGACCTGTTCTTCGGAAGGTACGAGGTTGCCGCCCTTTTCGATCATCCGGGTCGCTGTGACCTTCCATTCGGCCCCGGTCCATTCATAGCCGTCGACCTGCCATTTGCGTTCGATGATGACGCCGCGCTGACGCGCCCCCTTGGCCATCGCCATGGTCACGTCGGCCGGGTTGATATATCCGTCGGTCGGGTGATAGATCGCGCCTTTCAGATCCTCGGTCCGCACCAGCGGCCAGCGGTCCCTGATCTGCGCCGGACTCAGCCATTCATAGGGCACGTCACAGGTTTCGGCGGTCGACGCGTAAAGCATGTATTCGTCCATCCGGTCCTGCGTCTGCGCCATGCGCAGGTTGCCCACGACCGAGAACCCCGCGTTCAGCCCGGTCTCTGCCTCCAGCGTCTTGTAGAAATCGACCGAATACTTGTGGATATGGGTTGTGGCGAAGCTCATGTTGAACAGCGGCAGCAGACCCGCGGCGTGCCAGGTCGATCCCGAGGTCAGCTCGTCGCGTTCCAGAAGCATCACGTCGGACCATCCGGCACGGGCCAGGTGATAGGCGATCGAGGCGCCGACAGCGCCACCACCGACGACCAGGGCTTTGACATGGGTTTTCATAGCGGCACGACTCCGTTGGGCTGCATCTGGGTGCGAGTTTTAACGATTGCGTCCCCGCGCGCGGGAACCAGCCGACATATGAAGGCGTGAAACCGACACCTAAGTAGAAATACGACTGTCGCCACCGCCTCTTGCCGCGCCGCAGCGCATACCGTAGAACTACGGTGTTTATGGGAGAGGGCGCCGCCGATGAAGATCTGCCGCAGCATCGAGGACTGCCGCGCCGCCGTTGCGGAGCTGCGCCGGCAGGGCAAGACGATCGGGTTCGTGCCCACCATGGGCGCGCTGCATGACGGCCATATGTCGTTGGTCCGGATGGCGCAGGACAATGCCGATGCCACGGTGGTGTCGATCTTCGTCAATCCCACCCAGTTCGGGGAAGCCGCCGACCTGGAACAGTATCCCCGCGATGACGACCGCGACCTGGCACTGCTTGAACCCGCGGGCGTCGATATCGTCTTCCTGCCCGAGGTCGAAACCATGGACCCGCCGGGCGATGACACCATCGTGGAAACCACGCGGCTGGCCAACATGCTGCACGGCAAGGTGCGGCCGGGGCATTTCCGAGGGGTGACCTCGGTCGTCACCCGCCTGTTCAACA
>JAWVXM010000219.1:0-4590 GCA_033723255.1 Thalassovita sp.
GATCAACGGCTGGCGGTCTTCAACTACCCGCTGCGCGGCTGGTGCGACGCCGTGGTGCAGACCATGCTGCTCAGCCGGGCCGCGCTGTGCCAGGTCAACGACATGAGCCGCATGTCCTACCAGCCCGCGGCCGAAGCCTTCCGCGCCGTCGCGCCGTTGATCGAATCCCATGTGCTGGCCGCCGACGCCGGAGTGGCCATCTGCCTGAACGCCGGCGAAGGCGAAACCGCTCAGGGCTCGCTCGATTACTGGTGGCCGCGCGTTTCACTGTGTTTCGGAGGCGAAGAAACGCAACGCGAAAGGGCCCAGTTCAGCATGGGACTGAAACACATGAGCAACAGCGATCAGCGTCGGCAATGGGAAACCGAGGCAGGACAGGCGCTGGCCAAGCTCAAGCTGAAAAAGCCGCAATAACCCCTGCCATATTCCATTCCGGGACCAACGGAACGCCGCGATGATATCCCCTGACTTTCAACACGACCTCGATCAGCTGATCGCCTGCGGCCCGCTGAAAGTGTGGTCGGTGGTCGTCACGATCTTCGGCGACTTCAGCGAGGCCCGCCGAGAAAGGATCAGCGGCCGGGTGCTGGACCTGCTGGTGGGGCGGCTGGGGATCACCAACCAGGCGCTGCGCGTCGCGCTGCACCGGCTGCGCCGCGACGGCTGGATCGAAGCGGTAAAGCAGGGCCGGACCTCGAATTACTTCCTGACCGAACGCGGCTGGTCGATGACACAGGCGGTGCGCCCGGTCATCTATGCCGATGCGGTGGACAGGTCCCTTCCCGTCTGGCTGGCCATCGCCCCGCCGCAGCTGTCGGCATCCGAGATCGCGGATGCGCTTCCCGCTGAAGCGGTGATGGTGTCGAACCGGGCCGCGCTTCTGGCGGGATCGCCCGAACCTCTGGGGCCGGATTGGCTGATCACCGATTTCGCGGCCACCGGGCTTCCTGACTGGGTGCAGGGCCAACTCTGCGATGATGAATTGCGGGCCGCCTATCACGCGCTGGTCCGAGCGGCGGCAGCACTGACCCTGCCACCCGGAAGCGATCTCGTCGACCGGACCGTGCTGCGGCTGCTGACACTGCATCACTGGCGCCGGTTGCGGCTGCGCCATGGCCCCCTGCCGGACCTGCTGCTTCCCCCCGACTGGGCCGGCGCGCAGGCCCGCGCGGCGGTGCTGGACATTCTGGGCACCCTGCCCCGGCCGCCGCTGGCCGATCTGCAAACCGCCTATGAACAGGAAAACGGCGGCTAGGCGCTGTTTGCGTTCTTTGTGCAAACCGGATCGCGGGCATTTCCACCCCTCTGTTGACCTTAACAAATTGATATAAGGAAACAAAAAGCACCCGAAAACCGGGTGCTTTTCTGCTTTTCGCATCGGGTGATCTTAGCCGATGATAGCGTTCAGCGTCGCGCTCGGGCGCATCACCTTGGCCTTCAGTTCGGCCGACGGGTGGTAATAACCACCGATATCGGCCCGTGCGCCCTGCGCAGCCGCCAGTTCGGACAAGATCGCGCCTTCCTTGTCGGCCAGATCGTGCGCGATCGGGGCGAAATGCGCGGCCAGCTCGGCATCGTCGGTCTGTGCCGCCAGCGCCTCGGCCCAGTAGCGGGCAAACCAATAGTGGCTGTCACGGTTATCGGGTTCCCCAACCTTGCGCGACGGTGACCGGTCGTTGTCCAGGATACCCTGGGTCGCCGCCTCGGCCGCAGCCCCCAGCACGCCCGCCTTCGCGTTGCCCCGGGCATCGGAGAGGAAGTTCAGCGATTCCCCAAGCGCGCAGAATTCGCCCATCGAATCCCACCGCAGGTGGCTTTCCTCGACCAGCTGCTGCACGTGTTTCGGGGCCGATCCGCCGGCACCGGTTTCAAACAGCCCACCGCCGTTCATCAGCTTGACGATCGACAACATCTTGGCCGAGGTCCCCAGTTCCAGAATCGGGAACAGGTCAGTCAGGTAATCGCGCAGCACGTTGCCGGTGATGGCGATGCTGTCATTGCCCGCCGTGATGGTTTCCAGCGAAGCGCGGGTCGCTTCACGCGGCGCCATGATGGCGAACTTGTCGGCCACGCCAGCGGCTTCCAGCGCCGGTTTGACATACTTGATCAGCTCGGCGTCATGGGCCCGGTTTTCGTCCAGCCAGAAAATGGCCTGCGCCCCGGTCAGCCGCTGACGGTCCATCGCCAGCTGGATCCAGTTCTCGATCGGGGCTTTCTTCACGGTGCAGGCACGCCAGATGTCACCGGCCTCCACCTCGTGGCTGTGCAGGGTCTCGCCATTGGCCAGAACGATGCGGATAGTGCCGTCCGCCGGAGCTTCGAACGTCGTCGGGTGCGACCCGTATTCTTCCGCCTTCTGCGCCATCAGGCCGACATTCTGCACGGTCCCTGCGGTGGCCGGGTTCAGCGCGCCGTTGATCCTGAAGAATTCAATCGCCTCGTCATAGACCGGCGCATAGCAGTTGTCGGGAATGACGCAGTTGGCGTCCGCTTCGTTTCCGTCCGGGCCCCAGCCCTTGCCACCGGCGCGGATCAGTGCGGGCATCGACGCATCGATGATCACGTCGGAAGGCACATGCAGGTTGGTGATGCCCTTGTCCGAGTTCACCATGTACATCGCCGGACGGTCGGCATTGAGCGCCTCGATATCGGCCTGGATTTCGGCGGCATTGTCCATGCCGGCGATCCGGTCCAGAACGTCGCCCATGCCGGAGTTCGGGTTCACGCCCGCAGCGGCCAGTGCATCGCCGTATTTGTCGAAGATCGGCGCCAGCCATGCCTTGACCGCGTGACCAAAGATGATCGGGTCGGACACCTTCATCATCGTCGCCTTCAGATGCAGCGAGAACAACACGCCTTCCTTCTTGGTCGCTTCGATCTGTTCGGCCAGGAAAGCACCCAGTGCTTTCGCGCTCATATAGGTGGCGTCGACAACTTCACCCTCGATCAGCGGCCAGTTGTCCTTCAGCACGGTGACTGCGCCGCCCTGCCCGAGGAATTCGATCTTGGCATTACCGGCCTGCGCGGCGCTCAGCGTGGCCGATACTTCGTTGGCGCGAAAATCATTGCCCGGCATCGACGACACGTGGGTTTTCGATGTCGATTCCCATTTGCCCATCCGGTGTGGGTGGCTCTGGGCGAAATTCTTGACGGCCTTGGCGGCGCGGCGGTCCGAGTTGCCTTCGCGCAGCACCGGGTTCACCGCCGAGCCCTTGATCGCGTCATAGCGCGCGCGAACCGCTTTTTCAGCGTCGGTCTGCGGCTCTTCCGGGTAATCGGGGATGTCATATCCCTGACCCTGCAATTCCTTGATCGCCGCCACCAGCTGCGGCACAGACGCCGAGATGTTGGGCAGCTTGATCACGTTCGCGTCGGGGGTCTTCACCAGCTGGCCCAGTTCGGCCAGGTCGTCGCTCTGGCGCTGATCCTCGGTCAGGTTCTCGGGGAAGGTCGCGATGATACGGCCGGCCAGCGAAATGTCCTTGGTTCCAACCGTCACACCGGCGGCCGAGGCGAAGGAACGAATGATCGGCAGGAACGAAGCCGAGGCCAGTTCGGGCGCTTCGTCTACAATGGTATACAATATGTCAGCGTTTGAATTTTCAGCCATTTTTCTACCTTTCTTTTTTTCAGGGTAGTGTGGTTGACGAAGAGCAGCGGCGCTGCGTTCCGGAGGTCGGGGCGCGATCGGCCATATCCGGGGGATACGCCGGTCAGGCAATCGCGTTCACGCATGCAATAGAGGACGCGCCGCCAAAGATCAATTCGCGAGTACCGGAAACTTGGTGGACATGATGCCACGTCGCGGCAATGGTGCCCAAAAGGCCGGCAAAGGAGACCCGACATGCTGACATTATGGCATTGCGAGGACGCGCGCAGCTTCCGCCCGCTCTGGGCGCTGGAAGAACTGGGGCTGGAATACGACCTGAAAATGCTGCCCTTCCCGCCGCGCTTTTCCCGCAAGGATTACTTCGCCGAAAATCCGCTGGGAACGATCCCCCTTCTTGTCGATGGCGACACGCGGATGACCGAAAGCTGCGCCATGCTGCATTACCTGTCGCTGCGCCACGGCGCCGGGCGGTTCGCCGTGCCAACGGAACATCCGGAATTCGGCGCCTACCTGAACTGGCTGCACCATGGCGAGGCGACACTGACCTTTCCGCAAACCATCTACCTGCGCTATTCCCGGCTGGAACCGGAAGAGCGCCGGCAGCCGCAGGTGGCCGAGGATTACAGACTTTGGTTCCTCGCGCGGCTGAAGCTGCTGGAACCCACCCTGTCGGACGGGCGCGCAACGCTGCTGCAGACGGGCTTCACCATGGCCGATATCGCTGTCGCTTATGCCATCGAACTGGCGCTGCTTCTGGGCATGCGCGACGACCTGCCGCCCGACACGTTACGCTGGTTCGACGGGCTGACCGCGCGCCCCGCCTATCAGCGCGCCAAGGCCCGGCAACGCAACTTGGCCGAGGCCGAAAATCTGCCTCCGATGCCGTTCTGAGCCATCCGGTCGCGGAAATGGGGGCAGAAATGGACGATTTCCACCTGTTTTCGGGGATTTGGTAGGCCCGGCAGGATTCGAACCTGCAA
>JAWVXM010000220.1:0-4568 GCA_033723255.1 Thalassovita sp.
GCTGGCACTTTTCGCCCTCGGCCTTTTCGAACACCACGCCGACGCCTTCGATCTCGGGCAGGCGGAAGGCCTCGTTCGGCAGCGGATCGCCGGTCAGCTGGATATCCGACGTGATGCAGATATCGTCGAAGCTCACCGTCTTCAGCGCCGCCAGCATGTCGGCATCGCGCACATGCACCACCGGCGCCGCTTCCAGAGACGCGCCGATCACCTTGTCGGTGCGTTGTACCTCCAGCGCGGCGGTGACCACGCGGCGGGCTTGACGCACCTGCGCCCATTTCGCCGCCAGCGGCTCGTTCAGCCAATCGGCAGGCGTTTCGGGAATGTCCTGCAGATGGACCGAGCTGTCATCGCCGGGGAACCGTTCCAGCCACACCTCTTCCATCGTGAAGACCAGGATCGGCGCCAGCCAGGTGGTCAGCCGGTGGAACAGGATATCCAGCACCGTGCGCGCCGCCCGGCGGCGGGTCGTGTCGCCGTCGCAGTAAAGCACATCCTTGCGGATGTCGAAATAGAAGGCCGAAAGGTCCACCGTGGCGAAATTGAAGATGGCCGAGAACACGCCCTGGAAGTCGAAGGACTGGTAGCCGCTGCGAACCTTGTGATCGAGTTCTGCCAGACGGTGCAGCACCCATTGTTCCAGCTCCGGCATCTCGGCGGGATCGATGCGGTCGGACTCGCTGAACCCGCTGAGCGATCCCAGCATGAAGCGCAGCGTGTTGCGCAGCCGGCGATAGCTGTCGGCGGTGCCTTTCAGGATCTCCGGCCCGATCCGCTGATCGGCGGTGTAGTCGGCCTGCGCCACCCAAAGCCGCAGGATATCGGCGCCGTATTGCTGCACCACCCTTTCCGGCACGATCGTGTTGCCGAGCGATTTGGACATCTTGTTGCCCTTCTCGTCCAGCGTGAAACCGTGGGTGACCACGTTGCGATAAGGCGCGCGCCCCATCGTGCCGCAGGCCTGCAGCAGAGAGGAATGGAACCAGCCGCGATGCTGGTCGGTGCCTTCCATGTAAACGTCGGCGATGCCGTCTTCGGTGCCGTCTTCGCGGTCGCGCAGAACGAAAGCATGGGTCGACCCGCTGTCGAACCACACGTCCAGAACGTCGAACACCTGATCGTATTCGGCAGGGTCGGCGATACCGTCGAGGATCTTTTCCTTGAACCCGTCTTCATACCAGACGTCCGCGCCGCCTTCTTCGAACGCGGCCTTGATGCGCGCGTTGAGTGCGTCGTTTTTCAGGAGGAAGCCATCATCGGTGGGCAGCAGCCCCTTTTTGGTGAAACAGGTCAGCGGCACGCCCCAGGCGCGCTGCCGGCTGAGCACCCAGTCGGGGCGCGTTTCGATCATCGAATACAGCCGGTTGCGGCCGGTCGGCGGTGTCCATTTCACCAGCTGGTCGATGGAATTCAGCGCGCGTTCGCGGATCGTCTTGCCATAGATGTCCTGCCCGTCGCCCACTTCCTTGTCGACGCTGGCGAACCATTGCGGCGTGTTGCGGAAGATCACCGGCGCCTTGGAACGCCAGCTATGCGGATAGGAATGGGCCACGCGACCACGCGCGATGATGCCGCCCGCTTCCACCAGCTTGTCGATGACCGCCGCGTTGGCCTTGCCTTCCTTGCCCTTGTGATCGAACACCTTGAGCCCGGCAAAGAACGGCACATGCGGCAGAAACTCGGATTCCTCGCCCACGTTATGGGTCATCCGGTCAAGCCAGTTGCGCTTGACGAAACATTCATAGTCGTCGGCGCCGTGGCTGGGCGCGGTATGCACGAAACCGGTGCCGGCATCGTCGGTGACGTGATCGCCGTCGATCATCGGCACGTCGTAATCCCAGAACCCGTCGGCACCGTCGATCCCGGCAAAGGGGTGCGACAGGGTCAGCGCACCCAGTTCCTCGGCCGACACGTCGCGCAGGCGTTTCCACATGCCGCTCTCAAGCCGCGCCTTGGTCAGCACATCCTCGGCCAGCGCATCGGCCAGCAGGTATTTGTCGCCCAGCTTGCACCAGCATTCGTCCGGCGTACCGGTGATCTCGTAAAGCCCGTAGGCGATCTTGGGGTTATAGGCAACGGCCTTGTTCGACGGGATGGTCCAGGGTGTCGTGGTCCAGATAACCGCCTTCACGCCGGCAAGGTCACCTTCGCCGTTCTGCGCCTTGAACGGCACCCAGATCGTGTGGCTCTTGTGGTCGTGATATTCGATCTCGGCCTCGGCCAGCGCGGTCTTTTCCACCGGCGACCACATCACGGGCTTCGACCCCTGATACAGCGTGCCGTTCATCAGGAATTTCATGAACTCGTCGGCGATCACCGCCTCGGCGTGATAGGCCATGGTCAGATAGGGATCGGCCCAGTTGCCGGTGATGCCCAGCCGCTTGAATTCCTCGCGCTGGATATCGACCCATTCATCGGCAAAGGCGCGGCATTCGCGGCGGAAATCCACCACGTTCACCTCATCCTTGTTCTTGCCCTTGGCCCGGTATTGTTCCTCGATCTTCCATTCGATCGGCAGGCCGTGACAATCCCAGCCCGGCACGTAGCGCGAGTCGAACCCCATCATCTGGTGGCTGCGCACGATCATGTCCTTGATCGTCTTGTTCAGCGCGTGACCGATATGCAGGTGGCCGTTGGCGTAGGGCGGGCCGTCATGAAGGGTGAAGGGCTTGCGCGACCCGTCCTTGGCCTTGTCGCGCAATTGGCCATAGATATCCATTTCCTGCCACCGGGCCAGCCAGCCGGGCTCGCGCTTCGGCAGGCCCGCGCGCATCGGGAAATCGGTCTGCGGCAGGTTCAGGGTGTCTTTGTAGTCGGGGGTTTGCGGGGTATCGGCGCACATTTCGGGCGTCCTTCAGGATGATCTTCGTCTGTCAGGGTTCAGGGCGGCGCGGTGTCCCATACGCCTTGTCCCGGCGGCTCGTCTCAAATCAGAGCGCCGGGCATGTAATTCGAATGATAATGGCCAAGATATGCCTCATGCCCCGCGTTATAGGCGCGCGGGCGGGCAGCGTCCAGAGGGACGCAGCGGCGCTTTGGACCTTTCGCCCGGCAGACGCTGCCGTTAGGCTCTGCGCAAATTCCGGAGGACCAACGATGACCGCCCAGCCCCCGCGCTTCGACGTGACCCGCGACGATATCGAACGGGTGGTGAAAAGTTTCTACGACCTGGTGCGCCAGCATCCCGGCCTGGGCCCGGTTTTCGCCGTGCATGTGACCGACTGGCCGGCGCATGAGGCAAAGGTCGCCGCCTTCTGGGCCAACGCGATCCTGCATGAACGCGGCTATGACGGCAATCCGGTACAGGTGCACCGCGACGCCGGCAATGTCCGCCCCGGCATGTTCGAAATCTGGCTGGCCCTGTTCGACCTGGTCCTGAAAGAAGAACTGCGCCCCGATCAGGCCGAAGCCTGGTCGAAGCTCGCCCACAAGATCGGCCGATCCCTGCGCGCGGGCGTGGTGGACAAGATGCAGGGACCCGGCGGAGTGCCGATCCTGCGCTGACGTCCAGTTCAGGAGAGTAGTTGAGCCAAGAAGAAACCCTTCTTCTTTTCCCAAATATCCCGGGGGAGTCGCCTAAGGCGAGGGGGGCAGCGCCCCCTTTGTCCGCCGTTTCCTCAGCCTTTCGCGAACAGCCCCTTCAGCGCGCCGGAAACCAGCGCCGACACCGAAGGCCGGCGCTTGCGGCTGAAGGGCACCGGGCGGCAGACCTCGATCGCGGCCACGCCAACCCGTGCGGTCAGCGCGCCGTTGACCACGCCTTCGCCGAACCGCCGCGACAGTTTCGACAGCACCCCGCCGCCCGCCAGCGACCCGATCAGGTCATCCCCCACCGCCACCGCGCCGGTGGCCACAAGATGCGCCATCACCGCCCGGAGCAGCCGCCAGCTGCCAAAGGCCCCGGAACGCCCGCCATAGATCTCCGCCACCCGCCGGATCATCCGCAGGTTCGCCGTCAGGGCCGCCACCACGTCGGCCAGCGCCAGCGGCACCAGCGCCGTCACCGTCGCCACCTGCCGCGCCGCCGCCTGCACCTCG
The DNA here is from genome assembly GCA_033723255.1 of Thalassovita sp. Taxonomy (GTDB): domain Bacteria; phylum Pseudomonadota; class Alphaproteobacteria; order Rhodobacterales; family Rhodobacteraceae; genus Thalassobius. The sequence continues at coordinate 4,039 of JAWVXM010000220.1, forward strand.
GCCTGCGCTGCGCGGTCGAGCGGCCCCAGCAGCTCGGCTTCGGCCAGTTCCAGCACGGCGACCGCATCGAACTGTTCGTCCTGCCGTTCCCGGAACCGGGCCATCGCCCAATCCAGTTCGGACCGCCCCCGATAGAGCCGCAACAGCCCCCCGGACACGTTCCGGGCCTTTGCCAGGTCATCCTCGGCCAGCGCTTCCTCGGCGCGCTGCCGCAGCCCATCCATCCGCGCCAGCCGGGAAAACGCCGCCAGTTCGCGGATCACCGCGATCAGCACCGCCAACAACAAAGCCACCCCCAGAAAAGCCACAGCGAAACCCAGAAGCGGCACCCGCGCGACCAGCCCGGTCACGAAATCCCAGGCAGCGACCGACATGACGGCCCCGATGAACGACAGCGCCAGAGCCAGGATCCAGCGCGCCAGCCGCGACGCCGGGCGGGTCGCCACCGCGATGGCCGACTGCATCGCCGCGGCCATCTTCAATCGCTTTAAGCGTTTTTATAACGGAAAACTTTTCTACAGCTTCGTTAA
>JAWVXM010000221.1:0-4566 GCA_033723255.1 Thalassovita sp.
ATATGCTCCGAGGAATGAATCACATGGCTGGCATGGCCGACGATCAGCGGATCGGGCGTCTGCACGATGTCATGATCCTTGTCCGGGTAGTCGAGCGAATTCAGGAAATGCAGCATGGTGTTAATCCGCGCCCGCTTTTTGTCGTCTGACTTGATGATGGTCCAGGGCGCATCGGCCGTGTCGGTATAGAAGAACATCGCCTCCTTGGCCTCAGTGTAATCGTCCCACTTGCCAAGACTGGCCTTGTCGATCGGCGAGAGCTTCCACCGCTTCAGCGGATCGTCCTCGCGTGAAGCAAACCGGCGGCGCTGTTCTTCGCGGGTGACCGAGAACCAGTATTTGTAAAGCCGAATGCCCGAGCGCGTCAGCATCCGTTCGAATTCCGGCGTCTGGCGCATGAATTCCAGGTATTCGTTGGGTTCGCAGAATCCCATTACCCGCTCGACACCCGCGCGGTTGTACCAGCTGCGGTCATACAGGACCATTTCGCCCGCCGTCGGAAGATGTTCGATGTAACGCTGGTAATACCATTGCCCGCGTTCCTGTTCGGTCGGCTTGTTCAGCGCCACCACGCGCGCGGTGCGGGGATTGAGATGTTCGGTGAACCGCTTGATCGTGCCGCCCTTGCCCGCGGCATCACGGCCTTCGAACAGCAGCACGAATTTCTGACCGGTCTCCTGCGCCCAGAGCTGCGCCTTCAGCAGCTCGGCCTGCAACCGGGCCTTCTGCCTTTCATAGACCGCGCGCTTCATCTTGGTCTTGTACGGATATTGCCCCGTTTCGAAGGCGCGGCGCACCTCGTCCGGGCTTGGGGCATGCCGGCCACGGCGGGACGGCATGGTGGTACCGTCCACCTCTGCCGCCACAGCGGCGGGCGCCGGGGCGGTTTCATTCACGGATTCGGGCATCGCGGCGGCGTCGGTCACGGTCATCAATATCTCCTCTGCAATTGAACTAAATTATAACGTCGCGACAGCGAACGCGCCTTGACCGGTGTCAAACCTCACCGTCCCAAGCCCATGCGCAACGATGTTGTTGCATAGCCGGCAGCAGGCTAGATTGGTCGCATGCTGAGCCATCACGTTCATCTCAACGGGCAGCCGTTCCATTACCTCGGCTGGGGCAACCGGGCCGATCCGGTGATCCTGATGCTGCACGGGTTCCCGGAATATTCCGGCGCCTGGCAGGAAGTCGCGGAAGAGCTTTCGCGGGACTACCACTGCATCGCCCCCGATCAGCGCGGGTACGGCGAAAGCTGGGCGCCGGAGGAGGTCAGCGAATACAGGACCGGGAAACTGGTTTCCGACGTGGTGGCGCTGATCAACCGGCTGGGCCGCGGCCCGGTGATCCTGTTCGGCCATGACTGGGGCGCGGCGGTCGCCTATGCGCTGGCAATTTCGCGGCCCGACCTGGTCAGCCATCTGATCGTCGCGAACGGCGTGCACCCGGGGCCGTTCCAACGCGCCCTGGCCGCCGGTGGCGGCCAGACAGAGGCGTCGCAATATATCCACTGGCTGCGCCGGAACGGATCGGAGGAATGGCTGGCCGAAGACAATTACGCCAAGCTTTTCAACCTTTTCGGCGCATCGATGGATATGGGATGGATGACGCCGGAACGCCGCGCGGCCTATAGGGCGGAATGGGCGCGGCCGGGCCGGATGCGCGGCATGGTCAACTGGTATCGCGCCTCGCCCATGCAGCTGGGACAGCCCGGCGAGGCGATCCCGGACCTGGCGCCGCTGTCAGTGCAGAAATTCCGGGTGCGGATGCCGCATCTGCTGATCTGGGGCGCGCGCGATAGCGCATTGTTGCCGGAGGCGACCGAAGGGCTGGAAGACTATTGCGACGCCCTGACCCGGGTCATGATCGACGACGCCGATCATTGGCTTCTGCACCAAGAATCAGGACGCATCGCAGACGAGGTGCGCGACTGGCTGGGCCGGAACGGAATCCCGTCCGCAGGGATATCGGCCAAGGATTAACCGCGCAACACATCGCAGGGTAGAGGCAGATAGAAGCGACATCCCGCATGGTCGAAACAGCAGCCTCTCTTTTGGGCAGCACCTATATACTTATGGATCGTCACGACATCTCTACGCTTCAATTTTCTTACAGAGCTGCGAATATGCGTGCACCGCTGAAACCGCGCGACGCGCTCGACTGGAGCCGCGCACCGGAGCGGAGCTGCACGCTGCCCCTGAAAACTGCGATTTTATTTTGACAAAACATGCCAACAGCCTTGACCGCCTCATCATCGAGGACGACGCGTCGCGGATCCCGAAAGACAAGGGCTATGTCTTTCGGGATTTCGAGGTTTCGCGCCTGCAGACCCTGACCGAGACGATCCAGCGGCGGCCTTATCTCAGCAGCCTCATATTCCTGACCTTCCAGACGTTCTGGACACTTGCACTGTCCTATGGCGCGGCGCTGTTTACCGACAATGACTTCGCCATCAATCTCAGCCCCCACCTGGCGGTCCACACCGTCGTCGTCGGACTCCTGATCTTTCCGATCCGGATGCTGTGGGTGCCGCTGGCCGGGTTTGCCGCGCTTTTCTTCCTGCCCTTCTACCTGCCTTTCACCGGTCAACCGCAATGGCTGCTCTCGCCGGATCTGGGCACCGATATCGTCGCGTATTTCTTCGTCTCCAACCTAGTGGCCAGCACATTGACCGGGCTTTCGGCCCGCATGCTGTTCCGGCGACTTATTGCGCAGACGGCGCCGAGAACCGCCGATCTTGCGGTCACGGCATCCCTGTTCGGTCTCAATCTGCTTTTCTTCGTGCCGCTGATCTTCGTCACCGACGGCCTGTCGGCCCTTCTTGCCGCGGATCGGGCAGTGGCCCTTGGTTTGGGGGATCATTTTGCCCGGTTCGGGATCGAACGCACCCTTCACGGCGCGGTCGTCGACACCGCGGTCCTGATCGCGGTGCTGCAATTACCCACGGCGCGCCAGATGAAACTCGCCGTGCCGGTGTTGCTGGGCTTCCCGCTGATCGCAATCCTGCACAACAAGGGCTTTGGCGGTTTCCCGATGATGGATATCGGGCTGCTGGGCATCCTGATCGCGCTGACACTGCCGGCGGCAACCGTTCCGATCATCATCTTCACCGGCATGTCGATCTATGTGGCGATGACCGGGCAGTTCCTGCACGCGGCCCCGCCGATCAATACAGAAAAAGGGTTGCTCGACAGCTATTCGATCGTGGTCCTGATCCTGCTGGTGATGATCATGGCCGTGCGCGGGCGGGAGCGCTATGAGCGGTCCCAGTATCTGGCCAGCATCCGCCGACTGAGCACCGTGCGCGGTTTCGCAGGTGTGGGATTGTTCACGCTGAACGTCCCGCGCAGAAAGCTGCGACTGGATTCCGCCGGGCAGCAACTGGTCGGGCTGCCGGGGGAAACCGGGATCGACAACCTGCTGACACGGTTCCGCGCGGACGAACGTTACCTGTTGCGCCACGCGATCGAATCCAAGAGCCACGCCAGCATCACCTTGCTTCTGCGCCTGGACGAAACCCTGTCTTCGGGCGAGCCGCGCGTGTTGCGCCTGCACCTTTGGGCCGAACCGACGCCACGGGGCGAAAAGGTTGTCTATGGCCTGATGGTGGAGGTCACCGAGGAACACCTGCAGGAACAGGCGCTGACCGACGCGCTGAACGAACTGTCGTTGCGCCAGGACCGGCAGAAGCAGCTGTTTTCCATCGTGTCGCATGAAATCCGCACCCCGGCATCGGTTCTGTCGATGCTGATAGATGACCTGGAAAACGGTCATAATTCGCGCCAGCTGCAAATGCAGATGCGCGAAGCCTCGGGCCAGTTGCTGAACGTGCTGGACGACATGCGCCAGGCGGTGAACCCCGAAAAGAACCAGCCGGTCACCGTTGCGCTCTATACCCCGGCGGATATCGCCGAACGGGTACGCAACACCTATCAGCTGCTGGCCAAGGGTCAGAATATCCGTATCAGCCTGAACCTGGGCTCCGGCGCCTCAACCCCCATGATGGGCGACAGCAACCGGTTGAAGCAGATTCTCGGCAATCTCGTACGCAACGCAATCATCCACAGCCAGGGAACAGAAATTCGCATCACCTACCAGCCCCGAAACAGGCCCCCGGTCGACTTCGCAGATAAGCGCATGGCCTGCTGGACGGTGACCGACAACGGCGTCGGCATCCCGCTGGAAGAAATCGACCGGTTGTTCCAGCCCTTCGAACGCGGATCGGCCGACGCCCGCAACCAGGCCGACGGCAGCGGGCTGGGGCTGTATATCGCCAAGCAGGCGGTCGAAATGCTGGGCGGCGAAATCGCGTATTTCCCCGCGCCCGAGGGCGGCGCGGGTTACGGCATCTGCCTGCCCGACACGGCGGCATCACCCGCCGAGCTGAGAACCGCGGCCCCCAAGGCGCCGCTGGCGCTGAAGGATCTGAACCAGTTGCGGGTCCTGCTGGCCGAGGACAACGCGTTGGTCGCCCAGGTAACGTCGAAGCAGCTGAGCCGCATTTTCGGCCAGATCGACCTGGCCGAGAACGGGCGCGTGGCGCTGGAAAAGATCCTGAAGAACCCG
>JAWVXM010000222.1:0-4566 GCA_033723255.1 Thalassovita sp.
GACCAGGTCACGCGCATGCAGCAGCCCGCCTTCGCCGCTGGCCTCTTCGCCCTTGGCAAAGGGGGAAGCCTTGGGCATGTGCTGAATCATCACGCCGCCGGCGCGCCAATGTTCGCCCTGCCCCGGTTCAATGGATTTGCCGAAACTCAGCTGGAACCGGGTCGGGATCTGTTCAGACTGGGCGAAATAGGCCTCGGCGCAATCCGACAGCGACGTGCCGGCCAGCGGTGTCAGCCCCTGGTAAGGCACCATGCCGGTGCCCTGATCGATCATGATCGCGAAATATCCTTCGCCCACCTGTTCGAAGGGCGCACCATCGGTCAGCCGCTTTTCGTCATAGCTGGCATAGGCGCGAATGCGGGCCGGTTCGCCCTCTTTCGTGGGGCCGTAATAATCGGTGGCGATCATCCGCACCGGGCCCTTCGACTGCACCTGCAGCGACAGTTTCCAGCGCAGCTTGATCGTCTGCCCGATCAACGCGGTCAACAGCGCCATTTCGGCGACCAAGGCTTCGACCACCGGCGGGTAATCGTGCTGCTTGAGAATATTGCCCAATACGCCGTCAAGCCGCGCCACGCGGCCACGGATATCGGAAATGTCCAGCTGGAACGGCAGAACGGTGTCGTCCCAAGCGAGTTTCGATCCAAGTGTCATGGGGTTTCCTTATGCGCCTGGCCTTGGCATACAGCGACTATATAGGCGCGGCAAGCCGCACTCCAAGGATGGCCCCGATGATCAGACGATTCGGCACCCCGCCGGAAAACGGGCGGCGATACACCCTGCGACCGGGGGCTTACGCGATCCTGCCGCTCGGCGATCGGGTGCTGCTGACCCATCAGGCCGATCCCGTCCCCGAATTCCAGCTGCCCGGCGGCGGCATCGACGCCGGCGAATCGCCGCTGCGCGCGCTACATCGCGAAGTGTTCGAGGAAACCGGCTGGACCATCTCGGCGCCCCGGCGTCTGGGCGCGTTCCGCCGTTTCACCTTCATGCCGGAATACGATCTCTGGGCGGAAAAGCTCTGCACCATCTACATCGCCCACCCGGTGCGCCGGATCGACGACCCGTCGGAACCGGGCCACCGGGCGGTCTGGATGCCGTTCGACATGGCCGTTACATCACTGGGCAATCCCGGCGACCGCCATTTCCTGTCGCAACTGGGCTGACGCCCCCGCCTGCTTTCTTTTCGTGCTTCCCGGGATCGCACAGGAAATATTAAGCACCGCAGCCGATCATTGCCTCATCAAAAGGGGGCAAGAATGATTGATTGGAACAGGATTCGCGATCTGCACGGTGAATTCGGTACGGATGATTTCGGCGAAGTGTTCGATCTGTATCTGCACGAAATGGCCGGCGTGATCGAAAAACTGCGCCATGATCCCATTCCGGATGATCTGGAAAGCGATCTGCATCTGTTGAAAAGCAGCGCGCTGAATATCGGCTTCAGCGCCTTTTCGGAAAAATGCCAGACCGGGGAAAGGCAGGCAACGGATGGCCGGGCCGATCGGGTCGACCTGACCGCGATCATCGACTGTTTCGACCAGTCGCTGAGCGCATTCACCGAAAACCTGCCGCGGAAATTCGCCGCCTGAGGATGCTCAGATCAGGAATTCGGCCAGAACCTCGTCCTCGGTGATGTCCTGATACGTCATCCCGATCTCGTCGAGCCGGCTGTAAAGAAGCTCGAAATTTTCCGGCCGAGAGGTTTCGATGCCCAGCAGGACGGAACCGAAATTGCGCGCCGATTTCTTCAGGTATTCAAACCGGGCGATATCGTCATCCGGGCCCAGCACGTTGAGAAATTCCTTCAACGCTCCCGGGCGCTGCGGCAGCCGCAACAGGAAATATTTCTTCAGCCCGGCATAGCGCTGCGCGCGTTCCTTGACCTCGGGCAGGCGTTCGAAATCGAAATTCCCCCCCGACGTGACGCAAACCACGGTCTTGCCCTTGATGTCGTCCTTCAGGTCGACCAGCGCGTCGACCGACAAGGCGCCGGCCGGTTCCAACACGATCCCTTCCACGTTCAGCATTTCCAGCATGGTCATGCAGATCCGGTCTTCGGGCGCGTCCAGCACATGGGCGGGGTCGGTATGGGCCAGGATTTCGAACGGATAGGCGCCGATCTGCGCCACCGCCGCGCCATCGACGAAACTGTCGACCTTTTTCAGCTTCACGGGATGCTTTTCGATCAGGGCCGCACGCAGGCTGGCCCCGCCCGCCGGTTCGACATAACGGATTTCGGTATCGGGCGATACTTCGCCCAGATACCGGGTGATCCCGGCCGACAAACCGCCGCCACCCACTGGCAGCACCACCAGGTCCGGATCACGGCCCAGCTGCGCGGTGATTTCCGCCGCGACGCTGGCCTGCCCCTCGATCACGTCCAGATCGTCGAAGGGCGACAGGAAATGCCCGCCCGCCTCGGCGCAATATTCCTGCGCCGCCGCCAGCGTGTCGTCGAAATAGTCGCCGACCAGCTTGATCTCGATATTGTCACCGCCGAAAATCCGGGTCTTGTCGATCTTCTGCTGCGGCGTCGTGACCGGCATGAAGATCACCCCCTTCACCCCGAAATGGCGGCTGACATAGGCCACGCCCTGCGCGTGGTTGCCCGCGCTGGCGCAAACGAAAACCTCGCGCGACGGATCGGCGGCCAACACCTTGCCCATCGCGTTCAGCGCACCGCGGATCTTGTAGCTGCGCACCGGGCTCAGGTCTTCGCGCTTGAGCCAGATATCGGCGCCATATTTGGCCGACAGGTGATCGTTGCGCAAAAGCGGCGTCGCCGGGAACAGCGCCCGCATCTGCCGTTCGGCCACCCGGGCCTTTTTCAGAAAATCGCTCATAGCACCTTGAGTGGTACATCGCGTCAGACAAGGCAAGAGCCGTGGGAAAAGAAGACCAAGGTATACCGAAACGGACAGGACCCGGCGGAGCGCCACAATTCCGCAGGTTGCGCCAACATTCTGCCACGAAATTATACTTTTTAGTTTGTTCTTTAGTCGGAAGTTACATGGAAATCGGCGGGCACTGGGATTTACCCTTGCCACATAACAACCTGGACGGGACCTCGGAGAAAACATGCAAGGAAAATTCTGGAAACTGACGACGGCGCTGCTGACGGTCACCGCACTTGGCCTGACGACGGCGGTCGTGACGGCCCCGTTCACGGCGGACGCAGCCTATGCCAAGGACGGCAAGGGCGGCGGCAAGAAAAAAGAGAAGAAGTCGAAGCCCTCCAACCGGGCTGGCGCTGCCAAGAAAACCAAGCCGGCCACCAAACCGGTCAAGACCAGCGCCGTGAAGGCCAGCGCCCCGCAGGCCGCGCCGAAGCCCAAGAACCTGCACGCGCAGCTGAAGGGGCTGAATTCGCTCAAGCGCAACATCAACGGCCTGATGAACAGCAGCGATCCGAAAATGGCCGGGTTCCGGGACTTCGTCATCGCCGCCGCCCTGCTGGAACAGAAGAAGGCGGCGGCTGCGGATGCCCAGACGGCCTATGATGCCGCTCTGGCGGCCTATGCCGAAATGGCCACGCAGAACGGCTACGATGCCGATCCGGTGAATGCCCTGACCGCGCTGAATGATCAAATGACCGCGCTGACCGGCGCCGAGCCCGCCGCGGACGATCCAGCCTATGCAGATGCCGCCGCCTATGATGCGGCCCATGCCGAATGGGAAGCCCAGGTGACTGCGCTGCAGGGTCAGATCGAGACCGTGAACGGCGCGATCACCAGCATCAATACCACCTATGGCGCACTCGCAGGGGCCGAAGTCGCTGTCGAAACGGCCACCGCCGGCACCACCGAAGACGACCTGACCGCCGCCATCGTTGCCGGTATGCAGGCCAGCGGCCAGAGCGGCTTCACCGCCGATGACATCACCCCCGAGATGATGGAATGGATTTCCACTCAGCTCGGCGTGGACGATGCCGAGGGCGCGATCGACGCCTATCTGGAACAAATGGCTGAAACCGAAACCACCGAGGCCGTTCCGGCGGATCAGACCGAAACCGATCCCGCATGATTTCCTGACGCCTCGTAACCGACAGGTAATACCAGACGTGCAATAAGGGGTGGGCAGGCTTGCCTGCCCCTTAAAACTTCAATAAACCGCCTTCGATTCATTCCCCAAGCCGGAGCGGTTACATGTCAGCGCCCAAGAAAGTCGTCCTTGCCTATTCAGGCGGTCTCGATACCTCGATCATCCTGAAATGGCTGCAGACCGAATATGGCTGCGAAGTCGTCACCTTCACCGCCGATCTGGGTCAGGGCGAGGAACTGGACCCGGCCCGCAAGAAGGCCGAGCTTCTGGGGATCAAGCCCGAAAACATCTATATCGAAGACATCCGCGAAGAATTCGTCCGCGATTTCGTCTTCCCGATGTTCCGCGCCAATGCCGTTTACGAAGGGCTCTACCTGCTGGGCACCTCGATCGCGCGGCCGCTGATTTCCAAGCGCCTTGTCGAAATCGCCGAAGCAACCGGCGCCGATGCCGTCGCCCACGGCGCCACCGGCAAGGGCAACGACCAGGTGCGGTTCGAACTGGCGTGTTACGCGCTGAACC
>JAWVXM010000223.1:0-4483 GCA_033723255.1 Thalassovita sp.
GAACTGGCGCGCGACCTGCGCGACAGCCCGCAGATCTTTGCCGACGCGGTGCATGTGGTGCCGCATGCGGATGGCACCGTGGCGATTGGATCGACCAGCGAACGCGATTACGACGATCCCACATCCACCGATGCCCAGCTTGACGCGGTGCTGGAGCGTGCCTTCGCAGCCGTGCCGGCGCTGGCCGGGGCCGAGCTGGTCGAACGCTGGGCCGGGGTGCGGCCGCGGTCACGTTCGCGCGCCCCGGTTCTGGGCGGGCACCCCACCAAGCCGGGGCAGTATATCGCCAATGGCGGGTTCAAGATCGGCTTCGGCATGGCGCCGAAGGTGGGGGCGGTGATGGCCGATCTGCTGCTGGACGGGGTCGACCGGATCCCGAACGGGTTCCGGGCCGAGGCGAGCCTGTGACACGGCTGCGCCGCCCCTAGGTCGGGATTTGAGTATTTATGCCAAGAAGAAGCGGCAGGGGATTTATGCGGCTTCGGCCTGCATGCATTGGCGGCCGTCGGGACCGCGCACCCACATGCGGCCATCGGATTTCCAGCACAGCGTCGCGGCCTCAAAATGCATCAGCGGTGCGGTGGCGCGGAAGGAGAAGCGCTTGAGCGGACCCATCTGCCGTTCGGCCATCAGCATCAGAAGCTGCGCCAGAAGCGGGCCGTGGGTGACCAGACCGTCATAGCCTTCGATGTCCCGCGCATAATCCAGATCGTAATGAATCCGGTGCCCGTTGAAGGTCAGCGCTGAGTAGCGAAACAGCATGGTCGAGGTGAAGGCGGCCCGTTCGGCATGGTTCTCGTCGGTCGGGGCCGCGGGGGGCTTGGGGCGGGGGGCGCCGGGCGCGGGGTCTTCGCGATAGACCAGATCCTGGCGTTCGGTCACGCAAAGCCGCCCCTGCTGATGGATATCGTGTTTCAGGGTGACGAAGCCCAAGGGGCCGCTGCGGCCCTCCTTGCGGCTGATTTCGGCCACCGAGGAGTGTTTTTCGGCTTCTATCCCGGCGCGTAGCGGGGCGTGGAATTCAAGCCGCCCGCCGGCCCACATCCGCCGCGGCAGGCCCAGATCGGGGATCAGGCCGATACCGGTTTTCGGATGCCCGTCGCGGCCAAGGCGCGGCGCCGGTTCGGGTTGCCAGAAATAGACCTGGTGGAAAAAGGGCGGCAGCGGCGTGCCGGTTTCAATGCTGGGGGAGTGCCCGAGCGTCACCTGCAACGCGGCAGCGCGCGCGGGGTCCATCACGTCGGTTTGGCGGGTTTGATCTTGCACAATGTCGGCCATGGCGGGAAGGTAGAAGCCCGCCCTGCCCGGAGCAATTGGAAAATGAAACCGGATCTCGCATCTCTGGATCACCTGGTTCTGACCGTGGCCGATCTTTCTCAGACCGTGGAGTTCTATTCCGGTGTTTTGGGCATGCGGGCCGAACGGTTCGAAGCGGCCGATGGCAGCAGCCGCTGGGCGCTTTATTTCGGGGCCCAGAAGATCAACCTGCACCAGTCGGGGGCGGAATTCCTGCCCAAGGCGCGGCGGGCCATGCCGGGATCGGCGGATCTTTGTTTTCTCAGCGCGGTGCCGGTTGCTGACTGGATGCAACATCTGGCCCAAGTGGGCGTACCGGTCGAAGAAGGGCCGGTCGGACGCAGCGGGGCCACCGGGCCGATCCTGTCGATCTACCTGCGCGATCCGGATGGCAACCTGATCGAGATTTCCAACCCGGCATGAGAAGGCGGGCGGCCCGATGAAAGCCGCCCGCGGGTTCGAGGGGTCAGTAGGGCAGGATCACGATATCCACGCGCCGGTTGCGGGCCCGGCCCTCGGGGGTCAGGTTGGTGGCGATGGGCTGATCCTCGCCGCGGCCGATGGTCTGGATCCGCGAGGCCGACACGCCAGCCCCGATCAGGATCGAGGACACGGCGGAGGCGCGGCGGCTGCTGAGGCCGAGATTGTATTCGGCCGAACCGGTATTGTCGGTATGGCCCACCACCTGAATGGTGCTGTCGGGATAGCGGTTCAGGGTTGCGGCCACGGCGCGCAGATCGTCGCGCAGCACCGGTTCGACATAGAAGCTGTCGGTGGCGAACAGGATATCCTGCGGCATCGACACGATCAGGCGGTCGCCGGTATTGGTGATGGCGACGCGGTTGTCGAGGCTCTGGCGCAGTTCTGCTTCCTGCAGGTCGAGGTTGTGCCCGATTGCACCGCCGATCCCGGCCCCGAGGATACCGCCGACAACGGCGCCCTTCTTCTTGTCGTCGCTCACCATCATACCGGTGATGGCGCCAAGCGCGCCGCCAAGCAGGGCGCCTTCCTTGGTGTTCCGTTGCGGGTCGGTGCCGCTGATCATACCGGGGTCGGTACATGCGGTGGTGGTCAGCAGCGATGCGCCGGCCAGAATCAGGATGAATTTGGATGCTCGGGTCATGGTCTTTTGCCTCGTGTTTTCCTCCGCTGATGCGGATCGGGATCAATATAGACCGTTGTTTGTGCGATCAGAATACAACTCTGTGTCAGGATCGGCGGCATTCCGCGTATCGGGTCGCGGGCTAATCGGTTGCCGCGGCGGGATCGCCATCGATGCGGGCCGATTCATAGGCCAGCAGCGCGCGTTTCACCGGCAGGCCCCAGTGATAACCGCCAAGCGCGCCGGATTTGCGCAATGCCCGGTGGCAGGGGATCAGCCAGCTGACCGGGTTGCGCCCGACCGCAGTGCCCACCGCCCGCACCGCCTTGGGATTGCCGACGGATCGCGCGATTTCGGAATAGGTGGTGACATGGCCCGAGGGGATGCGGATCAGCGCTTCCCAGACCTTGATCTGGAACGGCGCCCCGATCAGGTGCAGCGCGGTTTCGCCCTTCTGTGCGAACGCCGCCTCGACCAGCGGTTTCAGCGTGGCCGCATCCTCGATGAATTCCGCCTTGGGCCAGCGGCCTGTCAGGTCCGCCATGGCCTCCTCAGCGCCTGTTTCCGCCGCGAAGGCCAGCCCGCAAAGCCCCTTTTCAGTTCCCATGACGAGAGCCGGGCCGAACGGGCTGTCGAACCATCCATAGAAGATCGTCAATCCTTCGCCCGCGCGGGCATAATCGCCCGGGCTCATTGCTTCCCATCGGATGAAAAGATCGTGCAGCCGGCCATTGCCCGACAGGCCGATTGCATGGCTGACGTCGAGCGTTGTCATCCTGTCGCGCAAAAGCGCCTTGGCGTGATCGAGCGTGAGGTATTGCTGATACCGTTTCGGTGACACCCCGACCCATTGCGAAAACAGCCGCTGGAAATGTGCCGGGCTCATCTCCATCCTTGCTGCCAGATCGTTCAGCCCCATTCCGGGGCCCGCGTCGTCGATCAGGTCGATGGCGCGGCGCATCACGTCGTAATGGTATCCGGCATTTCGTGTTTGCTGCAGCATCGGGTGTCCTTTCCTGGACCTGACTTTTACCCGCTTCTCATCCCCCTAGCGACCCGGATCTTGCGCTTTCGCCCTGATCGGCGCAGGTTTTCCGCATGGCATCCCCAAGGTTCATTTCTGCCGCCGTGGACGACACCGGAACGCTTTGGCGCGACGATGCGCCGGGCGAGGTTCTGCCGTGCTGGAGTTTCACCAAAACCGCCATCGCGGCCTGCTTGCTGCTGGGCGCGGAGGAAGGGGCGCTGGACCTTGACGCGCCGGTACAGGATCATCCGTTCAGCCTGCGGCAACTGATGGCGCATGTCGCGGGTCTCAGGGATTATGGCACGGTCGGGCGTTGCCACGCGGCGGTCGAGGCCGGCGAAAATCCCTGGCCGGTCCGGCAGCTGCTGGAAGAGGCGCGTGCAGAGGACCTGCTGTGGCAGCCGGGCAAGGGCTGGGCCTACTCCAATATCGGCTACATGCTGCTGCGTTTCGCGCTCGAGGTCAGCGAAGGCGCGGATCTGGGCGAGGTGGTCAATCGGCGGCTGGCCCGGCCCTTGGGCTTGGAAACCGTACGATGGGCACGAACGCCACGGGATTTCGAGGCCATGATCTGGGACAGTCACGGTTATCATCCCGGATGGGTCTATCACGGCTGCCTGATGGGCAGCGCTGCCGATGCCGCGCGGATGCTGCACGGGATCCTCGCCGGCGGCCCGCCGCGCCCGGCGCTGGTCGAGGAGATGACGACGCCATACATGCGGGGCGGCGCCATCGCCGGGCGGATCTGGCGGACAACCGGCTACGGGCTGGGCCTGATGATCGGTGAAACCGAAGCCGGCACCCGGATCCAGGGGCATTCGGGCTGTGGTCCGTTTTCGGCCAACCTGGTGGCGCATTTCCCCGATCACGGCCTGACCGTCGCCAGTTTCGCCCAGGGCGGCGATGAAACGCCGGCGGAATGGGAAGCGCTGCGTGTCGCCGCTTCCCGTTGAAATCCGTGCCCTGCCCCGCTAGGGGAGGGAAAACCAACCAGGCGCGACCGATCATGGCCAAGCAACTCGACTATCACACGATCCGCGAGATCTTCATTCGGTTCC
>JAWVXM010000224.1:0-4478 GCA_033723255.1 Thalassovita sp.
AATTTCGGCAGCGGCTCCAGCCGAGAGGCGGCCGTTTACGCGTTGGTCGATTTCGGGATTCGGGTCGTTATCGCCCCCAGCTTCGGAGATATCTTCGCCTCCAACGCGGTGAATAACGGGCTGTTGCCGCTGAAACTCGACGCACAACTGGTGGAAACGATTATCGCCGGGCTTCGTGACGATTGTTCGACGGCGACGGTCAACCTGGAAACCAAGATGCTGCGTATCGGCGGCGAATGCCACGGTTTCGACCTGCCCGACAAGTGGAGGCAGAAACTGGTCCGGGGCTGGGACGATATTGATCTGACCCTGGACCGGAAAGATGAAATTACGGCGTACCGCGACGCGCGGCGTGCCGAATTCAACTGGGCCTGGCCCAGACAAGAATGACTTCGGGCATGGTCTGCCATGCCTGGGGTAAATCGGGGGAAACCCCCATCAACAGGGCGGGGCCTAGTCCCCGGTAAGGAGATAGAGAATGAAACACACCATTTTTGGCGGATTGATTGCGTCCAGCACGCTGATCGCAAGCGTGGCACAGGCCGAAGAGACCATCACTGCGGTCCACGCGTTTCCTGAAACGCTGATCTATACCAAGTCGTTCCTGTCCTTCGTGGACAAGGTCAACGAGGCGGGCGAAGGCGTTGTCCAGATCGAAGTGCGCGGTGGCCCCGAAGCCATCGGCATGTTCCAGCAGCCCGACGCCGTGCGCGACGGGCTCGTCGACATGGTCTAGACCCCGGGTTCCTTCTACGGCGGTGCGCTGCCTGAGAAAGACGCGCTGGTTGCGTCGAACGTCGTTGCGGCCGAAGCCCGTGCAAACGGCGGCATCGAGATGATCGACCAGATCCATCAGGAAAAGATGGGCGTGAAATATCTTGGCTGGTTCGACAGTGGCGTCTGCTACAACCTGTGGACACGGAACGAGCCGGAATTCGACGATGCCGGCAACCTGAAGGTCGAAGGCCTGAAGCTGCGCGGCAACGCTGTTTATAACGCCTTCTTCGGTGAATACCTGAACGCGCAGGTGATCGACCTGCCGACGACCGAGGTTTATTCGGCGCTGGAACGCGGCGTGGTGGATGCCACCGGCTGGACCCAGATCGGGCTGATCGACCTGAAGTGGAACGAATTCCTGAACTACCGGATCGAGCCGTGCTTCTTCTCGACCGACCTGGGCGTGATCGTGAACCTCGACAAGTGGAACAGCCTGAGCCCCGAAGCACAGAAGATCGTGCAGGACGTGGCGATTGCCCACGAAAAGGAAAGCGCGGAAGCCCTGGGCGCCAAGCGTGACGAAGACTTCGCTGCGCTGGAAGCGGCCGGCATGAAGGTTGTCAGCCTCGAAGGTGAAGCCAAGGCCAACTACCTTGCCGCGGCCCGTGAAAAGACCTGGGCACGGATGAAGGGTCTGATGGCCGAAAGCCCGATGGGTGACGGCAACTATGATGCTCTGATCGCGAAATTCTACGATCCCGCGAAAGACAAATAATTGAAGAAACAGGCCCCCTCGGTGACGGGGGGGCCTTGATGACGGATCGGGACATGGCTCAGATTTCACGTCTTTACACGGCCTTTCTTTACCTGATGGCCTTTATCGCCGGTGCGATGCTGCTTTGGCTGATGGTGTCGGTGGTCGTATCGGTGCTTATGCGGAACCTCGGGTTGCAGCCCTTTGCCTGGCTGTTCACCTCGTCGGAATACGCTCTGCTATACATGACCATGCTCGGCGCGCCCTGGCTGGTGCGGGAAAAAGGCCATGTTCATATCGAACTGGTGACCTCGGCCCTGCCACCCGCCGCGCAGGCGCTGGTGAGCCGGCTGGTGGCGGCCGTATGCGTGGTGGTCAGCCTGATCCTGGCTTGGAAGGGGCTCGACCTTCTGCTGACAAATATCGAGCGGAACGATTACGACGTGCGGGCCTACTATTTCCCGCGCTGGATACTGACGATCAGCTTCCCCATCAGTTTCACACTGATGGCGGTTGAATTCGCACGCTTCGTGTTTGGCGAAGAAAGAATGCATTCGGGCGAGGCGGGGATACACGAATAATGGAATGGTTTGAGGCGCTGGCCCTTCTACTGGGCTCTATTCTCGTGCTTATGGCAATCGGCATGCCGGTTGCCCTGGCATTCCTTGCCGCCAATATCATCGGCGCCTGGATCTTCATGGGCGGCGAAAGGGGCGTCTCGGCTCTGCTTAATAACGGCTTGGGATCACTGACGAAATTCGCCCTGGTGCCGATCCCGCTTTTCCTGCTGATGGGCGAGGTGTTCTTCTATACCGGCCTCGGTGCGCGGATGTTCAATGCCATCGACCGGCTGCTGGGCAAGCTGCCGGGGCGGCTGAGCTATGTCACCGTTCTGGGCGGCACCGGGTTTTCCACCCTGTCGGGCAGTTCGATGGGATCAACCGCGCTTCTGGGCAGCCTGATGGTCCCGGAGATGATCAATCGCGGCTACAAGAAGCATATGTCGATTGGCCCGATCCTCGGCACTGGCGGGTTGGCCATCATCATCCCGCCTTCGGCGCTGGCGGTGCTGCTGGCGACGCTAGCGCAAATCGACGTGGGGGCGCTGCTGATCGCGGGCATCATCCCCGGCCTGATCTTGGCCGGGTTCTATATCGGGCTGATCTGGCTGCAGACCCGCCTCGATCCCGACGCCGCCCCGGCCTACGAGGTCGAACCGATGAGCTTCGGCGAGAAGATGAAGCTGCTGCTGCGCGACGTGGTACCGATGCTGTCGGTGATGGTGATCATCGTGGCGATGATGGTGGGCGGCATCGTGACGCCGTCCGAGGCGGCAGCCTTCGGCGCGTTGGGCGTGATCATCCTTGCCATCGCCTTCCGCTGCCTGACTTGGGAGGCGATGAAGAAATCGATCGTCGGCGCCCTGAAGGTGACCCTGATGGCCTACCTGATCGTGTTCGGCTCGGCCACGTTCAGTCAGCTTCTGGCCTTCTCGGGTGCCTCGCGCGGGTTGATCCGCTGGGCCACCGGGTTCGAACTGGACCCGATCCTGATGCTGATGGTGATGTTCGGCGTGCTGCTTCTGCTGGGCATGTTCATGGAACAGATCAGCATGATGCTGCTGACCGTGCCGGTGTTCTTCCCGTTGGCGCTGAACCTCGGCTTCGATCCGATCTGGTTCGGACTGATCATGCTGCTGTCGCTGGAAATCAGCTTCACCACGCCGCCCTTCGGCCTGTTGCTCTTTGTCATGAAGGGGGTGGCGCCGCCGGGCACGACGATGCGTGATATCTACACCGCGGCCTTCCCCTACATGGGCTGTGCGCTGCTGTTGGTGGTGCTGCTGGTGATCTTCCCGCAACTGGCGCTCTGGCTGCCGGGGCTCTGATCCCCGCGCCATAACGAAAAACGAAGCAGCGTCGCGTCAATCGCGGCGCTGTCTTTCTTTGGGGAAATGACCGGGATCACCCCGACAGGGCGGCACAAGCGCGGGCGATGACGATTTCCTCGTTGGTGGGGATGACCATCACCTTGACCGGCGCATCCGGCGGGCTGATCACCGGCGCGTTGGCGGCGTTGGCCTCCGGGTCGATCTCGATCCCGATCCAGTGCAGCCCGGCGCATATCTTTTCGCGGATCAGGCGGGAATTTTCCCCGATGCCACCGCAAAACACCACGCCGTCCAGCCCTTCCAGCGCCGCCACAAGACCGCCCAGTTCGCGCCGCGCCCGGAAGGTGTAATAATCGATCGCCTGGCGCGCGCCTTCGCTGTCAGACGCTTCCAGCGTGCGCATGTCATGGCTGATCCCAGACAGGCCCAAGAGGCCGGACTTCTTGTAAAGGAGCGTGGAGATTTCTTCGACGCTCATGCCTTCCTGATCCAGCAGGTAAAGCAGGATGCCGGGATCGATCTGCCCGGTGCGCGTGCCCATCGGCAGCCCGTCCAGCGTCGAGAACCCCATCGAGGACGCCACCGACCGGCCGCCGCGCAGCCCGCACATCGACGCGCCGTTGCCCAGATGCGCGACCACCACGCGCCCCGCATGCAGGTCAGGTTCGATCCGGGCCAGTTCGCCCGAGATGTAATCGTAGCTCAGCCCGTGGAACCCGTAACGCCGCACGCCCTTGTCGTAATATTCGCGCGGCAGGGCGAAGACGTCGTTGACGAAGGGATGGTCACGGTGAAATCCGGTGTCGAAACAGGCCACTTGCACCGCCTGCGGAAAGGCCGCCATCGCGGCATGGATGCCCGCCAGATTATGCGGCTGGTGCAGTGGCGCGAAGGGGGTCAGTTCCGCCAGCCTATCAATGATTTCGGGTGACAGAACGATCGGCGCGGCTTGATCCAAACCGCCATGCACGACGCGATGCCCGACGGTAATGATCTCGGCCAGGGGGAAATGGTTCTCCAGCGCCCGCAGCGCCGCTGTGAGGGCTTCGTGATGATCGACAGAGCCCGCTGCCGCCGGGATCGGAGCCGCGTCGATAAGTCTCGTCCCCTCCGCGT
>JAWVXM010000225.1:0-4460 GCA_033723255.1 Thalassovita sp.
CCGCGCCGGGTGAATGGCGGGGTATTCCTGGGGCTGAACGGCACCGTGGTCAAATCGCATGGCTCGGCCGATTCGATGGCCGTGGCCGCGGCCGTGAAACTGGCCCTCCAACTGGCGCAATCCGGCTTTTCGCAGAAACTGGCGGCGCGGGTTGCATCTGCTCAAGAGCAGGTTCAAAATACGCCCTCCGGGCAGTCCGAAAACGGTGAGAAAGAATGACAATACGCGCTGTTGTAAAAGGCGTTGGCCACTATCTGCCGGAACGTATCGTTCCCAACAGCGAGTTTGAAGAAACCCTTGAGACGTCCGATGAATGGATCCGGTCGCGGTCGGGTATCGAACGGCGTCATTTCGCGGCCGATGATGAAACCACCTCCGATCTGGCCGTGAACGCGGCACGCGCGGCACTGGACAATGCCGGGCTGACGCCGGCGGATATCGACGCGGTTCTCGTTGCCACCTCGACCCCGGACCTGACCTTCCCCTCGGTCGCGACCATGGTGCAGGACAAGCTGGGCATGACCCAGGGATTCGGTTTCGATGTGCAAGCGGTCTGTGCCGGATTCATCTTCGCCCTGACCAATGCAAATGCGCTGATCCTGTCGGGCCAGGCAAAGCGGGTGCTGGTGATCGGCGCGGAAACCTTCAGCCGGATCATGGACTGGACCGACCGGTCCACCTGCGTTCTGTTCGGCGACGGCGCCGGCGCGCTGGTGCTGGAAGCCGAGGAAGGTGCAGGCACCACCGACGATCGCGGCATCCTTGCCTCGGACCTGAATTCCGACGGGCGCTACCGCGACATGCTTTTCGTGGATGGCGGCGTGTCCACCACCGGCACCTCGGGGAAGCTGCGGATGCAGGGCAACGCGCTGTTCCGCCAGGCGGTGGAAAAGCTCACCGCGACCGCCGAAGCGGCGCTGGCCAAGGCCGGGCTCAGCGACGATGATGTCGACTGGATCGTGCCGCACCAGGCCAATATCCGCATCATTCAGGGCACCGCCAAGAAGATGGGGCTGGCGATGGATCACGTGATCGTCACGGTCCAGGATCACGGCAACACCTCGGCTGCGTCGATTCCCCTGGCCCTGTCGGTGGGCGCGGCGGAAGGCAAAATCAAGCCCGGTGATCTGCTGGTAACCGAAGCAATCGGCGGCGGATTGGCCTGGGGGGCCGTGGTCCTGCGCTGGTAGCGCAAAATCGCCGTTTTCAAGGATCGGCTGCAAGCCATTGATATTGACTCGGAAAATGCCTTCCCCCATGTTTGTTGAAACTAATGGGGGTCTCAGTGATGAGTGGAAAAACTCTAACCCGGATGGATCTGAGCGAAGCGATTTTCCGCGAAGTCGGATTGTCGCGCAATGACTCGGCCCAGTTGGTCGAAAGCGTTCTGAACCACATGTCCGACGCGCTGGTGCGCGGCGAGCAGGTCAAGATATCGTCTTTCGGCACGTTCTCGGTACGCGAAAAAGCCGCCCGCGTCGGCCGCAACCCCAAGACCGGGCAGGAAGTTCCGATCAACCCGCGCCGCGTTCTGACCTTCCGTCCGTCGCATCTTATGAAAGAACGGGTCGCCGCAGGAAACGCCAGCAAGGGGTAAGCTCGGATGGCGAAATCGCCCGACGCTTTCCGCACCATCAGCGAAGTCGCGGACTGGCTGGATCGTCCGGCCCATGTCCTGCGTTTCTGGGAAAGCAAATTCAGTCAGGTCAAACCGGTCAAGCGTGCCGGCGGACGGCGTTATTACCGGCCGCAGGACATGCTGCTTCTTGGCGGCATCAAGAAACTGCTTCACGACGACGGCATGACGATCAAGGGCGTGCAGAAACTGCTGCGCGAACAGGGCGTGCAGCATGTCGCTTCCCTGTCGCAGCCACTGAACCACGCGGATTCCGAACCGGGCGCGGCGGCCGCCGAACCGGTTTCCGCCCCCGAGCCAAAGGTTGCCGAAAGCCCCGACAACCTTCTCGCCTTCAAGCGCCCGGAACCGAAACCGGCCTCCGAGGCCGCAGCCCCGGCGCCGGACGACGAACCGCAGCAGGTCTCGCTATTCGATTTTGCTCCGGAACCCGAAACGATTCGGGGAAACGCTCCCGCAGCCGCACCGGAAGAAGATGAACAGGTTGCCGTGGAAGAAGCCGAGGAAGCCGCCGAGGCACCGCGACCCGAAGCGCAGGACGCTGACACACAGGAACCGGCTGCGCCTGCCCCCGCGAGCGGCCCGGGGATCCTGTCGGCGCTTCTGTCCTACGGGGGCAAGCTGACCGGCGCTGAGGCGCCGCCGATTCTGACCCGGGCCAAGGCCCATGCCGACGCGCTCAGGAAGGCATCCGAACGGCGGTGAAGAAAATGGCGATTGCCCCTTGCCCCTGCCCCGAAAATCGCTATGAAGACCAAACCGTCGGGCTATAGCGCAGCCTGGTAGCGCGTCCGTCTGGGGGACGGAAGGTCGCAGGTTCGAGTCCTGCTAGCCCGACCAAATTTTCCCTCTCTCAAATCCTGAAAATCGCCTGCCAGCCCTGTTGCCGCCGTTGCAGCGGGACATGCGACGCAACGTTTCTCTGTAAATCCGTCCAACCGGTCAATTTTCCATCTACCCCCCGGTTGACTTGGCAGCGTCCGCGCGGAAGGTGCTGGAAACGGTCCGAACAGACCGCCCTGATCGCATGGAGGAAGTGATGAAAAAGACCATCGACGATTTCGCCCTCGACAACCTGACCGTCAGCATGGATGGCGACGGGATCACCACCGTCACCCTGAACCGGCCGACCAAGCGCAACGCGCTGAATGCCGAAACCATCGAGGAACTGATCGAGGTCTTTTCCAGCCTGCCGCGCATGGGCGCCCGCGCCATCGTCCTGCGCGCCGAGGGGCCGCATTTCTGCGCCGGTCTGGACCTTGTGGAACACCATCAGGAAGACCGCCGCCCCGAAGATTTCATGCATGTCTGCCTGCGCTGGCACG
This sequence comes from Thalassovita sp., assembly GCA_033723255.1. GTDB lineage: Bacteria > Pseudomonadota > Alphaproteobacteria > Rhodobacterales > Rhodobacteraceae > Thalassobius. Next base: position 2,962 of record JAWVXM010000225.1, read on the forward strand.
AAGCGTTCAACAAGATGGAATATGGCGGGGTGCCGATCATCGCCGCGCTGAAGGGCGCCGTGGTGGGCGGCGGTCTGGAACTGGCCTCCTCGGCGCATATCCGGGTCGCCGACCAGAGCACCTATTTCGCCCTGCCCGAAGGCCAGCGGGGCCTGTTCACTGGCGGCGGCGCAACCATCCGGGTGGCCGATCTGGTCGGCAAGGCGCGGATGATCGACATGATGCTGACCGGCCGGATTTACGCGCAGGACGAAGCGGTGCAGGTCGGGCTGGCCCAGTACCTGGTCGAAGACAGCGAAGCCAAGGCCTATGAAATCGCCCGCGCGGCGGCCGAAAACCCGCCGCTGTCGAATTTCGCCATCTGCTCTGCCATCAGCCACATGCAGAACATGTCGGCGCTGGACGCGGCCTATGCCGAATCCGTGGTGGCGGGCATCGTCAATACCCAACCCGCATCGCGCGGGCGGCTGGAGGCGTTTGCCAACAAGACCGCGGCGCGGGTACGTCCGGAATAATCCTGTTCGACGTGGGTTCGGTTCCGATCAATCAGCAATGGGAAAGGAGCGGCGCGGCATCGAGGTTTTCGAGGACAAGCGATTTGCCGCGCCTTGCCCGCCTGAACCGCACCGAAAGCTCAGCATTTGGCATTCGCGCGCCACGCAGTCAGCTTTCAAGGGCCGCCTTGCGTTCGGCGTATTCCTTGGCGTCGATCTCACCCTTCGCAAGCCGCTGCTGTAGGATATCCAGCGCTGAGGACCGTTTTTCCGATCCCTGCTCCGTAAACCAGCGAACGGCAAAAACCGCCAATACGATCACGACGAGCCAGAACAAAACCATAGCGATCCCGCCGAAAAAACCATAGCCCATGCCAAAACCGCCGCCCCACATGTGACTGTGGTACCCCTCTGCCCGTTCACCCAAGTCGGCGTAGGCGGCGCTTGCCGCCAAGACAACTGCGACAGGGGCCATTATCAGCTTTGCAATCATATTCATCTTCCATCCTCCGATTGCACGTTTGGCGCGATCAATATCGCCACTAATCACGCATGACATTAACCTGCGCCCGGTGAAGGAAAACTGATCTGCATCAACAGTGCCTTCACAATGGCGTGACCGCCTGTGAGATCCGGATCGCCGATCCGTGCAGCGAGATTGAAGGCAGATACGCAGCGGCAGGCCCTTTCACCCTTTCACGGCACCAAAACAGCGCCCCACCACGAGAAAGTTGCCTTTTGCTATTCCGTCCCCGCCCTGCCCTTTGCTATGACAAACCAATTGTTTTTGGGGGACCGAGATGACAGGCGTTTTGCCCAGCCAGGAATTGCATCGCATGATCGCGGATGGCCGGATTTCGGCCAGCCCCGCCGTTATTCCCGAACAGATCCAACCCGCCAGCGTGGACCTGCGCCTTGGCACCCGCGCCTGGCGCGTGCGCGCGTCCTTCCTGGCCGGGCATGGCCGCACGGTGGAAGAGCGGCTGGAAGAATTCGAAATGCACC
>JAWVXM010000226.1:0-4455 GCA_033723255.1 Thalassovita sp.
CGCGCGGAGACCCTGCCCAGCGAGGAACGTCAGGGCCTGACCCAAAGCAGCACGGTCTTCCGCACCTTCTTCGTGTTCCGCCGCCCCCGGGCCGGGGATAGCGGCAAATTATTCGCCCCGGGCGAGATCGGATCACCTGCCCCCGTGGCCGACGATGAGCCGGACAGCCAGCGCGCCCAAGATCCGTCGGAAATGGAAGAATCGGACGCCAAGGAAACGGCGATCGATCCACGCTGAAGACGGGCACCGCTTCGTCCCACACGCGCCAGCGAGGTTGCACCAACGTGCCGGGCTTCCTATCTGTATTTCGAACCGCAGCGCCAGAAATCCGGCGACTGTAAGCGCAGTAACGAAACCTCCCTTGGGCCAAACGGTAATTGCCTTCATCGCAAGATGAAAAATGGCGTGCGCGAACAGGCCGCGATCTGCAGTTTTCTGCTCATTTTCAACCAAGCCCCCTTCAATCTGGCGGCAATTGGTCTAAACTCCACGGTCCGAGTCGAATAGGTGATCCAAATGGAAAAATCAGACCCCTTCGGGTTCGATATGTCGGTTAAGTCCGCCAAGAAGAAAAATCCGCGCGGCCGGCGTGGCATGTCCGGTGCCACCGAAACATCGACCCGCGTCTGCGAACATGACGGCTGCCAGGAAGCCGGCAAGTACCGCGCGCCCAAGGCGCCCGACGTGCTGGATGAATTCCGCTGGTTCTGCAAGGACCACGTGCGCGAGTATAACCAGAAATGGAGCTTCTTCGACGGCAAGACGGAAGCCGAGATGAACGCGCAGCAATCCAAGGACAAGGTCTGGGAACGCGAAACCAAGCGCATGGACGACCCCGAAGCACGCGCCTGGGCACGGCTGGGGATCGAGGACCCGCACCAGGTGCTGGGGGGCAATGCAACGCAGAATCCCGGCAAGTCGAATGGTGGTGGCCGTCGCCTGCCGCCGACCGAACAACGTGCGATCGACATCCTCGAAGCCGAGGCGCACTGGGAAAAGGCGGCGATCCGCAAGGCTTACAAGAAGCTGATCAAGGTGCTGCACCCGGATATGAACGGCGGCGACCGCAGCCAAGAAGAACAGCTGCAGGAAGTCATGTGGGCCTGGGACCAGATCAAGGACAGCCGCAACTTTAAATAAGCCCCGGGCAACCGGGCAAATAAAAAGGCGCCCGTCGGGCGCCTTTTCTGTTTCTTCCTTGTGCGCCTCAGGCCGCCGCGACGGCCCGCTTGGTCAGCGTCTTGATCAGGCTGGCGCGGTATTCCGGCGTGCCGTGCAAGTCACTGATCATCCCGTCGGCGGAGACACTCAGCCCGTCCACCGCTTCCGGCGCGAAATTGGCCGACAGCGCCTCTTCCGCCTCAGACCAGCGGAACACGCCCTCTTCCGAGGCACCGGTCACCGCGACGCGCACACCGTCCGCGGTCTTGGCCACGAACACCCCGGTCAGCGCGAAACGCGACGCCGGCTGTTCGAACTTCTGGTAGTTGGCCTTTTCCGGGATCGGGAATTTCACCGCGGTGATGATTTCGCCCTCGTCCAGCGCGGTGGCGAACACGCCGTCGAAGAAATCATCCGCCGCGATTTCGCGCGCGTTGGTCACGATGGTCGCGCCCGATCCCAGCACGGCGGCCGGGTAGCAGGCGGACGGGTCGTTATTGGCCAGCGACCCGCCGATGGTGCCGCGGTTGCGCACCGCCGGATCGCCGATGCCACCTGCCAGCGCCGCCAGCGCCGGATAGGCCGAGGCCCCCGCGGCAACGGAAGCATGGGTGGTCGCCGCGCCGATGGTCAGAACACCGCCATTCGCCGAAATCCCCTTCAGAGCGTCGATCCCGGTCAGGCTGACCAGTTTCGAGGGCGCGTTGAGGCGTTGTTTCATCGTCGGGATCAGGGTCTGCCCGCCGCTCAGCGGTTGTGCGTCTTCGGCCTGAAGGGCCGCCACGGCCTCATCGACGCTGGCCGGTTTTTCGAAGTCGAAATTGTACATGTTTGTTTCTCCCCAAAGGGTGCGGGGACAAGGCCCCGCCCCAAGGTTGTTGTCACTTCACCGACTGGATCGCTTCCCAGACGCGCGACGGGCTCAGCGGCATGTTGATATGCTCAACAGGATAGCCGCCACGATGCAGGGCGTCGATCACCGCGTTGACCAGTGCCGGCGGCGATCCGATGGCCCCCGCCTCGCCGCAGCCCTTCACCCCCAGCGGGTTATGGGTGCACGGTGTCTGGCAGGAATGGTCGACCTCGAAGCTCGGCAGGTCCGCGGCACGCGGCATCGCGTAATCCATGAAGGAGCCGCTCAGCAACTGGCCGTTCTCGTCGAAGGTCGTGTTTTCCAGCAACGCCTGGCCGATGCCCTGCGCCACGCCGCCATGGACCTGTCCCTCGACAATCATCGGATTAATGACATTGCCGAAATCGTCCGCGGCGGTGAAGCCCAGAACATCCACTTCGCCGGTATCGGGATCCACTTCCACTTCGCAGAAATAGGCGCCCGAAGGATAGGTGAAGTTGGACGGGTCGTAGAACGCCGTTTCCTCCAGCCCCGGTTCCAGGTCTTCCAGCGGGTAGTTGTGCGGCACGTAGGCGGCAAGGCAGACATCGCCCCAGGCCACCGACTTGTCGGTGCCTGCCACGCTGAACTGACCGTCGGCCAGTTCGATATCGGCCTCCGACGCCTCCATCAGGTGGGCGGCGATCTTCTTGGCCTTGTTGACCACTTTTTCCGCCGCCTTGAACATGGCCGATCCGCCAACCGCGATAGACCGGGATCCATAGGTGCCCATGCCCATCGGCGTCTTCGAGGTGTCGCCGTGAACGATATCGACCTGCGACTCATCGATGCCGATCATTTCGGCGATCACCTGCGGGAAGGTGGTTTCGTGACCCTGGCCGTGGCTGTGCGACCCGGTCATCACGCTGATCGACCCGGTGGCGTTGACCCGCACGGTGGCGCTTTCATACAGTCCCGCGCGCGCCCCCAGCTGGCCAACGAGGTTCGACGGCGCGATGCCGCAGGCCTCGATGAAATGCGCGACGCCCAGGCCGCGCAGCTTGCCGCGCGCCTTGCTTTCCTCGGCACGCGCACCGAAGTTGGCGTAGTCGCTCATCTCCATCGCCTTGTCGAGCGTGGCGTGGTAGTTGCCGGTGTCGTAGGTCACCGCGACGGGCGTGTCATAGGGGAACTGTTCCGGCTTGATGAAGTTCTGCCGGCGCAGCTCGGTCGGATCGACCCCCAGTTCGCGCGCCGCCTTGTCGATCACCCTTTCCAGCTGGAAGGTTGCCTCGGGGCGGCCCGCCCCGCGATAGGCATCCACCGGCACCGTGTTGGTGAACACCGCCTTCACGTTGGTATAGATCAGCGGCGTGGTGTAATTGCCCGCCAGAAGCGTGCCGTGCAGCCAGGTCGGGATCGACGGTGCGAAGGTCGACAGGTAGGCGCCCATGTTGGCATAGGTGTCGCAGCGCAAAGCGGTGAAGTTGTTATCCGCATCCAGCGCCAGTTCGATCTTGGTCACGTGGTCGCGGCCATGCGCGTCGGAAATGAACGCCTCGGACCGCGAACAGGTCCATTTCACCGGACGGTTCAGCGCCTTGGCGGCGAAGGTCACGAAGGCCTCTTCCGCGTAATGGAAAATCTTGGTGCCAAAACCGCCGCCCACATCGGGGGCCACCACCCGCAGCTTGTGTTCCGGGATGCCCAGAACGAAGGCGCCCATCAGAAGGCGGATCACATGCGGGTTCTGCGACGTGGTGTAAAGCGTGTGTTCGTCGGTGCCGCGGCTGTAATCGCCGACCGCCACGCGCGGCTCCATCGGGTTCGCGACCAGGCGGTTATTGACCAGCTCAAGCGTGGTGACATGGGCGGCATTGGCGATCGCCTCGTCCACCTCGGCCTTGTTTTCCTCCACGAAACCCCAGTCGTAGCAGAGGTTCGAGGTCAGGTCGTCATGCACCTTGGTGGCGCCGGCTTCCAGCGCCGCTTTCATGTCCAGAACGGCCGGCAGTTCGTCGATATCGACCACGATCGCCTCGGCTGCGTCGCGCGCGATCTCGGGGCTTTCAGCCACGATGGCCGCGATCGGATCGCCGACGTGGCGCACCTTGCCTTCGGCCAGGATCGGGTGCTTGGGTTCCTGCATCGGCTGGCCGAATCGGTCGGTCACCTGCCAGCCGCAGGGCAGCCCGCCCACCGCTTCGAAATCCTTGGCGGTGAACACCCTGAGCACGCCGTCCATCGCCTCGGCGGCCGAGGTATCGATGCTGTTGATCGTACCATGCGCCACATCCGAACGCAGGAAATGGGCGTAGGTCTGACCGTTGATGTTGATATCGTCGGTGTAATTCCCGGCCCCGGTCAGGAACCGTACGTCTTCGCGCCGCTTGCTGCTGGCGCCGATGCCATGATCCTTCGGCATGTCAAATCCTCCCTGAGATCGGGTCCGGGGCTGCCCA
>JAWVXM010000227.1:0-4449 GCA_033723255.1 Thalassovita sp.
GGCAAGAAGGGCGAAGTGGCGCTCAAGATGCGCGAACTGGGCAAGATGACCCCGGAACAGCGCCAGGTCGCCGGACCCGCGCTGAACGCGCTGAAGGATGAAATCAACTCGGCGCTGGCGGCGAAGAAATCCGCGCTGGCCGATGCCGCGCTGGAAGAACGGTTGCGCACCGAATGGCTGGACGTGACGCTGCCGGGCCGCGGGCGCGGGCAGGGCACCATCCACCCGATCAGCCAGGTGTCGGAAGAAATCGCCGCGATCTTCGCCAATCTCGGTTTTGCCGTGGCCGAGGGCCCGCAGATCGAAACCGACTGGTACAATTTCGACAGCCTGAACATCCCGCCGCACCACCCCGCGCGGCAGGAATTTGACACGTTCTACATGCACCGCGATGCGGCCGACGACCGCCCGCCGCATGTTTTGCGCACCCATACCAGCCCGGTGCAGACCCGCGCGATGGAAAAGCAGGGCGCACCGATCCGCCTGATCGCGCCGGGCCGGGTGTACCGGTCCGATTACGACCAGACCCACACGCCGATGTTCCACCAGGTCGAGGGCCTTGCCATCGACCGCGACATTTCGATGGCGAACCTGAAATGGGTGCTGGAAGAATTCTTCGCCGCCTTCTTCGAGATCGACGGCATCAAGACCCGCTTCCGCGCCTCGCATTTCCCCTTCACCGAACCCTCGGCCGAGGTCGACATCCAGTGTTCCTGGGTCGACGGTCAGCTGAAGATCGGCGAGGGCGACGACTGGATGGAGGTTCTGGGATCGGGCATGGTGCATCCGAAGGTGCTGCAGGCCGCGGGCGTGAACCCCGACGAATGGCAGGGCTTTGCCTTCGGCATGGGGATCGACCGGCTTGCGATGCTGAAATACGGCATTCCCGACCTGCGGGCGTTCTTCGATTCCGACCTGCGCTGGCTGCGCCATTACGGGTTCGCGTCGCTTGACGTGCCGACCCTGCATGGGGGGCTGTCGCGGTGAGCCGTTCCATGATCCGTTCGATTGAATTGAAGTCTCTCCTGAAGGAGAACCAGAAATGAAATTCACCCTCTCCTGGCTGAAAGAGCACCTCGAGACCGAGGCGTCTCTGGATGAAATCCTCTACGCCCTGACCGATCTGGGTCTGGAAGTCGAAGGGGTCGAGGACCCGGCCGCGAAACTGGCCTCCTTCACCCTGGCCAAGGTCAAGGAGGCCTCCCAGCACCCCGATGCCGACCGTCTGCGCGTCTGCACGGTGGAAACCGACGAGGGCGACAAGCAGATCGTCTGCGGCGCGCCCAATGCGCGCGAAGGGATCACCGTGGTCCTGTGCAAGCCCGGCGATTACGTGCCCGGCATCGACGTGACGCTGAGCGTCGGCAATATCCGCGGCGTCGAAAGCCACGGCATGATGGCTTCGGAACGCGAACTGGAACTGTCGGACGAACATAACGGCATCATTGAGTTGCCCTCGGGCGAGGTGGGCCAGAAATTCACCGACTGGCTCGCCGAAAACGACCCGGCCAAGGTGGACCCGGTGATCGAGATCGCCATCACCCCGAACCGTCAGGACGCCTTGGGCGTGCGCGGTATCGCGCGCGATCTGGCCGCGCGCGGCCTGGGCGAGATGAAGCCGGTGGACGAGCCCCGCATCGAGGGCCAGTTCCCCAGCCCGGTCAAGGTCACCATCGACGAGGACACAAGCGAGGACGGCTGCGAGGTGTTCGCCGGCCGCCTGATCAAGGGCGTGAAGAACGGGCCGAGCCCGGCATGGCTGCAGGACCGGCTGCGGGCCATCGGGCTGCGCCCGATTTCGGCGCTGGTCGATGTGACCAACTTCTTCACCTACGACCGCAACCGCCCGCTGCACGTGTTCGACGCCGACAAGGTGCAGGGCGATCTGCGGGTGCACCGGGCCAAGGGCGGCGAGGTCCTGATCGGTCTGGACGACAAGGAATACAGCTTCCCCGAAGGCGCGGTGGTGATTTCCGACGACAACGGCATCGAATCCATCGCCGGGATCATGGGCGGGCTGGAAACCGGCTGCACCGAGGACACCGTGAACGTGTTCGTTGAGGCCGCCGTCTGGGACGCGATCCAGATCGCGAAAACCGGCCGCGCGCTGAAGATCAATTCCGACGCGCGCTATCGCAACGAACGCGGCATCGACCCGGCCTACAACATGCAGGCGCTGGAAGACGCGACGCAGATGATCCTTGATCTGTGCGGCGGCGAAGCGTCCAACGTGGTCGTTGCCGGCGAAGTGCCCGACACGTCGCGCGCCTATCCGCTGGACGCGGCGAAGGTGCAATCGCTGGTCGGCATGGAAATCCCCGAATCCGAACAGCGCCAGACGCTGACGCGGCTCGGTTTCCGGATGGAAGGCAACATGGCCCATGTGCCCAGCTGGCGCCCCGACGTGCAGGGATCGGCCGACCTGGTGGAAGAAGTGGCGCGCGTCGCCTCTCTCACCAAGCTGGAACCGAAACCCCTGGCGCGGCCCACGGTCAGCGTGCCGAAACCGACCCAGACGCCCTTGCAGCGGCGCGAACAGATCGCGCGGCGCACCGCGGCGGCACTCGGCTACAACGAATGCGTCACCTATTCCTTCATTGATGGCAAATCGGCCACGCTGTTTGGCGGCGGCGATGACGCGACCAAGCTGGACAACCCGATTTCCAGCGAGATGAGCCATATGCGCCCCGATCTTCTGCCCGGCCTGTTGCAGGCGGCTGCCCGCAATCAGGCGCGCGGCTTCAACGACCTGGCGCTGTTCGAATGCGGGCCGGCCTTCAGCGGCGGCGAACCGGGCGAGCAGCGGTTGCAGATTTCCGGCCTGCTGATCGGCCGTACCGGGCCCAAGGACGTGCACGGCGCGTCGCGCCCGGTCGATGTCTATGACGCCAAGGCCGATGCCGAGGCGGTTCTGGCCGCCATCGGCGCGCCGGCCAAGGCACAGATTTTCCGCAACGGCGAAAGCTGGTGGCACCCGGGCCGTCACGGCCAGATCTGTCTAGGTCCCAAGAAGGTGCTGGGCGTGTTCGGCGAACTGCATCCCAAGGTGCTGGCGGAGATGGATGTGAAAGGCCCCGCCGTGGGTTTCACCATCTGGCCGGAAGAAGTGCCGATGCCGAAGAAGAAAGCGGCCACGCGGCCTGCGCTGGAACTGCGCGACCTGCAGGCGGTGGAACGCGATTTCGCCTTCGTGGTGGATGCAGGGGTCGAGGTTCTGAACCTGGTCAATGCTGCTGCCGGGGCCGACAAGGCGCTGATCGAGGAAGTCCGCGTCTTCGACCAGTTCATCGGCGGGTCCCTGGGCGAGGGCAAGAAATCCATCGCCATCACCGTGCGGCTGCAGCCGGTCGAGAAGACGCTGAAGGAAAAGGACATCGAGGCGGTTGCCGCCAAGATCGTCGAAAAGGTGTCGAAGGCGACTGGCGGCGTGCTGCGCGGGTAAGCCTGTTCGATATGGAACTTCGGAAGGGTCGCGCGCTGCGCGGCCCTTTTTCCTTGTGGTCCGTCGGGCAGGGGGCGGTGCCCCCTCTGCGCGCGTTGCGCACATTCACCCCCGGAGTATTTTGACCAAGAAGATGCGGGTCAGGGCTTGCACGACAGGTGGTCGGCCAGCAGGTCGAAGACCAGCCGGATGCGGCGGCTGGTATGCAATTCGCGATGGGTGGCCAGCCAGACCGGGAAGGTGATCGGATCCATCTCGGGCAGCACCTTTTCGACGCCGGGTGTTTGCTGCGCCACCTCGTCGGCCATGGCGGAAATGCCGAACCCCTGCCGGGTCAGTTCCCACCCGACCAGCCCGCTGTTCGACCCGATGCGGAAATTGTCGACGCTGAGCGGCAGTCCGAGCGGTGACAGCAGCTCGCGCATCCGTTCGGCGTCGCCGAAATGGATGAAGTCGTGATCGGCCAGGTCGGCGGGGCTTTGCGGCCGGCCCCGGCGGTTCAGGTAGTCGGTCGAGGCGTAGAAATGGGCGCTTGCCTCCTGCACCAGCCGGGCGATCAGGTCGGGCTGTTCGGGGCGGACATTGCGGATGGCGATATCGGCTTCGCGCCGCATCAGGTCGCGGATGTCGTTGGAGGCGACGATATCGATGCTGAGCCGGGGCGCTTCGCGGCGCAGCTGCATCAGCGCCTGCGGCAGCACGAAGGCGGAATAGACATCCGAGGCGGTAAGCCGGATCAGCCCTTCGATCGAATGCGATTGCCCCGTCGCGACCAGCGCGACCCGGTCGGCGGCTTCGCCCATGGCGCGGACATGATCCAGAAGTTCGGTGCCGGCGCTGGTCAGCACCAGAGTCCGGCCGACCCGTTCGAACAGCATCAGCCCGAGTTCGTCTTCCAGCGCCGAAACCTGCCGTCCCAGCGTCGGCTGGGTCAGGTTCAGCTTGCGCGCCGCAGCGGAAAGCGATCCTTCCTCGGCGGTGGACAGGAAGGCGCGGACATGGTTCCA
>JAWVXM010000228.1:0-4425 GCA_033723255.1 Thalassovita sp.
AGCTATATCGGCGTGATGATCGATGATCTGATCACCCGCGGCGTCAGCGAACCCTATCGCATGTTCACATCGCGCGCCGAATTCCGCCTGTCGCTGCGCGCCGACAATGCCGATCAGCGCCTGACCCCGAAAGGGATCGAGGCCGGCTGCGTCGGCGAAGACCGGAAGGCGGCGTTTGGGGACAAGATGGCGCGCCTTCAGTCGGGCGAGGCGCGTCTGCAGGCGGCAAGCTTCACGCCGCGCGAACTCAAGGCGCAGGGTTTCAACGTCAATCAGGATGGCGCCCGGCGCAGCCTGTACCAGGTCCTGTCTTTCCCGGATGTCGATTTCGCCAAGCTGATCGAACTCGATCACGATCTCGCCGACATCGACGACGAAATCCAAGGCCAGCTGGAAAAGGACGCGCTTTACGCCAATTACATCGAACGGCAGAAACGCGATGTCGAAGCGGTGAAGCGCGATGAAATGCAGGTGATCCCGGGCGATTTCGATTATGACGGCATCGAAGGCCTGTCGAACGAATTGAAGCTGAAGCTGAAACAGGCGCGGCCGGAAAACCTTGCGCGCGCGGCGCGGGTTGAAGGGATGACGCCGGCGGCGCTGACGCTGCTGCTGGCCAAGCTGCGGCAGGCGAAACGGGAAAAATCCGCGTGAGACAGATCGGAATCGATGTTTCACGTGAAACAATGGAGCGGCTGGAACGCTATGCCGCCCTGTTGGAAAAATGGAATCCCAAGATCAATCTGGTCGCCCGGTCCACGCTGGACAGCCTGTGGGACCGGCATTTCGTCGATTCCGCGCAGGTTTTCGCGCATGCGCCCCAAGGCGCGAAAAGCTGGGCCGATCTGGGCAGCGGCGGCGGATTTCCCGGTCTGGTGATCGCGATCCTGGCGGCGGAAAAGGCGCCGGAGATGCAGGTGACATTGGTCGAAAGCGATACCCGCAAATCCGCCTTCCTGCGCACGGTGATCCGCGAAACCGGTATTTCGGCGCGGGTGATCGATGACAGGATCGAAAAGATCCCGCCCCTGCAGGCGGATGTGGTTTCGGCGCGCGCGCTGGCGGATCTGACCACGCTTCTGGGTTTTGCCGCACATCATTTGGCCAAGGGCGGCACCGCGTTGTTCCCAAAAGGCGTCAGCTGGGAAAAAGAGCTCCGGGAAGCACGGCAGACATGGCGATTCGGATGCGAGCGTTTTACAAGTGAAACAGACGCTGACGCCGTTATCCTGAGAATCGAGGGAATCGAACATGTCTGATCCGACCCGTCTTGCTGGCCCGAAAATCATCGCCGTCGCCAACCAGAAGGGCGGGGTGGGCAAAACCACGACGACGATCAATCTCGGGGCCGCGCTGGCGGCGCAGGGGATGAAGGTTCTGCTGGTGGATCTGGACCCGCAAGGCAATGCCTCGACCGGGCTGGGGGTTAACCCAGAGGACCGTGAATTCACCACTTATGACCTGTTGCTGGATGAAAGTGACCTCGACAGCGTGATTCAGGCGACAAGAACCGAAGGGTTGAGCATCATCCCGGCCACGGTGGACCTCAGTTCGGCCGATATCGAGCTGATGTCGAACGAAAAGCGGTCTTTCCTGCTGCATGATGCGCTACGCCAGCACGCGATGGACGCGCATGAATACGATTTCATCCTGATCGATTGCCCGCCGTCGCTGAACTTGCTGACGGTGAACGCGATGGTAGCGGCGCATTCCGTTCTGGTGCCGCTGCAATCGGAATTCTTCGCGCTGGAAGGGTTGTCGCAGCTGATGCTGACGATCAGGGAGGTGCGCCAGAGCGCGAATACGGGGCTGAGAATCGAAGGTATTGTGTTGACCATGTATGACGCACGCAACAACTTGTCCCAACAGGTTGAGGCGGATGCGCGCGACAACCTTGGCGATCTGGTGTTCAACACGGTGATTCCGCGCAATGTCAGGGTTAGCGAAGCACCGTCCTATGCGGTGCCGGTTCTGGAATATGACCCGACTTCGAAAGGGGCGCAGGCCTATCTGCAGCTGGCGCGCGAACTGATGTCAAAGAATATCCGTATCGCGGCACAATAAGAACAAGGGGGCAAGATGAGCGATAAACCCAAATCCCGTGGCCTGGGCCGTGGCCTGTCGGCGCTGATGGCCGATGTGAATCCGGTGCAGCCCACCGCCGAGGCAGGCGCCGCGCGCCGCCCCGACATGATGGTGCCGATCGAAAAGGTGCAGCCGAACCCGGATCAGCCGCGCCGCACCTTTACCCAGGAACAGCTGCAGGAACTGGCGTCTTCGATCAAGGAAAAGGGCATCATCCAGCCGCTGATCGTGCGGGAAAAGCTGGGTGAGAAAGGGAGTTACGAAATCGTTGCCGGCGAACGCCGTTGGCGCGCCGCGCAGATGGCAATGCAGCACACCGTCCCGGTGATCGTGCGCGATTTCGACGATACCGAGGTTCTGGAAGTCGCCATCATTGAAAACATCCAGCGTGCCGACTTGAACCCGGTCGAAGAAGCCGCCGGTTACAAGCAGTTGATGGAAAAATTCGGCCATACGCAGGAAAAGCTGTCCGAAGTTCTGGGCAAGAGCCGGTCCTATATCGCCAACCTGGTGCGGCTGCTGCAATTACCTGACGAGGTTCTGGAATTCCTGCGCGAAGGCAAGCTGAGCGCGGGGCACGCACGGGCGCTGATCACGTCGGATGATCCGCTGACTTTGGCCAAGAAGGTGATCCATTCCGGCCTGTCGGTGCGGGAAACCGAAAAACTGGCGAAAAAGCCGGTCAGCAATATCTTCAACGAAAGCGCCAAGGCGGAACGGGCGCCGAAAGCGTTGGAAAAAGATGCCGATACGCGCGCGTTGGAGGGCGATCTGTCCGCGGCGCTTGGCATGAAGGTGTCGATCGATCACGATTCCGGTCAGGAAAGCGGCAAATTGTTGATTTCCTATAAGGATTTCGATCAGCTTGACGAATTGTGCCGCAAGCTGTCGGTCACGAATTAGGCCGTGTCCAGATGAAGGTCAGAACAGCGGAAAGCGTGATGGCCTGAATCACCAGGATCGCGGTTTTCAGCCCCATGATCAGCGAAATGCCGAAAACCGCGACGATGGACAGGGTGGCGATCCGTTTGGCCTTGGCGCCGATGGCGCCGCGGGTCTGCCAATCCACGATGGATGGTCCGAAGGTCGGGTGGGAAATCAGCCAGCCATGCAGCCTTTCGCTGGAGCGGGCGAAGAAAAACGCAGCCAGCAGCATGAAGGGCACCGTCGGCAGCAGCGGCAAAAAGACACCGATCAGGCCAAGGCCCACGCTGATCAGTCCCAAGATTGCCCAGATGATGCGCATCAGCCGTCTACCAGTAATTCCCGGATGACCGCATTCAGCACCATCCGCCCCTGATCTGTCACGCGGAGATTGCAGCCGGACGCCTTGATCATGCCGATATCGGCCAGATGGGCCAGCTTTTCACGATTCAGCGGCTGCCCGGCCAGCGCGCGATAACGTTCGGTATCGATCCCGTCGGCAATGCGCAGCCCCATCATCAGGTATTCCCCGGCTTGGTCGATGCCGGACAGCACCCTGCGGGTTTCGGCGCCGGTGCCGGATTCGACGCCTTGCAGCCATTTTCCGGGGGTGAGTTCGGTTTCCGAGGCGATACGACGGCCATTCACAGTGATACGGCCATGCGCGCCGGGGCCGATGCCGATGTAATCGCCGTAACGCCAGTAAATCAGGTTGTGGCGCGATTCAGATCCCGGTTTGGCATGGTTAGAGACTTCATAGGCGGAAAACCCGGCCTCATTGCAGATTTCCTGCGTCGCCTCGTACATATCTGCGGCGATGTCATCTTCGGGCAGGCCGCGCAGCAGGCCACGGTTGTAGCGATCGCCGAAGGCGGTGCCCTGTTCGATGGTCAGCTGGTAGAGTGACACATGGTCGATCGCCATCGACAGCGCCTCGCGTAGTTCCGCGCGCCAATCGGCAAGGCTCTGATCCTGCCGGGCATAGATCAGGTCGAAGCTGACCCGGTCGAACTGGCGACGGGCGACATCGAAGGCTTTTCGCGCCTCTTCTACCGTGTGAATCCGGCCCAGACGCTGCAAATCGCGGTTATTCAGGGCCTGAATCCCCATGGAAACGCGATTGACCCCGGCCTGCGCATAGGCGGCAAACCGGCCCGCTTCGACCGATCCGGGGTTGGCTTCGAGCGTGACTTCCAGATCGTTGGCGCGGGGCCATGTCGCCCGGATCTTGTCGAGGATCGCGTGAACGATGTCGGGATTCATCAGGCTGGGCGTGCCGCCGCCGAAAAAGACCGAATTCAAAACCCGGCCCGGGATTTCATCGGCATAGCGGTCAAGTTCGTTCAGATAGGCCCTAAGCCAGCGTTTTTGGTCGATTTCTCGCGCGACATGGCTGTTGAAATCGCAATAGGGGCA
>JAWVXM010000229.1:0-4410 GCA_033723255.1 Thalassovita sp.
GATCACCCCGGCCTTCGGCGATTTCCCCAAGCACGGCATCACCGCCAGACCCGATGCTTTGTCGGACTGGAACGCGGTGGAACAGCGCTACAAGGACAAGCGCGGGCTGACCGAAGGCCGCCGCCTGGGCTGTCAGGCCACCATCCGGGGCGACGTGGTGATCGACGTGCCGCCCGAAAGCCAGGTCCACAAGCAGGTGGTGCGCAAATCCGCCGATGCCCGCACCATCGTGATGGACCCGGCCACCCGCGCCGTGCTGGTATCGGTGCCCGAACCCGACATGCACGATCCCAGCGGCGATCTGGAGCGGCTGAAACGGGCGCTGAACGACCAGTGGCAGGTCGCGGAGGTGCAGGCCGACCTGCCGGTGCTGGCCAAGCTGCAAACCGCCCTGCGCAAGGGCAACTGGCAGGTCACCGTGGTCCTGTTCCAAGACCATCGCGGCGGGCCGGCGCGTCTGCTCGACATCTGGCCGGGCTTTCATGACGCAGGGCTTTGCGGGCTGGCGATCGATCTCGGCTCCACCACCATCGCCGCGCATCTGTGCGATCTGTCCGACGGGCGCGTGCTTGCCTCCGCCGGGATCATGAACCCACAGATCCGTTTCGGCGAAGACCTGATGAGCCGGGTGTCCTATGCGATGATGAACCCCGGCGGCGCGGGCGAGATGACCGAAGCGGTGCGCATGGCTCTGAACGGGCTGGTGCAGGGACTGGCGACCGAAGCCGGCATCGACCCGGGACTGATCTTCGAAGCCGTCTTCGTCTGCAACCCGGTGATGCACCACCTGCTGCTGGGGATCGACCCGGTCGAACTGGGACAGGCGCCGTTTGCGCTTGCCAGTTCCGAGTCGCTGTCGCTGCCCGCCGCCGCGCTTGATCTCACGGCGCTGAGCGGAACGGCACGGGCCTATATCCTGCCCTGCATCGCCGGCCATGTCGGCGCCGATGCCGCCGCAGTGGCGCTAGCCGAACAGCCGCACCGGTCGGAAGACCTTGTTCTGATCGTCGATGTCGGCACCAATGCCGAATTGCTTCTGGGCAACGCAACCCGCGTGCTGGCCTGTTCCTCGCCCACCGGCCCGGCCTTCGAGGGCGCGCAGATTTCCAGCGGCCAGCGCGCCGCGCCCGGCGCCATCGAACGGGTGGAAATCGACCCGGCGACGAAGACCTCGCGCTTCCGCATCATCGGTCTCGACCTTTGGTCGGACGAGGATGGCTTTGCCGAGGCGGCGGCAGGCACCGGCATCACCGGCATCTGCGGCTCGGGCATCATCGAAGCGGTGGCCGAAATGCGCATGGCCGAGATCCTCGACGCCTCGGGCCTGATCGGGTCGGCCGAACAGGTGGGCAGCGAACGCTGCATCCCCGAAGGCCGCACCCATTCCTATGTCCTGTGGGATGGCCGCGCCGATGGTGGCCCGCTGATCACGGTCACCCAGTCCGATATCCGCGCGATCCAGTTGGCCAAATCGGCGCTGTACGCGGGCGCGCGGCTGCTGATGGATGAAATGGGCGTGGACCGTGTCGACCGGGTGGTGCTGGCCGGGGCCTTCGGCGCCCATATCAGCCCCAAACACGCGCTGGTGCTGGGGATGATCCCCGACGTGCCGGCGGGCAAGGTGCAGAACGCCGGCAACGCCGCCGGAACCGGCGCCCGCATCGCTTTGTGCAACGCCGCCGCGCGGGCCGAAATCGAAACGGTGGTGCGCAAGATCACCAAGGTCGAAACCGCCATCGCGCCGCGTTTCCAGGACCATTTCGTCGCCGCCAACGCGATCCCGCACGCTTCCGACCCGTTCCCGGAACTGGCCAGGCTGCTGACCCTGCCCGATATCAGCTTCAACAGCGGCGATACCGGCACCGGCGGACGCCGGCGCAGGCGGCGCGGCTGAGGCTTTTCGCCATTGCCATCTTGACCTTGCCCCGCCACTTGGCTACCTGAGCCGTCAGCGGCGGGTATGATGTAATGGTAGCCTGTCAGCTTCCCAAGCTGAACGCGCGGGTTCGATTCCCGCTACCCGCTCCAGTTTTCCTGAAAACCCGCCCGCCTTGCCCTTCCCGCGATCCCGCCGCCAAGCCCCGCGTGTTGACATCAGGCCAAGACTCGAAAACCGTGCGCCTGCCACCGTTCCACTTGCCAAGATCGATCCGCTGATGGCACCAATAACGGATACGACCCCAAAACCATTGTCTTAAACCTTGGAGGAAAGCATGGCTGTCTACCTGTGCGAAAAATGCGGGATGAGTATCGGCACGATGACCTGCGGCAAATGCGGCAAGGAACTCCGGCATGCCACGATTGACAAGCCCGACGGCAGTTCCGTTGGTGTCTCGGAATGCCCCGATGGGCACGGCAAGGTGAAATCGCCGATGTGCTGTGGTCAAGACATGACCCGCACGGGCTGAGAGGTCGGTTCGATTGCAGCCGCGATCCCGCCAAGGCGAAGGCGCCAGCGGCGGGAGCGGATGAAAATGACGTCGGATATCCCGCCGACCCGTGGGCGATGCCCCCCATCGGCGTCAGATCGCCCTGGACCGCTCGGTGGCCCCATGCGCGCGTCCACAGCTCTTCCCTGGGAGAGAATCATCGGCGCGATAAAGCCGGCCGAGACCTGAACAGGTCGAATGGGGAAACGCTTTCTCGGCTTCGATCCGTCCAAGGCCGATCGTACTGGAACCTGTCCATTGGCCGGATAGGACAGGCGTTATGTCGGGTGCATTGGCTAATATATTGCCGGTTTATCCCGTATTAATACGCACCAATATGACTTCGGTTTATGTACGTGAACGACCGCTCCATGACAATATTGGGTTGTAAGTATCGTAACTTAGCCGGGTGTTGTTAGAACCCGTGGACCTGCAAGGAAGACAAATGAAAGAATACGACAACAAGCCCCTATCCCGCCGTGCCGCTCTTACCCGCATCGGGACTGTCGCGGCCGCAGCCTATACGGTCCCCGCTTTCACCACCATCTCGATGGCGCACGCCTCGAGCGGTGCAAGCGCCGCGAGCAATCCGAGCGCCCCGAGCGAACCAAGCGCGCCGAGTGAACCGAGTGCACCCAGCGCGGCCAGCGGCCCGAGCAAATCGGGCTCGAATGGCACGGCAATCGACAACCAAACCGATTGCGAAACATCGAACGGTACATGGGACGCGGAAAACGGAACCTGCACGCTGCCCAAGCAATAGGATGACGGTTTGGGCCGGTGCACAAGGTGCCGGCCCAGACTATCTGCAAAGGGCCACTGAAGTCGCATGAACTCACCCCGCCGAATACTGGGCTTCGAGGGACTGGATACGCCGCTAAGCGTACAGGGCCCGGAAATAGAAGATCTCGTCAGCCGCATCGCTCACCGCTGGCCCTATCGGTTGCTGGGCGATCGCGGCGACGTCGAACCATTTGCCCAGCTGTCGGTCCTGACGCCCGAGAAGTGGAAGACGATCACCCCGCAGGGCGCACAGCCCTGCCAGGAACTGGACCCGGTTAATACGGTTTGTGACCTGATCGTCGAACTGTCGTGGGAGCAGATACGGTCACGTTCCGATCTGCTTTGCCTTCACGCCGCGGGGATCGAATTTGCCGGTCGCCTCGTCGTCTTTCCAAACCAGCACAGAGCGGGAAAATCGACACTTTCCGCCGCCTTGGCCAGGCTCGGCCACGCGATCTATTCCGACGATTTCCTGCCCATCGCCCGCGCCCCCGAAACCAGGGCGCTTCAGGGTCTCGCGAATGGGATCGCACCGCGCCTGAGGCTTCCCCTGCCGCAGGGCGCTTCGGCCGCCTTCCGCGCCTTCGTGGAAACGGATTCCGGACCATCGAACCGGCAATACAAATACATCACCGATTGCCCCCTCCCAGCACATGGTGAACAGTTGCCGATCGGTGCGATCGTCCTGCTCGACCGGCGCGACACACCGGAACCGGCCAGGCTCGAACCCCTCAGCGAGGCAGAGGCCATTTCGGCCCTGATCCTGCAGAACTTCGCACGTCACATGCATGGGGCGGAAATCCTGCGCGCGCTGGCGGCGATGGCGCATGATCTTCCGCTCTACCGGCTCGTTTTCTCCGACGTGGAAGACGCGGCCAACATGATGCATGAATGCTCTGAACTTCAACACCTCCCCACGGCAAAGCTCGCTACGCCCATCTGTGCCCGGCCCGCCAACCTTGATCCAAAGCCGATCCCGATCCCGCCCGATATCGCAACCGGCGTCTTTGTGCGGCCCGACGGTTGTGAAACAACCTTCGCGGGGGATGAGATGTTCGTGGCAACGCCGGACGGGTCGGCCATTCACAGGCTCAATGCCGGTCTGAAACTGATCTGGTTGCTTCTGGAACACCCCGCCACGGCCGGTGACGTGGCGCAGGTTCTGTCGGAACTTTATCCCGAAATCGCGTCGCAGCAA
>JAWVXM010000230.1:0-4405 GCA_033723255.1 Thalassovita sp.
CACAATTCCTTGATCATCTGACGAACCGCCTCTTCGTCGCCGTCAAACAAGGCGCTGACCGATCCGTCATCCTTGTTGCGGACCCATCCAGAAAGCCCCAGGTCCAGCGCGCGCGACCGGGTCCAGGCGCGAAAGGCGACGCCCTGAACGCGGCCGGTGACGCGGGCTTTCATGGCGGCATGACGCATGGCCTTTCTCCTTGCTGCACGGCGAAAGGCTAGGGGCGAACCGGTGAGTCGGGCAAGCGGGCGCGGGTGTTATTCCGCCGCCACCGCCTGCGGATCCACCAGCGTCACGATATCCTTCATGATCGCGTTCAGTTCGAAATCCTTGGGCGTATAGACTTTGGCGACCCCCATTTCCAACAGGCGCTGCGCGTCACTGTCGGGGATGATGCCGCCGACGATCACCGGGATGTGGCCAATACCCGCGGCGCGCATCCGCTCCATCAGGTCTTCGACCAGCGGCATGTGCGACCCCGACAGGATCGAAAGGCCTACCACATGCGCCTGTGTTTCCTGCGCTGCCGCGACCAGTTCCTCGGGCGTCAGCCGGATGCCTTCGTAATCGATATCCATGCCGCAATCGCGGGCGCGGAAGGCGATCTGTTCGGCGCCGTTGGAATGGCCGTCCAGACCCGGCTTGCCGACGAGGAATTTCAAACGCCGGCCCAGCCGGTCGCTGACCATGTCGACGGCTTCGCGGATATCGTCGAGCCCCTCGGTCTTGTTGCTGACGGATTTCGACACGCCGGTCGGGCCACGGTATTCGCCGTAGACCGATCGCATCTGCGCCGCCCATTCGCCGGTGGTCACCCCGGCCTTCGCCGCCGCGATCGAGGCGGGCATGATGTTGTCGCCCGCTTGTGCTGCGGCGCGCAGATCGGCCAGCGCCTTGTCTACCGCGGCCTGATCCCGGGCGTTGCGCCATTCATTCAGTCGCGCGACCTGTTCTGCTTCCACCGCCGGGTCCACCACCATGATGCCGCCATCGCCGCTCATCAGGGGGGACGCTTCGCCTTCGGTCCACTTGTTCACGCCGACCACGATCGTGTCGTTCTTTTCGATCCGGTTCAGCCGTTCGGCATTGGAATCGACCAGCCGCCCCTTCATGTATTCGATCGACGCGACGGCGCCGCCCATGCTGTCGAGGTTGGACAGCTCGTGACGCGCGCCGTTCTTCAGGGCTTCGACCTTGGCGTCGACCGCCGGGTTTCCGTCGAACAGATCCTCGTATTCCAGCAGGTCGGTTTCATAGGCCATGATCTGCTGCATCCTGAGCGACCATTGCTGATCCCACGGGCGCGGCAGGCCCAGGGCTTCGTTCCAGGCGGGCAGCTGAACCGCCCGGGCGCGGGCCTTTTTCGACAGGGTCACCGCCAGCATCTCGATCAGGATGCGATAGACGTTGTTTTCCGGTTGCTGTTCGGTCAGGCCCAGGCTGTTGACCTGCACGCCATAGCGGAAGCGGCGGTATTTCGGATTGTCGACGCCATAGCGGGTTTCAAGGATTTCATCCCACAGGTCGACGAAGGCGCGCATCTTGCACATCTCGGTGACGAAACGGATACCCGCGTTCACGAAGAAGGAGATCCGGCCGCAAAGCGCAGGGAAATCCTCGGCTGGAACGCGGGGGCGCAGTTCATCGAGAACCGCGATCCCGGTCGCCAGCGCGAAAGCCAGTTCCTGCTCGGGCGTCGCGCCCGCTTCCTGCAGGTGATAGGAACACACGTTCATCGGGTTCCATTTGGGTACGCTTTCATAGCAGTATTCGGCCACGTCCGCGATCATCTTCAGCGACGGTTTCGGCGGGCAGATATAGGTGCCGCGCGACAGGTATTCCTTGATCAGGTCGTTCTGCACCGTGCCCTGCAATTTGCGGACATCGGCGCCCTGTTCTTCGGCCGCCGCGATGTAAAGCGACAACAGCCAGGGCGCGGTGGCGTTGATCGTCATCGAGGTGTTCATCTGTTCCAGCGGAATCTCATCGAACAGCGCCCGCATGTCGCCCAGGTGGCAGACCGGCACGCCGACTTTGCCGACCTCGCCCTTGGCCAGAACGTGATCGCTGTCATAGCCGGTCTGGGTCGGCAGATCGAAGGCCACGGACAGACCGGTTTGCCCCTTGGCGAGGTTCGAACGGTACAGGGCGTTCGATGCCTTGGCGGTCGAATGGCCCGCATAGGTGCGGAACAGCCAGGGCCGATCGGCTTGGCGATCGGCCACACCTGTCTGTCTGTCTTTGGTCATCTCGGTCATGTTGGCCTCGTGAATCGGATGGGCAATAATCTTGCGCGTGACCGTTGATACGTGGAATTTTGTGGCGTTGTCAATTCGCCGCATCGCGGCATTTCCGGGGCGGAAACCTCTGTGGCGGCAAATCGCACCCTGACGGGCAGAAAATGTGATTTGGATCGGTTTGTGGCGTGCGTCATCGCAATATTCTGCGTTTACGGGGTGCGTTTCTGCGGTTGAGAGGTTATAAAATTACAAAAATTACCATATGTGGATTGCATTATTGCGCGGCCGTCTTTATGCCTCGGGGCAGATAGTGCGATTCTGCATCGCGGCATGGACATGACAGGAGGCAAAGATGGCTCTGGATACCGAAACGGGGATCGCCCCCTACGACGCGCCTGAAAAGGAACTGTACGAGATCGGCGAAATGCCCCCGCTGGGCTATGTGCCGCCGAAAATGTACGCCTGGGCCATCCGCAAGGATCGTCACGGCGAACCGGACAAGTCGTTCCAGGTCGAAGTCGTCGATACCTGGAAGATCGACAGCCACGAAGTGCTGGTCTTGGTGATGGCCGCGGGCGTCAATTACAATGGGATTTGGGCCGGGCTGGGCGTGCCGATTTCGCCCTTCGATTCCCACAAGCACCCCTATCATATTGCCGGGTCCGACGCGTCGGGCATCGTCTGGGCCGTGGGCGATAAGGTGAAGACCTGGAAAGTGGGCGACGAAGTCGTGATCCACTGCAACCAGGACGACGGCGACGACGAGGAATGCAACGGCGGCGACCCGATGTTTTCGCCGACCCAGCGGATCTGGGGCTATGAAACCTATGACGGCTCTTTTGCTCAGTTCACCCGTGTGCAGGCGCAGCAGCTGCTGCCGCGCCCCAAGCACCTGACCTGGGAAGAAAGCGCCTGTTACACGCTGACGCTGGCCACCGCCTACCGGATGCTGTTCGGTCATCACCCGCATGAACTGAAACCCGGTCAGAACGTGCTGGTCTGGGGCGCCTCAGGCGGTCTGGGATCCTTCGCGATCCAGCTGGCCAATGCCGCTGGCGCCAACGCGATCGGGGTGATTTCGGACGAGGACAAGCGCGATTTCGTGATGTCGCTTGGCGCCAAGGGCGTGATCAACCGCAAGGATTTCAACTGCTGGGGCCAGCTGCCCAAGGTCGGCACGCCGGAATATAACGACTGGTTCAAGGAAGCCCGCAAATTCGGCAAGGCGATCTGGGAATTCACCGGCAAGGGCAACAATGTCGACATCGTGTTCGAACATCCGGGCGAAGCGACCTTCCCGGTCAGTTCCTTCATCTGCAAGAAGGGCGGCATGGTGGTGATCTGCGCGGGGACATCCGGTTTCAACTGCACCTTCGACGTACGTTACGTCTGGATGCATCAGAAGCGCCTGCAGGGATCGCATTTCGCCCACCTGAAGCAGGCGGCGGCGGCGAACAAGCTGATGATCGAACGCCGGATCGACCCGACCATGTCCGAGGTCTTCCCTTGGGCGGAAATTCCCGATGCGCATCTCAAGATGCTGCGCAACGAACACAAACCCGGCAACATGGCAGTGCTGGTTCAGGCACCCCGGACTGGGCTGCGCACCTTTGAGGATGTGCTGGAAGCGGGCAAGAAATAACTCCGTTCCCGTTCGGAGCAAGAAGCCGCGGCACCCCTTGGGTGTCGCGGTTTCGCCTTTCACACCTAGCCCTTTGCGCGACCCCGATATAGGGTCGCGCCATGACCGTGCCCGCGCTGCAGTTTTCCCATGATCAGGCCGAAGCCTATGACCGCATCTCCGAGGCGCTGCGTTCGGTCGGGGTTGATCTGGAAGACGGGATCCTGACCCCGCCGCAGGAGGGCAAGACACGGGTTCTGGCGGTGACCGGCAAGGCAGGATCGGGCAAGACCTTACTGCTGTCCGAGCTTTACAAGGCGTTGGAAGCTGCCGGCGTCGGCGTGGTGTCGGGCGATTACGAGGGGCGCAAGCGCAAGGACCGCCGCACGCTGGCGATCTTGGCGCCGACCAACAAGGCGGCCAGCGTGCTGCGCAACCGCGGCGTGCCGGCCACCACCATCCACCGCATCCTCTACACGCCGGTCTACGACCCGGAATACGAAAAGATCGCCGAATGGCTGGCCGGCAGCGGCGACAAGCCGGA
>JAWVXM010000231.1:0-4391 GCA_033723255.1 Thalassovita sp.
AGCACCGCTCAGCCCCGCGCCTCAGTTCGTTGTCTCGAGCCCCTCGGGTTTGCCCACCACCACGAAATGCAGCCCGTCGGGGTCCAGCAGCTCGGGCGCGACACGGTTCACCTCGTCCAGCGTCACCGCGTTCACCTTGTCGT
The DNA here is from genome assembly GCA_033723255.1 of Thalassovita sp. Taxonomy (GTDB): domain Bacteria; phylum Pseudomonadota; class Alphaproteobacteria; order Rhodobacterales; family Rhodobacteraceae; genus Thalassobius. The sequence goes on from JAWVXM010000231.1 coordinate 144, forward strand.
TGCGGGTGGCGATGTAATCAATCGGCATGTCGCCGATCTGCATCCCCACCATGATATTGGCGATCGCGGCGTTGCTGTCGAAACGCAACGGATAGGCCCCGGTCAGGTAGGTCTTGGCATCGTCCAGTTCCTGCTGGGTCACGCCCTTCTCGGCCAGCCGGACCCATTCATCGCGGATCACCTGCACCGCTTCCGCCACCCGGTCATTGGCCGACGCCACCGATCCCATCCACGTCTTGGCCTGATCCTTGTCCACCAGGTAGGTGTAAACGCCATAGGTCAGGCCACGTTTTTCACGCACTTCCTGCATCAGCCGGCTTTCGAACGACCCGCCGCCCAGGATCAGGTCCAGCACGAAGGCTGGGAAGAAATCGGGATCTTCGCGGTCGATCCCTTTCTGCCCGAACAACGCCACCGATTGCGGCGTGTCGAAGGGCACGACGGTGACACCGCCGGGGAAATTCAGATCGGCCAGGCCGGCCAGCGGCGCGCCGAATTCCGGCAGATCGCCAAGCAGACGGTCCATCAGACCCGCAAGCTGATCGGCATCGATATCGCCCACAGCCGAGATATAGACGCGGTCCTTGGCCAGTGCCCCGCGATGCGCCGCGATCAGGTCATCGCGGGTCAGGGCGGTGACGGTTTCGATGGTCCCGCTTTCCGGCTGCCCATAGGGATGATCGCCGTACATCATCGTTTCGAAATTCCGGCGCGCAATCGCGCGGGGGTCTTTCAGGTCGGACTTGATGCCCGAAAGCACCTGTGCCCGCACCCGTTCGATCGCGTCCTCATCGAAACGCGGCGCGGTCAGCGCAGTACGCAGCAGGTCCATCGCCTGATCGCGGTTTTCGGTCAGAAACCGGGCCGACACGGTTACCGCATCGTCATAATGGTCGAAGCCGAAGCTTGCCGCCAGGGATTCGGTCGCGCGCGCGAATTCGCGCGCGTCCATGTCGCCGGAACCTTCTTCCAGCAAACCAACCATCAGGTTGATCGCCCCGGCCTTGTCCGGCTGATCCAGCGATGTCCCGCCCTTGAACCGCAGTTCCAGCGCCACGAAGGGAATCGAATGATCCTCGACCAGCCAAGCCGTGAAACCCCCGTCCGAGGTCACAGTCTGGATATCAACCGCGGCCCGCGCTGGCAGGGCTGCGAAAACGGCAAGGCAGAAAAACAGGACACGCAGGATCATTGGGTCACCTCTTCCGCCATCACCCAGCCGGTCACGGATTGCCGCAGGTCCAGAACCTCGCGCGCGGCCGCCATAATGTCATCGGCGCTGACCGCCTGCAGGATATCGGGCCAATCCTGAACGTCCCGCACCGTCAGCCCCTGGGTCAGCGCGCTGCCATACCGGTGGGCCAGCCCTTCGACATCGTCGCGCGCATAGATTTCCGAGGCGCGGATCTGTGTCTTGATCCGCTCCAGCTGGTCAGGATCGACCCCGTTGGCAAAGAATTCTTCCAACACGCCATCCATCGCGTCTTCGGCTTCCTGCAGCGTAACGCCGGGGGCCGGCACCACGACAAGGTTGAAGGTCGAATCGTCCAGCGAGGTGCCGTCGTAAAACGCCCCGGCATAGACCACCTGCTTGCTTTCGAATTGCAGCTTTTCGTTCAGAACCGAAGTCTGCCCGCCACCCAGGATTTCGGCCAGAAGGTTCAGTGCCGCCGGTTTTTCCTGTGCCCCCGCATCGCGTTCGGGGGCAAGGTAGGAGCGGCTGACATAGGGTTGCGCCACCCGCGCATCGCGATAGACCAGTCGCCGTTCGGCGGTCTGTGGCGGTTCCTGGCTGCGATAACGCTCTGCCGGCAGGTCGGGATTTGCCGGGATCACGCCGTAATAGGTTTCGGCAAGCGCGCGCACCTCGTCGGGCGGCACGTCGCCCGCGACCACAAGGATCGCGTTATTCGGCGAATAATAGGTGCCATAATAGGACAGCGCATCTTCGAGGCTGAGTTCCTCCATTTCATGGCGCCAGCCGATGACCGGCACGCCATAGCGGTGGTTCAGATACTGCACCGCGTTCTTCTGTTCCCGGAACAGCGCGGAAGGATTGTTTTCCACCCGCATGTTGCGTTCTTCCAGGATCACATCGCGTTCGGTCTTGATGTCCGATTCGTCCAGCTTCAGATTCACCATCCTGTCGCTTTCCATCCGCATCATCAGTTCCAGCCGGTCCGCCGCGACGCGCTGATAATAGGCGGTATAGTCATAGCTGGTGAAGGCGTTGTCACTGCCGCCGTTCTTGGAAACCGTGGCGGAAAATTCGCCCGGCGCCATCGTGTCGGTGCCCTTGAACAGAAGGTGTTCGAGGAAATGCGCGACCCCGGATTCCCCTACCGGTTCATCGGCGGACCCGGCGCGGTACCACACCATGTGCACGACGACCGGCGCGCGATGATCCTCGATCACCACCACTTCCATCCCGTTGTTCAAATCGAAATGGGTGACCTGATCATCGGCGCGCGCAGGCAGGCCGAGCAAGGTGAACCCCATGATCAGGGATACGAGACGCTTCATCGGCGGTTCTCCTGTTGACTGCAGGCAAGATACGCCGAGTTTCGCGAGCTTCAAGCCGCCTGACGCAGACGTGAAATGGCTTATTTCACCGGTGGTGCCGAAGGTGTTGTCACCCCGAACCTGCGCCAGCGCCACAATTCCGCATGCGGATCAATGGTCTGCCGGCGGTAGGTGTCATTATAGAGATCTTCCCGCACGATCTTGAACCGGGTGAAGCGCGACGCCCGCGTGCGGAACGCCAGGTCCTCGGCTGCAAGCGTTTCGCGGATATCGGCAGGAACACCGTTCCGGCCGACGAATGCCAATAACGCGCTATCGGCGGCGGGAACACCCCGCCCCGGCACCAGCGCCCCGGGTTTGCCACCAAGGGCCGCGATGCCATCGCCCAGCGGGTTCTGATCGGTCAGGTTGCTGCCGCCCGGCGTCGGAACCGGCAGGCTGGCGTAATTTTCCGGGGACTGGAGTTCCTTGCTCGGAAGGATCGAAAACTCGTCCGGGCCACCGGTGAAGGACCGCAGGTCACGCATGCGGATGTCCCGTTCGCTGCCCGAACAGGCCGCCAGGGCCAGAACTGCAATCACCAACAACGCACGCGGCATTGTCACCCTCCTGATACGTCCGGTCCCGTCTTAGCGGATTGCAGACACGCCGTCACGTGGCCTTTTTCTTTCCGCCCCAGAACACCAGCCCGAGTGCGCCGAAGAAGATCGCGATATCGGCCACATTGAAGGCGTAGGGGTTGGAAATTCCGCAGCAGCTCATGTTGAGAAAATCGGCAACCGCGCCGTAAAGCAGCCGGTCCACCACGTTGCCCAGGGCGCCGCCGATCAGCAATCCCGCCGCGATCAGTCCGATCCGCCGGGGACGGTCGCGCGCCACCCACCACAGCACCGCCAGACAGATGATCAGCGCCAGCACGATCAGCCCCCAGCGGGTCACATCGGAATTTCGCGAAAACAACCCGAAATTGACCCCGTAATTCCACGCCATGCGCAGGTTCAGAAACGGAGGGAAAACGTCGATTTCACCACGCAGGCGCAGGTCAAGCATATGCACGACGATATACTTGCTGGCCTGGTCGGCCAGGAAGGTCCAGAACCCTGCCCAGAACACGGTGGTCATCTGCTCGTCCTCGATGGCGGGCGCTGCTGCGCCTCTTGTCTTCGCCGCTCCCGACAAGTCTAGCACAGACTCGCCGGAAACCATTGTTTTTTCTGCCATGATCAGTGGCGGAAGTGGCGCATACCAGTCAGCACCATCGCCAGCCCCGCTTCGTCGGCGGCCGCGATCACCTCGTCGTCGCGCATCGAGCCGCCCGGCTGAATGACGCAGGACGCACCCGCGGCAGCCGCTTCCAGAAGACCGTCGGCGAAGGGGAAGAACGCATCCGAGGCCACGGCCGATCCCTTGGTCAGCGGCTCGGGCAGGCCCAGGGCCTCGGCCATGCGTTCGGCCTTCTTGGCGGCGATCAGCGCCGAATCGACCCGGCTCATCTGGCCCGCGCCGACGCCGACGGTGGCGCCGTCCTTGACATAGACGATGGCGTTCGACTTGACGTGCTTGGCCACCTTCCAGGCAAACAGAAGATCAGCCATTTCCTGCTCGGAAGGGGCCTTCCTGGTCACGACCTTCAGATCCTCCAGACCGACATGGCCCACATCCTTGTCCTGCACCAGCATGCCGCCCGCGACCTGCTTGAAGGCCATGATCGGCTGTTTCGGGTCG
>JAWVXM010000232.1:0-4358 GCA_033723255.1 Thalassovita sp.
CCGCCCAGCACCCGGGGAAGGCCGACGGAACGGCCGATTTCATCGCGCACCCAGGCCATGCAGCTTTCGTTGGTGCCCATGTCGGGGCCCGGAATATAACCTGTCATCTCCTTGATCGCGGAGGCAAAGGCACGGATCAGCACCGCCTTTTGCTGCGTGGGCATGGCCGGGTCGCCCACGATCACTGCCTTGCCACCGCCATGCGGCAGCCCGGCCGCCGCGTTCTTCAGCGTCATCGCGCGCGCCAGCCGGGCACATTCCTCGACCGTCACATCCTGCGCCATGCGCACGCCGCCGATCGACGGACCGGCGGAGGTGTTGTCGATGACAAGCACGGCCCTGAGACCGACCGCGGGATTGGTGACATGAAGAACCTTTTCGGGGCCCAAGTCGTCGCAAAGCGAGAATACATCACTCATGGTCTGCCTTTCTGTTCGTCGATAGTTGCCTGTTCGAGATCGTCTTTCACCGCATTCAGAAATCGCGCCGCCTCGCCCCCGGTGACGACGCGGTGATCGAAGCTCAGCGACAGCGGCAAGGCGCGTATTGGCGCGGGCCGATCATCGACCACGGTCATCTGCATCGAAATCCGTCCAGCACCCAGAATGGCGACCTGTGGCGGCGTGACAACGAGTGCCGCGTGTTCGCCGCCGATCATCCCGAAATTGGACAGGGTGATTGTCGCCCCTTTCAGGGCTTCGGGGGCAATCGTGCGGTTCCGGACCGCCAATTTCAGGCTGGCCAATTGCCCGGGAAGATCGCGACTGGTCCCGACATCACGCAGCACCGGGGTGAACAGCCCGTCGGGCGTATCCATCGCCAGCGCCAGATCGACGTGATCGTGCAGTTGCCGCCTTGCGCCATCGAACCATGCGTTGAGCGCGGGTTCGGCCCGGCAGGCGGCGCCGATTGCATGGATCAGGCGCAAGGTCGGGTCCTCATTGGCGGACCATTGGTCGATCACGGCGTGGTCCATCACGGTGGCGGGCACGACGGTGTTATGCGCCTCGGTCATCGCCTGTGCCATTGCCCGGCGCACGCCGCACAACGGCTCGCCCGGTGCGGTGTCGCTGGCGGCCGCGAGCACGTCGGAGCTGAGGATCGCGCCGCCGGGCCCGCTGCCAGAAATTCCGGCCAGGTCGATCCCCCGCTCACGCGCCAGCCGGCGGACGGCAGGAGCCGCCCTCACGGTCGATGGCGAACGCTTAACCGGTTTCGAAGGCCCGGGTTTTCGTACCGCCCCGAGTTCGCCGACAATAGCGCCTGTGTCGGCGTCCTTTTCGCCGCTGATTTCAACCAGCGGAGCGCCCACCGGCACGATGTCCCCGACCCCCGCGATCAGCCGCTTGACGGTACCAGCAAAGGGCGCCGGGATTTCCACCACCGCCTTGTCGGTTTCCACCGAGACGAGCGGCTGGTCGGAAACCACGTGGTCGCCCTCGGCCACGTGCCAGGTGACGATTTCGGCTTCCTGCAGGCCTTCGCCCAGATCCGGAAGGTCGAAGATGCTCATGCGAACTCCATCACCGATCGCACGGCATCCAGAATGCGCGCGGTCGAGGGCATGTAGTGCCGTTCGAGCCGGGGATAGGGCATGACGGTGTCATAGCCTGCGACCCGGCGTATTGGCGCCAGAAGGCTGGTCAGGCTGTGTTCGGCCAGATCCGCGGCGATCTCGGCGCCGAACCCTGCGGTGAGCGGCGCTTCGTGCACGATCACGCAGCGGCCGGTCTTGGCGACGGAGGCGCGCACCGTGGCGCGGTCGTAGGGCTTAAGTGTGCCGAGGTCGATCACCTCGGCCGAAACGCCTTCCTCCGCAAGAAGGTCCGCTACCTCGCGGGTTTCCAGAACCATCGCACCCCAGGTGACGAGCGTGATGTCGGTTCCCTCACGCAGCACGAAGGCCGTGTCGAGCGGCAGCGCCTTGCCATCGTCCACCACCTCTTCCGACACCGCGCGATAAAGGCGCTTGGGTTCGAGAAACACCACTGGGTCGGGATCACGAATGGCGGCCAGCAGCAGGCCGTAGGCACGCGCGGGCGACGTGGGAATGACGACGCGCAGGCCCGGAATGTGGGCGAGCATCGCCTCCATGCTTTCCGAATGGTGTTCGGGCGCCTTGACGCCGCCACCGAAGGGCGCGCGCAACACCATCGGGCAACTCAGCCGCCCGCGGGTTCGGTTGCGCATCCGCGACGCATGGTTCACCAACTGGTCGATGGCGGAATAGATGAACCCCATGAACTGGATCTCAGCCACCGGCCTGAGCCCCTGTGCCGCGGCCCCCACGGTGACCCCGGCGATCACGGTTTCCGAAAGCGGCGTGTCGCGCACCCGGGAGGCACCGAAGCGCTGGACCAGGCCATCGGTGGCGCGGAACACACCGCCGTCGATGCCGACATCCTCACCGAAGATCACCACGTCCGGGTCTTCCTCGAGCGCCCTAGCCAGCGCGGCGCGGATCGCCTCGATCATGGTCATCTCAGCCATTGTCGATCTCCCTTGCCTGCGGCGCGAGATCGGCGGGCAGTTCGGCAAAAAGAGTGTCGAACATCGCACGCGCGGGTTCAGGTTGGGTGGCGAGATATCGTTCGGCGGCCGCGTCGACCTCTTCCTGGCAACGGCGCAAGAGCGCCTCTTCCTCTTCCTTCGACCAGCCATGCGCGTCGACGAGATAGTGGCGCAGGCGTGAAACCGGTTCTTCCTTCCAATGCGGGCTGACCTCGCCTTCCTCGCGGTAACGGCTCGCATCGTCCGCGGTGGTGTGATCGCCAAGCCGGTAGCTGAGGCATTCGATCAGCGTACCGCCATCGCCCGCGCGCGCCCGGTCCAGCGCGCGCTCCACCGCTTCGCGCACGGCGATCACATCGTTGCCGTCCACCTGTTCGCCGGGCAGACCGGCCGCCACGGCCTTCTGTGCCAGCGTTTCGGCCGCGGTCTGGTCCACGCGCCGCACCGAAATGGCCCACTGGTTGTTGTTGATCACGAAAACCGCCGGAAGCCGCCAGGCGCCGACGATGTTCATCGCCTCGTAAAAGTCGCCCTTCGAGGTCGCCCCGTCACCGCCCACCACGACCGCAACGCCGGGCGCGCCCTTCTGCTGCATCGCCAGCGCCACCCCCGCGGCATGCGGGAACTGCGATGCCACCGGGACGCAGACCGGCAGATCCTGCCGCGGACCCGCAAAATCGTTGCCGCGCTCATCGCCGCCCCAGTAGAGAAACAGCTCTTCCGGCGAGACGCCCCGGATCATTTGCGCCCCGTGTTCACGGAACGAGGGCAGGAACACGTCCTCGGCGCGCATGGCGCTGGCCACGCCGGCCCCGATCGCCTCCTGCCCCAGAGACGAGGCATAAGTGCCAAGCCGCCCGGTGCGTTGCAGCGCGACGGCTCTGGTGTCGAAGACACGAGTTTTCACCATCGCCGCATAGATTTCAACCAACGTGTCCCGGTCGCGCGCGAAATCGGGCAATTCCCGCACCACTTTGCCCGACGGATCGAGAAAGCTGCCGGTTTCAGAAAGGGGTTTGGGATCCGTTGCCATTGCCTACTCCGTTTTCCCCTCGGCCAGATCTTTCGCCATGATCTCGCGCATGACGTATTTCTGCACCTTGCCGGTGATGGTCATCGGGTATTCGTCGACGAAGCGGATGTAGCGGGGGATCTTGAAATGGGCGATCTGGCCTTTGCAGAATTCCCGGATTTCCTCGGCCGTGGCGCTCTGCCCTTCGCGCAGCTTGATCCAGGCGCAAACCTCCTCGCCGTATTTCTCGTCCGGCGCGCCGATCACCTCAACCTGTTCGACGGCCGGGTGGGTATAGATGAATTCTTCGATTTCGCGCGGAAAGATGTTCTCGCCACCGCGGATCAGCATGTCCTTGATCCGGCCGACGATCTGGAAATAGCCATCCTCATCCATCACCGCGACGTCGCCGCTGGCGATCCAGCGGGCTTCATCGATCGCCTTGGCGGTCTTTTCCGGGTCGTTCCAATATTTCGGCATCACGCAATAGCCACGTGTCAGCAGTTCGCCCGCGACGCCGCAGGGCACGATCCGGCCCATCGGATCGACGATCTTGATCTCGGTATGCGGCAGGACCCGGCCGACGGTTTCGACCCGCCGGTGCACCGGATCGTCGACCGAGGTCTGGGTGCTGACCGGCCCGGTTTCGGTCATGCCATAGGCGATGGTGATCTGCTCCATGTGCATCTCGCCCATGATCCGTTTCATCAGCTCTGCCGGACAAGGCGCACCGGCTATGATCCCGGTGCGCAGGCTGGAAAGATCGCGGTCGGAAAAACCGGGGCTTTCCAAGGCCGCGATGAACATTGTCGGCACGCCGTGAAAAACCGTGCAA
>JAWVXM010000233.1:0-4304 GCA_033723255.1 Thalassovita sp.
GGGGACGACGCGGCGACATTGCAGATCAGCGGTGTCAAACAGGTCCTGTCCACCGACCACCTGCGCGGTTTCACCGAAGACCCCGCCCTGATGGCGCGGATCGCAGCGATCCACGCGCTTGGCGACATCTGGTCGATGGGGGCGGAACCGCAGGCCGCGCTGGCAACCGTAATCCTGCCCCGGATGAACCCGACCCTGCAGCGGCGCACGCTGGAAGAAATCATGCGCGCGGCCGGCGCGGTATTCCGCGACGCGGGGGCGGAAATCGTCGGCGGCCATTCCACGCTGGGCAATGAACTGACCATCGGCTTCACCGTGACCGGCCTGGCCGATGCACCGATCCAGCAATCCGGTGGCAAACCCGGCGACGTCTTGATCCTGACCCGCCCTCTGGGCAGCGGCACCCTGCTAGCCGCCGAAATGCAGGGCAAGGCCAACGGCCGCCACGTGATGAAAATGCTGCAGGTCATGGCACAGCCACAGGCCGACGCGGCGGCCATCCTGCGCCCGGCCCACGCGATGACCGACGTGACGGGGTTCGGGCTGGCGGGGCACCTGATGGCGATCTGCAAGGCCTCGGGAACCGGGGCCGAGATTGCGCTCAACAGCCTGCTGTTCTACGACGGTGCGCTGGAACTGGCCGATGCGGGTATCCGCTCGAGCCTTTACGCGGCCAACCTCGCCCATGCGCCGCTGGTCGGCGCAGCGGGGGCCAGGGGCGCATTGCTGCACGATCCGCAAACCGCGGGCGGGCTTCTGGCGGCGGTGGCACCCGATCAGGCCGACGCGATCCTATCGCAGCTGCAATCCATCGGCGTGCCCGCCACACGCATCGGGACCCTGACCGAGGGCGCCCCGATGATCCACTGCATCTGACATTTCCGGACTGGCCGTCCCGCGCGGAACATCAGTCCCCCTCAAGAAGGGCCAGAATCCTGCTCACCGCAGACTGAAAATCCGTCTCTTCCAGCCCCGGCAAGGTGATCTCGGCCAGCGGACCGCCCGCCCGCTTAGATGACCGGCGATAGCTGGGATCGTAATGCTGCTCGACCAGTTCTTGCGCCAATTGCTGGTGATCGCCCGCCCGCGCAAGACCCTGCCAGCGTTCCACCGCCTCATGTCCGTGGAACCGCGAAAGATAACGCACCCTTTCGCAAAGCTCGTCCAGATTCCCGATCACGTCGGCATAGGCCCGCGTCAGGAACCGCGCCCGCGCCTCCAGCGGCGCGCTGACCACCACGTGATCGGCTTTCTGCATCGCCTGCCAGAGCATCGGCGGAATGATCAGCTTGCCGATCTTGTTGCTCTCGGCCTCGACGAAAACCGGGCGCGCCGGATCAAGCCGCGCCAAGGCCATCGCCAGCCGGGATTCGAAACATTTCTGGGAGGGCTGTCCCCCCGCATAACCACCCAAAAGCGACCCGCGATGTTCGGCCAGCCCCTCCAGATCCAGAACCTGTGCATCCGCGCGTTCGAGATGGTGCAAAAGCTCGGTCTTGCCGGTGCCAGTCCCCCCGTCGATCAGGATCAGCCGGTGCGGCACCGCATCTTCGTAAAGCGCCTTCACCACGAGCCGCCGATAGGCCTTGTACCCGCCTTCGACCAGACCGACCCGCCAGCCGATCTGATCCAGGATCGATGCGAAAGACCCCGACCGTTGCCCGCCGCGCCAACAATAGACCAGCGGCCGCCAGCCGCCATCGCGATCCGCCAATGGCCCCTGCAGGTGTTTCGCCGCATTCTTCGCCACCAGGGCCGCGCCCAGCTTGCGCGCCAGGAACGGATCCTGCTGAACATAGATCGTGCCCACCTCGGCCCTTTCGGCGTCGTCCAGCACCGGCAGGCTGATCGCGCCGGGGATGTGATCCTCGGCATATTCCGACGGCGACCGCACGTCGATGATCTCGTCATAGGGCAGCGCCAGAAGATCGCTCAGCGTGGTCAGTTTCAGTCTTTTTGCCATCTGCGAATGTTTTCAAAGGATCCGAAGCGTCGGTTGCCCTGTCCTACTGCATCCTGACCGGTACCGCCATAGCCGCTTTCGCGCCCCTTCAAAGCGCGAAAACAGGAAGACTTGCGCTGACAGAAAACAAAACCAAGCTGCCCCCTCGCGCAGATCCTGCGGCCCTTTCCTCGTCCAGCGGCCCGCACCGGATGGCAGCCAGGGATCACCCGGTGGCACCGTCATTGCACCACGCCAACGGGATCCTGCTAAGGAAAAAGGCGCCCGTTTCAGGGCGCCTTTTCTGTTTCCCACATCTCACCGGTCAGGCTTGTGACGGAAGCCACAGCACAATCCAGGGGAACGCGACCAGCAGCGCGATCGTCACCGCGTCGGCGATGAAGAACGGTGTCACGCCCTTGAAGACGTCCTGCACGGTCAGGTCCTTTTGCACACCCGCCACCACGAAGCAGTTGAGCCCGATTGGTGGCGTGATCAGACAGAACTCGGCCATCTTCACCACCAGGATCCCGAACCAGATTGCGCACATCGGTCCCGACATGCCGAAGGTGCTGTCCGCGGCCGAAACCAGTTCGCCACCGTTCAGCGCCATCACCGCCGGATAGACCACCGGCAGGGTCAGCAGCAGCATCCCGATCGCGTCCATGAACATCCCGAGCACCGCATAGGCCAGCAGGATCATCACCAGTGTCAGCATTGGGCTTTGATCCAGCCCGGTGATCCAGTCGGAAAACGCGCGCGGCAGGTTAGCGAAACCAAGAAACCGCACATAGATCAGCACGCCCCAGATGATGGTGAATATCATCGCGCTCAGCTTCGCGGTTTCCAGCAAGGCGTCCTTCAGCTGCGGCCAGCGCATGCCACGGTAGAGCGCCATCAGGAACACCACGAAGGCCCCGAGCGCGCCGCCTTCGGTCGGCGTGCCCCAGGCGTCACCGCCGAACGGGTTGTAGATGAAGAAGATGATGATCAGTACGACGAAGAAGATCGGGAAGGCCGGCGGCAGCGATGCGAAACGCTGTTTCCAGGTAAAGCCCTTCACCGCGGGTCCGAATTTCGGCAGCAGCAACGCCATGCCGACGATCAGCCCGCCATAGATCACCGCCGAGAACAGCCCCGGAATGAAGCCAGCCAAGAGCAGCTTGCCCACGTCCTGTTCCACGATGATCGCATAGATCACCAGGATCGCCGAGGGCGGGATCATCGAGGCCAGCGTGCCCGCCGCGGCCACAACGCCGGCTGCGAACCGTTTGTCATAGCCGATCTTGGTCATCTCGGGGATGGCGATGCGGGCAAAGACGGCCGCCGTGGCCACCGACGCACCGGATACGGCCGCGAAGCCTGCCGTAGCGAAAACGGTCGACACCGCCAGACCGCCCGGCAGCCAGCCAACCCAGCGTTTTGCCGCTTCGAACAATGCCTTCGTCAGCCCAGCGTAGTAGGCCAGATAACCAATCAGGATGAAGGTCGGGATCAGCGACAGCGCCTGGCTCGATACCTTGGCATGCGGCACCTGGCCCGCGGTTTTCACCGCGATGGTCAGCGCCTTTCCGAAACGGTTGGGGTCATAGTCGAACTTGTTCCAGAAGATCCAGACAAGGCCGATCAACCCGGCGATACCGGCGGCGAAGGCCACCCGCATGCCGAGCAGCACAATGACCAGCATGAAGCCCGATACCCACAGGCCGATTTCAATCGTTTCCATTATTCGGTCCCCTCCGAATCCAGCGAACTGACATGCTGTGCCTCTTCCGCGGCCTGTTCGGCAGCGGACTGGACCATCGGAACCGCTACCGGTTCGACCAGCCCCAGCACCACGGCGCGGCCATATCCCCAGACTTGGATGCAAAGGCGCAGGCAAAGCACGCTGAAGGCGATCGGCGCCAGAAGCTTGGCCGGCCAGAGCGGCAATCCGATATCGATGGAGCTGTCACGGCTCCACATCGGGGCCGCGAAATCGAAGCTGCGCTGGAAATGTTCCCAGCTTCCCCAAACCAGAAAGATCATCAGGATAAGCGCGATGGACGCGGTGATCAGTTCCGCAAGCCACAGCGCCCGCCCGTTCAGCTTTCCGACAAGGATATCCATGCGGATATGACCGCCGTCGCGTTGCGTATAGGCGATGCCGAGGAAGGCAATCAGGGGCATGGCCTGTTCGATCCAGTCGACATAGCCCGGCAAGGGCGCGTTGAACATGTTCCGCCCGCTCACGGACACGACCGCGAGAAGCATCAGGCTGAAGACGGCAAAGCCGCCAACCATCGCCATCCACATTTCGATCCGATGCAATCCCCTGTCCAGACGGCTCAATCCTGATCCGTCCTCCAGCACAGCCGAAGAC
>JAWVXM010000234.1:0-4299 GCA_033723255.1 Thalassovita sp.
ATCCGCCGCCCCGCCCCAGGCCGCCGCCACCATGGCGCGGTCCAGCCGGCGGCGCGGGCGAAACAGGCCCGGCGTGTCGACGAACACGATCTGGCTCTCGCCCTCCAGCGCAACACCGCGAATGCGCGCGCGGGTGGTCTGCACCTTGTGGGTGACGATCGACACCTTGGCCCCGACCATGCGGTTGGTCAGGGTCGATTTGCCCGCGTTGGGCTCTCCGATCAGGGCAACGAATCCGGCGCGTGTGGTCATGGGGGCCTCTTTCAATGAAGCGCTGTATGTAGCGGAATTAGCACCGGCTGACCAGAGCCGGCAAACCCGTGCCTCAGCCCCGTTCCAGTCGCGCCAGCAGCGCCTTTGCCGCCGCCTGTTCCGCCTGCCGTTTCGAACCGGCAGTGGCGCGTTCGCTTTCGCCGTTTTCCAGTTCGACCGCAATGGTGAAAACCGGGGCGTGATCGGGGCCGGAACGGGCGATTTCAACGTATTTCGGCGGCTTCTGCCCGCGTGCCTGCGCCCATTCCTGCAGGCTGGTCTTGGCGTCGCGCGCATCGGCCTTGACCGTATCGACCCGCTGCCCCCAGAGCCGCAGCACCAAGTCGCGCGCCGCATCGAAACCCGCATCCAGGTACACCGCCGCGATCACCGCTTCCATCGCATCGCCCAGCAACGCCTGCTTGCGCCGACCGCCCGACATCATTTCCGACCGGCCAAGCTTCAGCACCGCGCCAAGATCGATGTCCTTGGCCACGTCGGCGCAGGCTTCCTTGCGCACAAGCGCGTTGAAACGTGGCGCCAGCTGTCCCTCGGTCGCCGCCTTGTCGCGCGCCAGCAACGTCTCGGACATCACCAGCCCCAGCACCCTGTCACCGAGGAATTCCAGCCGCTGATTGTCCTGGCGGGTCGGCGAAGACATCGAGGAATGGGTCACCGCGCGCAGTAGCAATTCGGGTTCGGCGAAGCGATGCCCGATGCGGCCCTCGAAGGCCTTGAGATCCGCCGACAGCTTCACTCGACCGCCTTCAGGTATCGGTCGGAACGCCAGGTCCAGAAGGCCAGCATCGAATTACCTGCGGAGGAAAACACGATGCGGTCGGCGCGGCCGATCAGGTTCTCGAAGGGGACGTACCCTACGCCACCAGCCTGCTGCGGCACCCGGCTGTCGGTGGAATTGTCGCGGTTGTCACCCATGAAGAAGTAATGCCCCGGCGGCACCGTGTAGACCGGTGTGTTGTCCGAACTCTGGTTGCCGATATTCAGGATCGCGTGTTCCACCCCGCCCGGCAGGGTTTCACGCTGGCGCGATTTTGCACAATCCCCGCCGGTCCCCACCGGCCCGTTTTCGCAGCGCGGCCGCAGACGTTGCGGGCCCTGCGGGCTGGCCGGTTCGACGAAAACGCCGTCATCTTCCAGCTTCACCGCCTCGCCGTTGATATGCAGCACGCCGTTCTTCACCTGCACCGTATCGCCGGGCAGGCCGATCAGGCGCTTGATGTAATCGCTGCCGTTCACCGGATGGCGGAACACGATCACGTCGCCGCGTTCGGGCTCCGAGCCCAGGATGCGGGTATTGTCACCACCGATGAAGCCGCAGATATCCTTGGCGTCGATGCCAAGCGGGCGGATCGACGGGCAGGAGGCATAGGAATAGCCATAAGCCATCTTGTTGACGAACAGGAAGTCGCCGATCAGAAGCGTGTCCTTCATCGAACCCGACGGGATCCAGAAGGGCTGGAAAAAGACCGTGCGGAACGCCCCGGCGATCAAAAGGGCATAGACCACCGTCTTGATGGTTTCGACGATGGCATTTCCTTTTTTGGCGTCAGCGGCCATTGGGGCATTCTCCTGGATTCCGAAACTGCAAGCTAGATGATCGGATGGGACTGGGGTGTCAACCCGAGGGGCGGGCTTCGATCACCACAAAGGCCTGTGCCCAGGGGTAATCGTCGGTCAAGGTTACGTGAATGATCGCCTCGTGACCCGGTGGCGTCATCGCTTGCAGCCGCTCCAGCGCCCAGCCGGTGACCTGCATCACCGGCTGACCGGTTTCGATATTACTGACCGCCATGTCCTTCCAGGCGATCCCCATCCGCAGCCCGGTGCCAAGCGCCTTGGAACAGGCTTCCTTGGCGGCCCAGCGTTTGGCATAGGTCCCGGCCACGTCCTTGCGTCGCTCGGCCTTACGCTGTTCGACCTCGGTAAAGACGCGGTCGCGGAACCGGTCGCCGAAACGATCGAGCGTCCCGGCGATCCGATCGATATTGGCCAGATCGCTGCCGATACCGAGGATCATTCGATCTCCACCCCGATCTCGCCCGTTGCCTGGTTTACCGAAAAGGTCAGTGTGACAGGTAAGAACGCGTCTTGATCGTCGGAATAGATTTCCACCGGCATCTGGAACATCAGGCCGATGTCTGGATAGTAGCGCGACACGAGCGTGTCGAAGCGCAGGCGGGAAAACCCGATCCCCTCGTCGACTCCGATCACCCGACATTGCCGCTCGCCAAGATCGCCCCTCGGCGGCGACAGCAACAGGACGTAAAGCGACCCGGCAGCGGGTTCAACCGTGTCCAGAATCGCCACGCGCACATCGCCGTTGGCGTAGGTGCGGGAGTGCTCTCGCCAGGGCTCCATGATATTGGCCGCCGAAGCCTGCCAGTCACAGGGCAGCAGCGATTGTGCCGAAGCGCCGGTGGCGAGACCGATCAGGGCTGCCGCAAGGATCGCCCGTATGCTCACGCTCCCCGCGCCTCGTCCATCAGCCTGCGCATTTCCTTTATCGCCGGGCCCAGCCCGCGGAAAATCGCCTCGCCGATGATGAAATGGCCGATATTCAGCTCCACCACCTCGGGGAAGGCGGCGATGGGTTTCACCGTGTCATAGGTCAGCCCGTGCCCGGCATGGACTTCCAGCCCCAGCGAATGGGCATAGGCGGACATCTCGCGCAGGGCGGCCAGTTCGGCATCGCGGTCGTCGAACCGGCCCTCGGCATGGGCGTCGCAATAGGCGCCGGTATGCAGTTCGATCACCTGTGCACCGATGCGCGCGGCGGCTTCGATCTGCTTTTGATCGGCGGCGATGAAGATCGACACCCGGCAACCGGCATCCCGCAAAGGTGCAATGAAATGAGCCAGGCGGTTTTCTTCCCGCGCCACTTCCAACCCGCCCTCGGTGGTGCGTTCCTCGCGCTTCTCAGGAACGATGCAGACCGCGTGCGGTTTGTGACGCAGCGCGATGGTCTGCATTTCCACGGTCGCCGCCATTTCGAAGTTCAGAGGCACCGAAAGCACCTCCATCAGCCCGTCGATATCGGCGTCCGAAATATGGCGGCGGTCTTCGCGCAGATGCGCGGTGATGCCATCCGCACCGAATTCTTCGGCCAGCTTGGCCGCCCGCAGCGGATCGGGATAGGCCCCGCCACGCGCGTTGCGCACGGTGGCCACATGATCGATGTTCACGCCGAGGCGCAATTTCCCCAAAGGCTTCATCGCCTTCTCCTGTCTTTCTCACGGCCCCCGCCGTCCGCCGCCAACCTAGTCGCCTTTTGGCCCATCGTCAGCCTTCAGATGGGCTTTTTTCTTCAGGGCGGTCAATTTCGCCTTCAACACGCCCTTGCGACGGTTCTGATAGGCCCGGATCAACGGGACCGAGATGTAATAGGCGATCAGCCCGGCGACAATTCCCGGAATGACCCCGCCGATCATGTAGGGAAAGAACACCTCGTCATAGAAGATGGACAACCCGTGCCAATCCATATCCTTGTCGCTGAAGATTGCAAAGAAGTTGTGCTGCAGATCCGCCCCTGCATCGACGAACTTGCCGGCCAGCGACCGTTCGACCTCGTGATCCGCATGCGGATCGCGGCGCAGCAGGAAATACCCCGTCTTCATCGAGATCACCCCGATCGGCAGATAGGTCAGCGGATTGCCGAAAAACGTGCCCAGCAGCGCCGCCAGGATATTGCCCCGCATGATGAAGGCAAGCGTCCCGGCGACCACGAAATGCATGCCGAAGAACGGGGTGAAGGTGGTGAAGACACCGGCAAAGATGCCGCGAGCGATCTTTTCGGGGGAATCGGGCAGCCGGTGCAGCCGGTGTTTGACATATTGCGCCGCCCGTCCCCAGCCGCCGCGGGGCCAGAAGAATTCGAACACGATCCTCCAGATCGGTCGACGGTCGCGGCGTTTGAAGACCAAGGCTTGGCGCCCTCCTGTTATCCCGTCTGCGCGGTTGCGCGCGACGGGTCCCGGTATCTCTGGATGGCCGCGACGTCGCTTTCGGCTTCGAGCGCAGACATCACCG
>JAWVXM010000235.1:0-4270 GCA_033723255.1 Thalassovita sp.
CTTCGGTCTTAGCGCCATCCGACGACGCACCGCCGCCAGACCGGTTCGACAGGCCCAGACGATGCACCTTGCCGATCACCGCGTTGCGGGTCACCCCGCCCAGTTCCTTGGCGATCTGGCTGGCCGATTGACCCTCGCCCCACATTTTCTTCAACAGTTCGACGCGTTCATCCGTCCAGGACATGTCGGTTTCCTTACCTAAAAAGCGGCCCCCTTCACGCGAGCCGCCCTCAAAATTCGAGATCAGCCTCTATTCTAATCATCAACGCCTGAGTTACAAGGCGTCGAATCGGATCAGAGCAGCCATCGCTAAGGAGAAACGGGCATGGAAATGGGCACACGGCGTTTCGGGCGCGTCAACTGGCTGGGTCTTTACACGCTCGCGGCGCGCGAAGTGCGGCGGTTCCTGGCGGTCTGGACCCAGACCCTGCTGGCCCCGCTGACCACCGCCGCGCTGTTCCTGCTGATCTTCTCGATCGCCATCGGGAAAACCCGGGGCGAGGTGATGGGCGTGCCCTTCACCACCTTCATCGCACCGGGCATCCTGACCATGACGGTGATCCAGAACGCCTTTGCCAACACCTCCTCGTCGATCGTGATCTCCAAGGTGCAGGGCAATATCGTCGACACCCTGATGCCGCCGCTGTCGCCGCTGGAGCTGGTGATCGGATACCTGGCGGGCGGGATCGCCCGTGGCGTCATGGTCGCCGTGGCGATCGGCATCGGACTGGCGCTGTTCCTGGGCATCGTGCCGCAACACCCGGTCTGGGCGCTGGTTTTCGTGACGCTGGGATCCGCCCTGATGGGGGCGATCGGCATGGCCGCAGGGATCTATTCCAACAAGTTCGACCAGATGGCTGCGATCACCAATATCGTCGTCACCCCGCTGGCCTTCCTGTCTGGCACCATCTACTCTGTCAGCGCCCTGCCGGGGGTGATGCGGGAAATGACCCATTTCAACCCGGTCTTCTACCTGATCGATGGGGTCCGCTATGGTGTGCTGGGGATTTCCGACAGTTCGCCCTGGCTGGCGCTCTCGGTCTCCCTCATCACCACGCTGGCGGTCAGCGCGCTGGCCTGGAACATGTTCCGCACCGGCTACCGGCTGAAGGCGTGATCAGGGCCCGGCCACCCAGATGAAAATTGCGCGCGGCATAGGATTTTCCTTTCGCCGCGCCGCGAAACCGGCTATGTGCGCGCCATGTTCAAAGCCACGCATATCGCACAGATCCGACGCCGACGCAGCCGCGCCTGACGTCCCTTCCGCTATGAACCGCCGCAATCGCGGCAAACCCACCCCAAAATTGTTGACACCCGGCCCCCGTGATGCAACCTCGGGGCTTGCCATGGAACAAGGATGAAACCATGATCCCGTCTGTCCTGCCGACCTATTCGCGCGCACCGCTTTCCTTCGTGAAGGGCGAAGGCTCCTGGCTGATCGAGGCGGATGGCCGACGTTTCCTGGACCTCGGCGCGGGCATCGCGGTAAACGCCCTGGGGCACGCCCATCCGGCGCTGGTGCAGGCGCTGACCGAACAGGCCGGCAAGCTGTGGCACGTGTCGAACCTCTACCATATTCCGCAGCAGCAGGCACTGGCCGACAAGCTGGTGGAAAACACCTTCGCCGACACCGTCTTCTTCACCAATTCCGGCACCGAAAGCTGCGAACTGGCGGTCAAGATGGCGCGCAAGTACTGGTACGAAAAGGGCCAGCCGGAAAAGACCGACATCATCGCCTTCGAAGGCTCGTTCCACGGCCGCTCCTCGGCCGGGATCGCCGCGGCCGGATCGGAAAAGATGACCAAGGGTTTCGGCCCTCTGCTGCCCGGTTTCGTGCACCTGCCGTGGGACGATCCCGAAGCGCTGGACGCAGCCATCACCGAAACGGTCGGCGCGATCCTGATCGAACCGGTACAGGGCGAAGGCGGCATCCGCCCGCTGCCCGATGCCGACCTGAAGGCGCTGCGGGCGCTTTGCGACGAAAAGGGCCTCCTGCTGATCCTCGACGAGGTGCAATGCGGCATGGGCCGCACCGGCAAGCTGTTCGCCCATGAATGGGCCGGTATCACCCCCGACATCATGATGGTCGCCAAGGGCATCGGCGGCGGCTTCCCGCTGGGTGCCGTTCTGGCCACCGAGGACGCCGCCAGCGGCATGGTCGCGGGCACCCACGGTTCGACCTATGGCGGCAACCCGCTGGCCTCCGCGGTGGGAAGCGCGGTGATGGATATCGTCGCCGAGGACAGCTTCCTGGAAACCGTGCGCGCCCGCGCCGGTCTCCTGCGGCAGAAACTCGAAGGGCTGGTCGCCGCCCATCCCGACGTGTTCGAAAGCGTCCGGGGATCCGGGCTGATGATCGGGCTGAAATGCAAGGGGCCCAACATGGACATGGTCAATGCCGGCTATGCCTGCCAAGTCATCACCGTGCCGGGCGGCGATAACGTGATCCGCCTTCTGCCACCGCTCAATCTCACCGAGGAAGACATCGACGAAGCGCTGAAGCGTCTCGACAAGGCGGCGCAAAGCCTGGCCTGACCTTCTTCTTTTCAAAACTATCCCGGGGGAGTCGTGGCCTGCCACGACGGGGGCAGCGCCCCCTCCCCCTCCGACGAAAGACAAACCGATGACCCATTTTCTCGATATCAACAAAACCAGCCCCGAAGACCTGCGCTCGATGATCGATGCGGCCAAGGCGATGAAAACGGCCCGCAACGACCGGCCCAAGGGCACGCCCGATGACGAACAGCCGCTGGCCGGCCAGATGGTCGCGCTGATCTTCGAAAAACCCTCGACCCGGACCCGGGTCAGCTTCGACGTGGGCGTGCGCCAGATGGGGGGCCAGACGATGGTGCTGTCGGGCGCCGACATGCAGCTGGGTCACGGTGAAACCATCGCCGACACCGCGCGTGTGCTGTCGCGCTATGTCGACCTGATCATGATCCGCACCTTCGAGGAACAGACCCTGCTGGAAATGGCCGAATATGCCTCGGTGCCGGTGATCAACGGCCTGACCAACCGCACCCATCCGTGCCAGATCATGGCCGATATCCAAACCTTCGAGGAACATCGCGGCCCGATCGCGGGCAAAAAGGTGGTGTGGTGCGGTGACGGCAACAACGTGTTTGCCTCCTTCGCCCATGCCGCCGGCCAGTTCGGTTTCGACCTGACCTTCACCGGGCCGGAACCTCTCGATCCGGAAATGGTCTTCGTCGAAGAAGCCCGCGCCAAGGGATCGACCGTCGAGATCGAACGCGACCCGGTCAAGGCGGTCGAAGGCGCCGACCTGGTCGTGACCGATACCTGGGTGTCGATGCATGACCCGCAATCGGCCCGCGAACGGCGGCATAATCAGCTGCGCCCCTATCAGGTCAACGAAGCCCTGATGAGCCACGCAAAACCCGACGCGCTGTTCATGCACTGCCTGCCAGCGCATCGCGACGACGAGGCGACCAGCGCGGTGATGGACGGCCCGCATTCGGTGATCTTCGACGAGGCGGAAAACCGGCTGCACGCGCAAAAGGCGGTGATGCGCTGGTGTCTTGGGGTTTGAGGGACTGAGCGCGAAGCCGGGCCAGCGCCGGACCGTCGGCTGGCGCTGGCCCGGGGCGGCCTGAGGGCCTTGTTCCGGCCGGGCCATGCTGTCGATTAGCATTGCAGATTACGACAGAGGGCAGCGCCCGTCTGCGGGTGGGCGCGCCTCCATCTGCGGTTGTCACTTTATCCATCCGCCACTTCCAACGATGATGCGTTGCGCAAACAGTGAAAAAGCGCCCGCCCGGGGAGGCGGTCGGGCGCTGCCCGGCGGCGCAGAGCGCCGCTGTTCGGGCTGGGCGCCATAAGCTCGGGCCTACAAGCCCACCACCGGCGGAAAGCCGCCTTGCTTTCTGCCCGGCATTGTGCCGTTCGCCTGTCAGGCTCTACACTCCGGCCCTGATTTCAATAGGTTTCGCATGACGATGTTCTCACGCCGCAACGCCTTGTTCCTTCTCGCCGCCATGCCCCTTGCCGCCTGCGGCAGGCGCGAAACCCGGTCCACGCAGAATTCCGAACCATCGCTCTATCCGAACGAAACCCCGGAACTGCGCCGGCTGATCAACCGCTATGCCGGTCACTACGAGGTGCCGCGCAGCCTGGTGCACCGGGTGGTTCAGCGCGAAAGCATGTACCGGCCCGAGGCGCGCAACGGCCCCTATTACGGGCTGATGCAGATCCTGCCGCAAACCGCCCGTTCCATGGGGTTCCGCGGCCAGCCAAGCGCGTTGCTGGATGC
>JAWVXM010000236.1:0-4247 GCA_033723255.1 Thalassovita sp.
CCACCGCATCTTCCAGATTGGCGGAATAGTCGATCATGAAATGTGCCAATTTTCACCTCCCATAGATTGATTAACATGTTAAATATATGATGCGCTCCGCGTCAACCCCGTCTTGCCGTTTTGAAAAAACGAAGGCACACAAGGGTATGGATAGCAAGCGGCCCGGACCGACAGATACGAATCGATCCCTTCCGATTGCCCTGCTGCGGGCACGGGAAAAGGTGATGGGGCCGATCCGTCAGATGCTTGCCAAGGCAGGCGTGACCGAGCAGCAATGGCGGGTCCTGCGGGTGCTGGATGAACGCGGCACGCTTGATCCGACGGAAATTGCCGACCGGTCCTGCCTTCTGTTGCCGTCGCTGACTCGCATCCTGCAGACGCTGGAAGCCAAGGGCATGATCCTGCGCCGGCCGCATCCGACAGATCGGCGCAAGCAGCAGATTTCGATCACCGATGCAGGTCGTAAGCTGATCCTGGACAACCTGGAGGAAAGCCAGCGGTTGAACGCCTGGCTACGTGACGCGTTCGGTCAGGACAAGCTGGACGCGCTGCTTGACCTGCTCAACGAACTGGATGCACTGGACCGGGATCAGGACACCTGATCGTACCCGGCTTTGCCGGAACGACAAATTTTCCGCTTCCCTCTGAATTCGGTGCTAGACTTGAAACAGTCTGGACGCATCGGGAAAGGATCGCGCGATGAATCGTAGAAACCTGCGGGTGGGGTCCGTTCTGGTGCTCTGCGGATGCCTGACCGCCTTTGCGGCCCGCTCCGGGGAACTGGATTGCGACCGCGAAGGGTTGATGGATTTTTCCATCTGGCTCAAGCAGGTGGAACTCTGGAATCCCGGTATCGTGACGATGCAGTTGTTCGAGCCGGAACGCAGCCGCATGCTGGATGCGATGCCCTGCGAGCAGAACGCCAGGTCCTGCCCGGTCGATGGCGTTTTTGCGCTGAGATGCGCGGGAAATCCGATGGTTCTTATCGCCTATGAGAAGGGCGGCTGCGCCGTCTTCGCAGACGAGATGACCATCGAAAGCTTCAAAAGCATCGTGAGTTCGGCCATCGTCTGCCAAAGCAACGGCGCCCCGCGCGACCTGATCCTGCCCGAAGGCTACTGATCCGTCAGCCCGCGTTCTGCCGTTCGATATAGGCGCGCAGTTCCTCGGCTTCGTGCCGCGCCTCGCGCAGCCCGTCCATGGTGGCGGAAAGCTCGGCCTCGGTCTGCGACAGCTGGTTGGTCAGCTCGGCTTCGCGCTGCTGCATATAGGTGATCGCCTGGTCGCGGGTTTCCTCGGCCTCGTGCAGCTCCTGCGCCATGCGTTCCAGTTCGCCGATATCGGACTTGGATACCCGGGTGAAACGGTGGATCAGCCAATAGGCGAACCAGCCCATGCAGAAGGCGATGAACAAAACGATCGCCGTTGCGATGATGAACTCGGTTCTATTCATTCTGGGCTCCTTCTACCGCGCTGGCTTCTTCGGCGGCGTTCTCTCCGGTGTCCTCGGCGGGTGTTTCGGTTGCGTCCCCGGCCAGTTTATCTGCCTCTTCCGAGGGCTTTTCGGCGGCTTCCTCTACAGGCGCTTCTGCTTCTGTTTCCGACGTTTCGGCGCTTTCAAGCGTGGTTTCGGCTTCTTCCGCAGGTGCGGGGCGGATCAGCTTGAATTCAATCCGGCGGTTCGCATCCCGGCCTTCCTCGGTCTCGTTGCTGGCCACCGGGTTGCTTTCGCCATAGCCGGTCGCCTTGAAGGACGATGTCAGGATGCGCCGTTCGCGCAGCGCGTTCAGAACGGCCTGCGCCCGTGCCTGACTCAGCGCCTGGTTCATGCTTTCACGGCCCTGGCTGTCGGTGTGGCCGCCGATTTCCATCTTGATGTCACCGCATTCCTTCAGGATCGCCGCGATATCGTCCAGGATACCCTGCGATTCAGCGTCTGGCGTATAGGATCCCGGTTCAAAATTGATCTTGCGGGTCTTCAGGATCTCGGCGATCTGCGCCTCGCATTCTTCCGGGGTCGGCAGTGCGGCGATCGGATCGAGCTGTTCGACATATTCGACATCGATGTCGAACCGCGCGCCTTCACCCAGCTTTGAAGCAAGCAGCCGGGCGATCTGGGCACTGGCGTCCTGTTTGCCGGTCTTGCCATAGATCGAAATCATGTCGGGTGTCACCGTCACGGCGCCGTTTGAAAGCAAAGACAGGGCGCCCAGCCCGGCCAATACCCGCATCGGCCAGCTATCGGGCAGCGTTTCGTCCAGCCGCGCGGCGCTGTGAACCGAGGCAGAGCCGAACCGCGCCTTGGCATAGCTGTCGACGGCGGCGCGTGCCAGATCGTCGCTCATCCGGCCGCGCAGCTGGACCAGCCCTTCGGGGGACAGCGTGGCGACGAATTCGGGGGCTTCGCCGGTCTCGATATTCTTCGGCTTGGGCAGGGACGGGTGTAGCGCGAAAAGATCGGGCAGACCGTTTTCCAATTCGCCGACAACCCGGTCGAACAGTGCCTGATCGGTCCGTTCGCCGGCGATCAGGGTGATATCGGCATCCGCGAGGGTGACCGAACCGGCCCCGAGCTCGGCCAAGGCGGCGATCGACAATTCGACGGCCTCGCCCCAGCGGGGCGAGGGGACGCCCAGACCGATGGTGCAGGTGGCTTTGCCGTTCAGCCCGGCCTTGCGTGCTGCGGCCAGGATGCGGTCGCGGGATTCTTCGTCCTCGGCCGAACAGGCATCGAAGCGTGCTGTGTCGTCTTCGATCAGGAAGCGCAGGGTAAAGGGCGTGATCACCGGGCGCGGCGCTGAAATGTCCATCGCCAGTTTCAGGTCATGCCCGGCGGCGCGCGACAGGTCCTGTTCCAGCTTGCGCTTGTCCTCGGCGCTGTCGGTCATGGCGCGGATGGTGATGTTGCCCGCTTCGACCGATATCTTGGACCGGGGCAGTTTCTTCAGGGCTTTCAGCCCGTAATCCACGCTGTCGTCCCAGTTGCCCGGCGGGGCATAATCGGCGGTCTGCAGAAGATCCGAGACCGAGGCGTCGCCGGCGATCGATCGCACCTTGTCGACAAGATCCTGACGATCCATGTCCGCCGGCACCAGCCCGATGAGCGATATGCCGCTGTCGTTGCGCAGGATTTCGATCGAGAAGCGCGGCGCCTGCAGCGAGGCGCTGTCGGTCACGGTCATTTCGTCGATCACGCGGGCCGCGTCGACGACGCTGCCAGCGGTGGAGATCGCCTTGAAACGAAGTGCCTCGGACGGGGCCATACCGGTTAGAAACACCTTCAACCCGTCTGAATGGACTTCGGTCCAGGTCATCCCGTGGTCATCGAGGCTGCGGCGGATCCCCCGTTCGGAATTATCTTCGATCACATCCACGATACCGTGGGCGGACAGTAATCCCAGAACCGCGGCGACCGTGAAGGGGGCGGCAGTTAGCAAAAGCGAAGACAGGCGCATATTTCCCTGTACGTCTAGTCAAGTTGCCCAGATGTTTAGGCGGGCTTGGCGCATTGTGCAATCAAAGGAAAGCGGCACCGGCGAAAAACAGCAAAGGGATCAGCCCGGTATCCCTGTTGGCACGGAAAAGACGCAGGCAAATCGCGTGGTTTTCGGTATCCAGAACGCGCATCTGCCAAAGCATGTGCGCCCCGAACGCCCAAGGGCCCAGAAGCGCCACCAGCACCGCGAAGGGCGAACCCTCGCGCCCGGCCATCGCCAGCAGAACCGCAAGCGACATCAACGCGACGGCAAGCCCCAAGAACCGTTTCAGCCATTGCGGCGTGCGTTCGCCGAACAGCCGGGCGGTGGATTTCACCCCGATCAGCGCGTCGTCTTCCTTGTCCTGATGGGCATAGATCGTGTCATAGAACAGCGTCCACGCCATGCCGGAGAAATAAAGCGCGAAGGCCGCCGGGTCCAGCGACCCGGTATGCGCCACCCAGGCCAGCAGCGCCCCCCAATTGAACGCGATCCCCAGGAACACCTGCGGCCACCAGGTGAAGCGCTTGGCAAAGGGATAGATGGCAACCGGCAGCAGCGATACGATTCCCATGATGATGGCGGCCCTGTTGAAGGTCAGAAGGATGGCAAAGGCCACCAATGCCTGAAGCCCCAGATAGAGGGCGGCTTGTCTGGCGCTGACCTGGCCCGACGGGATCGGGCGCGATTTCGTGCGTTCCACCTGGGCGTCGAAATCCCGGTCGGTGATGTCATTCCAGGTGCAGCCCGCTCCGCGCATCAGCCAGGCGC
>JAWVXM010000237.1:0-4245 GCA_033723255.1 Thalassovita sp.
CTGCACCTGATAATCCCATTCGGGGTAATGGAAGGGCGGCGAAATCGGTTCCTTGCCCCACATGTCGTTGAAGCTGGTGGTGGCCTCGCCCGCATCCTCATAGGGCATGAAATTGTCGCTGCAGACCCAGATTTCCTGCGCGTCATCGCCGGCCAGCTCGGCATCTACCTCATGCGCCATTTCCATCACCGACACGTGCTTGCGGACCTGCCGCTGGCTGGCGGGGATGTATTCGGCGCCATGGGCATCCCAGTCGAATTCCTCGAATTCCCAGGCGAAGCGGTTGTCGTCGCGATGGGGTATGCGGATCGAATTCAGGATGCGCAGGCTGGGCACGTCGCGGGT
The DNA here is from genome assembly GCA_033723255.1 of Thalassovita sp. Lineage (GTDB taxonomy): Bacteria > Pseudomonadota > Alphaproteobacteria > Rhodobacterales > Rhodobacteraceae > Thalassobius. Next base: position 346 of record JAWVXM010000237.1, read on the forward strand.
CGCGGCGAAGACGTGGAACAGCTCCATGCCGATATCCCACGAAAACTGGTTGTTGCCGGCATTGTCAGCGATCCCGGCATGGAACTTCGCCCCCAGGGCATCGAGAGCCGGGTTGCCGGTCAGGGCCGCCGGTTCGCTCAGCAGATGCGCGAAGGCTTCCAGCGCCGTCACCGTCGGGTGTTCCGGCCTTGCCTCGTAACGCAGCGCCAGCAACCCGCGCCAGAGCTTCGACAGGCCGGGGAATTCCCGTGCCGCGCAATATTCGACACGGGCATCCTCGACCAGCCCGATGAAGAACATCTGCGCGGGCGACAGCTGCTCGGCGGAAATGGCGGCGGTGGAATACTGGATATGGGCGGCCAGATGCGCCGTCATCGCACGGTACAGGTCATGGCCGGAAATCCCCGCGATATCGTCCACCGCGTCGGGCAGGTGCAGCACGTGGGTTTCGATATAGGGGCGGAAGCCCTGATAATCGGCCGCCGTCGGGCGCAGAAAGAAATCGCGCCCCCACAGCGCCCGCAGATAGAAGTTCAGCTTGCGCTGCGTGTCGATGAACAGGGTGCCGCGCCGTTCCTGCTGCAGCATCTTCCTGGCGTCGGCGCTTTCCAGCGCGAAGTATTTCGTCAGGTTGGCAAGGTCGCGCCTGTAGGCATCGGCCCCGAAATTGGCCCAGCGTTTCAGCCCCGACAGGGTGAGCTTGGACAGCAATTCGTCGATCACCCCGAGCATCGGCCGCAACCCGCGCGCGGCCTTGGCCGACAGCTGGTGGATCAGCTGCAGGTAACCGCGCAGCAATTCCGGATCACCCAGCCGCCGCGCGGCGGTGGGCAGCGAGGCGAACAGAAGCGCGATCACATCGCCCGAGGTCATGGAACTCAGCTTCATCGCCGCGCCGACGCAGTCGCGGATCACGTCCTCGCCGCATTCGCGGGCCACGGCGGGCATGTTTTCCAGATAGGCCAGCACCAGGTCATGACCGCGGCCGAGGCTGCACAGCGCCTTGGCGCCTTCCATGTAATCGGACAGGCCGGCGGCGCTCATGACGCGGGCGGCATCGTGGAATTCCGCCTCGACCGTGGCAAAGGTTTCCGGCGGGGCCTTGGCGAAACAGGCGCGGTAGTCTTCGAGGTCGATACTCATGGCTGCTGTCCCGCCCGGCGGCTCACACGAAGAAGGTCTCTACCGCCGCCTGCAGCGTTTCGCGCATGTCAGGATCATCGGTCAGTGGCGTGACCAGCGTCATCTGGCAGGCCGCTTTCGGCTCCACCCCCTGCGCGATCATCTGCCCGGCATAGACCAAAAGACGGGTCGAGATGCCCTCGTCCAGCCCGTGGCCCTTGAGGTTGCGGCTGCGGTGGGCGATCTGCACCAGCTTTTCGGCGATGACGGGATCGACGCCGGTTTCGGTCGCGACGATCTCGGTTTCCAGCGACGCGTCCGGGTAGTCGAAATCGAGCGCGGCAAAGCGCTGCTTGGTCGACTGCTTAAGATCCTTCATCAGCGACTGGTAACCGGGGTTGTAGGAAATCACGAGCTGGAAATCGGGATGCGCCTGGATCAGTTCGCCCTTCTTGTCCAGCGGCAGCTGGCGGCGGTGATCGGTCAGCGGGTGGATCACCACGGTCGTGTCCTGCCGCGCCTCGACGATTTCGTCGAGGTAACAGATCGCGCCGATCCGCGCGGCGATGGTCAGCGGACCGTCCTGCCACTTGGTGCCATCCTTGTCGAGAAGGAAACGCCCCACAAGATCCGACGCGGTCATGTCCTCGTTCGACGCCACGGTGATCAGGGGCCGGCCCAGCTTCCACGCCATGTATTCGACGAAGCGGGATTTCCCCGCGCCGGTCGGCCCCTTCAGCATCACCGGCATCCGGCGGGCATAGGCGGCTTCGTACAGTTTTTCCTCGTCGCCGATCACCCGGTAATAGGGTTCCTGCATCACCTTGAACTGTTCGACATCGTGCATCGTCATCTCGGATCACCTTGGGCGTCTTCGCCCTTCTTCTTTTCGAAAATATCCCGGGGGGTGCGGGGGGCTGGCCCCCCGCGTCGGTCGGATCGCGCATCGCGGTCCGATCCCTCAGACCGGGTTGCCCCGGTAAATCACCATCTCGGCGCCCTTCGACTGGGCATAGTTGTCATACCCCACCAACCGCACGTGGTTGTCGGGATGCGCCTTGTGGCAGGCATCGGCCTCGGCGAGGATGCGGTCGACATCGGTTTCACCGAACATCGGCAGCTTCCACATGTACCAGTAATGGTCCATCGCGTTTTCCGGCTCGGTATGCTCCACCGCCGGGTTCCAGCCCTTCGACACGATATATTCGACCTGTTTGCGGATGCGGTCGGCATCCATTTCCGGCAGGTAGGAAAAGGTTTCGAACTTGCGGCTTTCGACGTCGGAAAGCGACGATTTGTAATCCTGCATTTCACTCATGGATCGGTCCTTTCGGTTCTCTGGTCCGGCCCCGCGGCTGAATGCGCGAGGTCGGAAATGTCGCTCAGCGGTGCTGCACGTCGAGCTTGTCGACGGTGTCGAACTCGAACTTGATTTCCTTCCAGGTCTCCATCGCCGTGGCGAGTTCCGGGCTCGACTTGGCAGCCTGGATCAGGATGTCCTTGCCTTCCTTTTCCAGCTGGCGGCCCTGGTTGCGCGCCTCGACACAGGCTTCCAGCGCCACCCGGTTGGCCGCGGCGCCCGCCGCGTTGCCCCAGGGATGGCCCAGCGTGCCGCCGCCGAATTGCAGAACCGCGTCGTCGCCAAAGATCGTGACCAGCGCCGGCATGTGCCAGACGTGGATCCCGCCCGAGGCCACCGCGAAGGCGCCGGGCATCGATCCCCAGTCCTGATCGAAGAAGATACCGCGCGACCGGTCTTCCTTGACGTAGCGTTCGCGCAGCAGGTCGATCCAGCCCAGGGTCGAAGCGCGGTCGCCTTCCAGCTTGCCGACAACGGTGCCGGTATGCAGGTGGTCGCCGCCCGACAGGCGCAGCATCTTGGTCAGCACCCGGAAATGGATGCCGTGGTTCGGGTTGCGGTCCAGAACCGCGTGCATGGCGCGGTGGATGTGCAGTAGCATGCCGTTGTCGCGGCACCAGTTGGCGAGCCCCGTGTTGGCGGTGAAGCCCCCCGTGAGGTAGTCATGCATGATGATCGGTGCGCCAAGTTCCTTGGCGTATTCGGCGCGCTTGTACATCTCTTCCGGGGTCGGCGCGGTGACGTTCAGGTAGTGGCCCTTGCGCTCACCGGTTTCCTGTTCCGCCTTGTGGATTGCTTCCATCACGAAATCGAAGCGCTGGCGCCAGCGCATGAAGGGCTGCGAATTGACGTTTTCGTCGTCCTTGGTGAAGTCGAGCCCGCCGCGCAGGCATTCATAAACCGCACGCCCGTAGTTCTTGGCGCTCAGGCCCAGCTTGGGCTTGATGGTGCAGCCCAGCATCGGGCGGCCATATTTGTTCATCACGTCGCGTTCGACCTGGATCCCGTTCGGCGGGCCGCCGCAGGTCATCACATAGGCCAGCGGGATACGCACGTCTTCCAGCCGCAGTGCACGCACCGCCTTGAAGCCGAACACGTTGCCCACCAGCGAGGTCAGAACGTTGACCACCGAACCTTCCTCGAACAGGTCGATCGGATAGGCGATGAAAGCATAGAAAGCGTCATCGCTGCCCGGCACGTCCTCGATCGCGTAGGCACGGCCCTTGTAGTAATCCAGATCGGTCAGCAGGTCGGTCCAGACCGTGGTCCAGGTCCCGGTGGAGCTTTCCGCGGCGACGGCGGCGGCAGCTTCCTCGCGCGGCACGCCTTCCTGCGGGATGATCTTGAAACAGGCCAGGAAATCGGTGTCCTTGGGCACGTATTCCGGCATCCAGTAGGTTTCCCGGTATTCCTTCACC
>JAWVXM010000238.1:0-4212 GCA_033723255.1 Thalassovita sp.
CGGCCAGAGCAGCTGACGCTGCGCAAGTTCCTGACCGCCTTCATCGATTTCCGCGAGGACGTGGTCGCGCGGCGCACGGCGTATCTGTTGCGCAAGGCGCGCGAACGCAGCCACATCCTGTGCGGTCTGGCCGTCGCGGTGTCCAACGTGGACGAAGTGGTCGCCGCCATCCGGTCCTCGGCCGATGCGGCGGAAGCGCGCGAAAAGCTGATGACGCGGCGCTGGCCCGCCGCCAGCATCGCCGAATACATTCAGCTGATCGACGATCCGACCCACAAGATGAACGAGGACGGGACCTATAACCTGTCCGAAACCCAGGCCCGCGCCATCCTCGAATTGCGGCTGCAGCGCCTGACCCAGATCGGGGTCAAGGAAGTCACCGACGAGCTGGAAGAACTGGCCGGCAAGATCAAGGAATACCTCGATATTCTGCGTTCGCGCGAACGGATCATGGCGATCATCTCCGAAGAGCTGCGCGAGGTGCGCGAGGAATTCGCCGTGCCGCGCCGGACCGAGATCGTCGAATGGTCGGGCGACATGGAAGACGAGGACCTGATCGAACGCGAAGACATGGTCGTGACGGTCACTTCGGGCGGCTATATCAAGCGCACCCCCCTGGCCGATTTCCGTGCGCAAAGGCGCGGCGGCAAGGGGCTGTCGGGCATGCAGACCAAGGAAGAGGACGTGGTTACCACGCTCTTCGTGGCCAATACTCACACGCAGCTCCTGTTCTTCACCACCGACGGCATGGCCTACAAGCTCAAGACCTGGCGCCTGCCGCAAGGCGGCCGGACGTCGAAGGGCAAGGCGATCGTCAACATCCTGCCGATCCCGTCGGGGGTTTCCATCGCCGCGATCATGCCGGTCGACCGCCCCGAAGACGAATGGTCCGACCTGCAGATCGTCTTCGCCACCAGCGCCGGCGACGTGCGCCGCAACGCGCTGTCGGACTTCACCAACGTGATGCGCAACGGCAAGATCGCTATGGACCTGCCCGAAGGCGTGGAACTGGTGAACGCGCGCATCGCGTCCGAAGACGACGACGTGATGCTGGTGACAAATTCGGGCCGCGCGATCCGCTTCCCCACCACCGATGTGCGGGTCTTCAAGGGCCGCAAATCCACCGGTGTACGCGGCATCCGTCTTGGTGATGGCGATCGCGTCGTGTCGATGTCAATCATCCGCCATTTCGAAGCCACCCCGGAAGAACGCGCCGCTTACCTGAAGATGCGCCGCGCCGTGGCCGGTCTGGCCGACGATGCCGAGGCCGAAGAGGAACAGATCGAAGGATCGATCAGCCCCGAACGCTATGCCGAGATGTCGGCGGTGGAAAACCTGATCCTGACCATCACCGCGAACGGGTCGGGCAAGCTGTCTAGCTCGCATGACTACCCGGTGCGTGGCCGTGGCGGCATGGGCGTGACGGCGATGGACAAGGCGATGCGCGGCGGCGAACTCGTTGCCTCCTTCCCGGTGGAGCTGGATGACCAGGTGATGCTGGCCACCTCCAAGGGGCAATCGATCCGGGTGCCGGTCGATGGCATTTCCTTCCGCTCGCGCTCGGCCGGCGGGGTCAAGGTGTTCGACACCGGCAAGGGCGAAGTCGTCGTGTCCGTTGCCCGTATCGTCGAACAGGACGAGGAAGACGGCGACGATCAGGACAGCTGATCGCACCCATTCACTGAATGAAAAGGGGCAGGCCAAGCGGCCTGCCCCTTTCTTTTTCCGCTCACTCCGGTCGGGTCAGGCGTAGTTACAGCCCGTAGATCCCGCCGAACTTGTCTTCCAGGTAATCCAGCAACGGCCCCGGCCCCGGCGCGATGCCGCTGGCGCGTTCGACCACCTGCGCCGGCTCATACAGCCCGCCGTGGGTCTGCAGGTTGTCCTTCAACCAACCCGTCGCCTCGGTCAGATCCCCCCGCCCCAATTGCCCGTCCAGCTCCGGCACCGCCTTGCGCAGCGCCTGGTACAGACAGCCGGCATAGACGTTGCCCAGGCTGTAGGTCGGGAAATAGCCAAACAGCCCGACCGACCAGTGCACATCCTGCAGACAGCCGTTGGAGGGCTTGTCGACGGCATAGCCGAAATCGGCCTCGAACCGGTCGTTCCACGCCGCTTCCAGGTCAAAGACGTCCAGATCCCCCTGCATCAGCGCGCGTTCCAGATCGAAGCGCAGCATGACATGCAGGTTATACTGCACCTCGTCGGCCTCGGTACGGATGTACCCTTCATGCACCCGGTTGACGGTGCGGTAGAAGTCTTCCGCGCTGTCGATGCCGAAATCGCCGAATTCCTCTTTCATCCGGCCATACAGCCAGCCGGTGAATTCGCGTGACCGGCCCATCTGGTTCTCATAGATCCGGCTCTGGCTTTCATGCACGCCCATCGACACGCCGCCGCCCAAGGGCGTCAGCAGGTAAGCATCGTCGATATTCTGCTCGTAACAGGCATGCCCGACCTCGTGGATGGTCGAATAGAAGCAGTTGAACGGGTCCAGCTCGCTGGTGCGGGTGGTGATCCGCACGTCATGGCCCGACCCGGAACTGAACGGGTGCACCGCCTTGTCGATCCGCCCGTGATGCAGATCATATCCGAAGGTGGTGGCAAGCTTGCCGCTCAGCTCCATCTGCTTGTCTGCAGGGAAATGCCCCGACAAGGCCTTGGGTGGTTCGGCTGCCAGCACCGCTTCGCGCAAGGCCACCAGGCGCGGCCGCATCGCACCGAACATCGCGGCCAGTTCGGCGGCGGTCATTTCCGGCTCATAATCGTCGATCATGGCGTCATAGACATCGCCGCCATCGGCCAGCGCCTGACCTTCCTGCCGCTTCAGCCCGACCACCTTTTCCAGCACCGGCAGGAAGGCGGCCACGTCTTCATCCGCGCGCGCCTGCGCCCACTGGCCCTGCGCCTTGCTGGTCAGCCTGGCGATCTCGGCGGCCAGATCGGCGGGCACCTTCATCGACCGGGCATAGGATTTGCGGATATGGCGCATCTGCGCCTGCCCGACCTGATCCAGCGCCGCGTCGTCGATCGCCGCCAGCCAGTCACCCATGCGCGGATCGGTGCGCCGTGCGTGCAGCACCTTTTCCATCGCCGCCATTTCGTCCGACCGTTGGTCGGCCGCGCCGCGCGGCATCATCGTTTCCTGATCCCAGCCCAGACGCCCGGCCACCTGCGCCAGCGCCATTGTGTCGCGCTGGAATGCCATCAGTTCATCATATGCGCTCATTTCATGCCCCCCGAATTGAACCGACCACCGGATAGCCGCTCAGGAACCGCGCGCGCAGCACCAGCACCCAGACCAGCACCGCAACGATCTGGTGGGTGATCGCCACATGCGCATGTACGCCCGAAATCAGCACGTAGATGCCAAGGCAGACCTGCCCCATCACCGCAATGAAGGCGGCGGTGAAAGCCGCCCGCGTTGCAGCGTGGGCCGATTTGCGCCCCTTCAGGAACGCCATGATCGCGAAGCCGAACAGCAGGTAGGCCACGCAACGGTGAATGAACTGCACCAGCCCGGGGTTTTCAAAGAAATTGCGCCAGACGGGGGTGATATCGAACGCCTCCGGCGGCACCACCTGCCCGCCCATCAGCGGCCAGTCGGTAAAGCTTTGGCCCGCATCGATCCCGGCGACCAGCGCGCCCAGCAGGATCTGCACGAAGGCCAGGTGCAGCCAGCCGGTGGAAATGCCCCACAGCTTGCGCTCGCGCGACCGCCGCGCCTGCATCAGGTCGCGTTCCTCAAGCCCCAGCAGGAACACATACCATGCGATGAAACCCAGGATCACGAAGGCCAGCCCCAGATGGGTGGCCAGCCGGTAACTGGCGACATCCAGCATCGAGCCGGACAGCCCCGAACTGACCATCCACCAGCCCACGGCCCCCTGCGCGCCGCCCAGGGCACCGATCAGCAGCAACCGCTGGGTCCAGCCCGTCGGGATCTGCCGTGCGGCCAGGAAGCCGAAGAAACCAAGCGCCCAGACCAGCCCGATCACCCGGCCCAGTTGCCGGTGGCCCCATTCCCACCAGTAGATCGATTTGAAATCGGAAAGCTCCATCCAGCTGTTCTGCAGCTGGAATTCCGGGATCGCCTTGTACTTGTCGAATTCTTCCTGCCAGGCGGCTTCGTTCATCGGCGGCAGAGCCCCGGTGACCGGTTTCCATTCGGTGATGCTGAGCCCGCTATCGGTCAGCCGGGTCAGCCCGCCC
>JAWVXM010000239.1:0-4208 GCA_033723255.1 Thalassovita sp.
CGCCGCCAGAAGGGATATGAACAAAGGCGCTTTCATCACTCGGCCGCAACCTTGTCTGCACGGCGTGCCTTGGCGTTGGCCGACAGTTCCGCCATCAGAGCGCTGGACCGTGCGATCGGGTTGGTCAGGTAGAAATCGCGGATCGCCGGGCGGAAGCTCGCCTTGCCCAGCGGTTTCAGCTCCAGCGGCTGCCATTCGTTCTCGACCACCTGGTCGATCTGAGCCAGGTGCGGCACCTCGGCGACCAGCGCCTGCCGCAGCTGCGCCAGGCTGTCGTAGGCCAGCGGCGCGCCCAGTTCTGCCGACAGCGCCCGCAGGATCGCCCAGTTTTCCTTGGCCTCGCCCGGCGCGAACCCGGCGCGCAGCGCCAGCTGCGGGCGGCCTTCGGTATTCACGAACAGGCCGTTTTCTTCCGTGTAGGCGGCACCCGGCAGGATCACGTCGGCGCGGTGTGCTCCGCGGTCGCCGTGGCTGCCTTGGTAGATCACGAAGGGACCCTCGGCGATCTCGACCTCGTCCGCACCGAGATTATAGACGACGTCGGCCCCTTCCAGCGCCTTGGTCATGCCACCTTCGGCCACGGCACCGACATCCATCGCACCGACCCGGCCGGCGGCGGTGTGTAGCACCATGAATTTCGACTCGGTCAGTTCGGTCACCTTCATCGCGGCGGCCAGAACGGCGGCGCCGTCGGCTTCGTTGATGGCGCCCTGTCCGACGATGACAAGGGTGTCCTTGCCCTTGGCGTTCTTGTGATCCTTCTCGACCAGCGCCTGCAGCGCTTCGCGGTCATCGCCATAGAACGTGTAGTCATAGGTCAGATCCGCCGCCTGCCCCACCAGAGCCACCCGTGCGCCGCGCAGCCAGGCCTTGCGGATACGCGCGTTCAGCACCGGCGCTTCCTCGCGCGGGTTGGTGCCGATCAGCAGGATGGTCTGCGCGCTGTCGATATCTTCGATCGCGGCGGTACCGACATAGGCCGACCGGTTGCCGGCGGGCAGCGCCGCGCCATCGGTCCGGCATTCGACCTGACCACCCTGGCCTTCGACCAGCTGTTTCAGCGCAAAAGTGGCTTCCACCGGCGCCAGATCGCCGACAAGGCCGGCCACCTTCTTGCCCTTCATCGCGGCTGCGGCGGCCGAAAGCGCCTCGCGCCAGCTGGCCGGGCGCAGCTTGCCGTTTTCACGGATATAGGGCGTGTCCAGACGCTGCCGGCGCAAACCGTCCCAGACGAAACGGGTCTTGTCGGAAATCCATTCCTCGTTCACGCCGTCATGGTTGCGCGGCAGGATACGCTTGACCTCGCGGCCCTTGGTATCGACCCGGACATTCGAACCCAGAGCATCCATCACGTCGATGGTTTCGGTCTTGGTCAGTTCCCACGGACGGGCGGTGAAGGCATAGGGTTTCGACACCAGCGCGCCCACCGGGCACAGGTCGATGACGTTGCCCTGCATGTTGCTGTCGAGCGTTTCGCCCAGATACGAGGTGATTTCGCTGTCTTCACCACGGCCGGTCTGGCCCATCTGGGTGATGCCTGCGACTTCGGTGGTGAAGCGCACGCAGCGGGTGCAGCTGATGCAGCGGGTCATGTGGGTTTCCACCAGCGGCCCGAGATTCAGGTCATCCGCCGCCCGCTTCGGTTCGCGGTAGCGCGAGAAATCGACGCCATAGGCCATCGCCTGATCCTGCAGGTCGCATTCGCCGCCCTGATCGCAGATCGGGCAATCCAGCGGGTGGTTGATCAGCAGGAATTCCATCACCCCTTCGCGCGCCTTTTTCACCATCGGCGAATTGGTCTTCACCACCGGCGGCTGGCCTTCCGGCCCCGGGCGCAGGTCACGCACCTGCATCGCGCAGGATGCGGCGGGCTTCGGCGGGCCACCGACCACTTCGACAAGACACATCCGGCAGTTACCCGCGATCGACAGCCGTTCGTGATAACAGAAACGCGGGATTTCCACCCCCGCCTGTTCACAGGCCTGGATCAGGGTCATTGCCCCATCGACTTCGATCTCCTGGTCATCGATGACGATCTTGCGTAGGTCGGACATCTGGCCTCACTTTGCTTTCAACAGGACACCGATCTGGCTGCTGCGCGCGATCTCGGCATAGCCAAGGGTGCACAGATCGCCGGTATCGGCGGGGTTCAACCCCATGGATTTCACGTAAGCCTCGCCGCGGTCGCGCATGCGGGCCTTTTCTTCATCGCTTTTGACATATGTGCGGATCTCGTCATCGCTGTACCCCATCGCCTTGGCGCGGTTCTTCAACGTGTTGAGGAAGAACAGCCCCTTCAGGGTACGCGGCGCGATCTCGTCACATCTGTCGCTGATCTCGATGGCAAGAGCCACCCACAGCATGTTGTCGTCGATTTCCGGTACGTCGCGCAGCGCCGCCTTGGCGCTGACCGCATAGGTCAGGGCCAGCGTCAGGGCAGCGGCGGTGATCAGGGTCGAAATCATGCGCATGTCACATCTCCTTTGTTCGCAGCGAAACGCTGCGAAAAGATGCAACCACAGCCGGATGCTATGCAATAACAGCCGCCGTAACGCGTTGATATGACCGGAAAACCCTTCATCCGCGGCACCGTCCCGTCAGAACGAGTGCCCCGTTTTCGATCACCAGGTTTTCCGCCGCGTCCTCAGGACCCTGGGTCCAGTCGACTTCGGAATTACCATAATTGGTGACGCAATAACGGGTGGCTTCATACCGCCCCGCCTCGCGCGCGGCATCAAGGTTCCGCGCAGCGCCAGCGACCGTCACAGCGAAGGCCTGCTTGTCATCCTTCTCGGCGTTCAGGCGGGTCCGGAAATAGATCCCGTCGAAGGCCACGCGGTTATTGGCGCCCTGGATTCTTTCCCGGACACCGCAACCGGCCAGAAGCCCCGCCGCCAGAAGAAGGATGATCGCCTTACGCATCAATCGTTACTCCGCCGCCATCGCGCCCGTACGGCCCGTTTTCTGCGCCTTGATGCGGTCTTCGATCTCTTCGCGGAAGTTGCGGATCAGGCCCTGGATCGGCCAGGCCGCCGCGTCACCAAGGGCGCAGATCGTGTGGCCCTCGACCTGCTTGGTCACGTCCCACAGCATGTCGATTTCTTCCGGCTCGGCCTCGCCCTTCACCAGGCGGTCCATCACCCGCATCATCCAGCCGGTGCCTTCGCGGCAGGGCGTGCACTGGCCGCAGCTTTCGTGCTTGTAGAATTTCGACAGCCGCCAGATCGCTTTGACGATATCGGTCGACTTGTCCATCACGATCACCGCCGCTGTACCGAGCCCCGAGCCCAGTTCGCCGCGCAGGTAATCGAAATCCATGATCGCGTCGCGCATGTTTTCACCACGCACGCAGGGCACCGACGACCCGCCGGGGATCACCGCCAGCAGGTTGTCCCAGCCGCCGCGGATACCGCCGCAATGTTTCTCGATCAGTTCCTCGAAGGAGATCGACATCGCTTCCTCGACCACGCAGGGATTGTTGACGTGGCCCGAGATCGCGAACAGCTTGGTCCCCGCGTTGTTGGGGCGGCCGAAACCGGCGAACCATTCCGGGCCACGGCGCAGGATGGTCGGCACGACGGCGATGGATTCCACGTTGTTCACCGTCGTCGGGCAGCCGTAAAGACCGGCGCCCGCCGGGAACGGCGGCTTCATCCGGGGCATGCCCTTCTTGCCCTCAAGACTTTCGATCAGCGCGGTTTCCTCGCCGCAGATATAGGCCCCTGCCCCGTGATGCAGGTAAAGGTCGAAATCCCAGCCCGAGCCCGCCGCGTTCTTGCCCAGCAGGCCGGCGTCGTAGGCTTCGTCGATGGCGCGCTGCAGCGCTTCGCGTTCGCGGATATATTCGCCGCGGATATAGATATAGGACGCATGCGCCCCCATCGCGAAACTGGCGATCAGCGCCCCTTCGATCAGCGTGTGCGGATCGTGGCGCATGATTTCGCGGTCCTTGCAGGTGCCCGGTTCGGATTCGTCGGCGTTGATCACCAGGTAGGCCGGGCGGCCATCGCTTTCCTTCGGCATGAAGGACCATTTCAGCCCGGTCGGGAAACCCGCGCCGCCGCGACCGCGCAGCCCGCTGGCCTTCATCTGTTCCACGATCCAGTCGCGGCCCTTTTCGATGATGCCGGCGGTGCCATCCCAATGTCCACGCGCCTGTGCCCCCGCCAGGGTGCGGTCATGCATGCCGTAGATATTGGTAAAGATAC
>JAWVXM010000240.1:0-4162 GCA_033723255.1 Thalassovita sp.
GGGCTTCGGTCATCGTTACCTCCCGATCGTGCCGGTGCGGCGGATTTTACGTTGCAGCTGCAGGATGCCATAGACCAGAGCTTCGGCACTGGGCGGGCAGCCGGGCACGTAGACGTCGACCGGAACGATCCGGTCACAGCCGCGCACGACCGAGTAGCTGTAATGGTAATAGCCGCCGCCATTGGCGCAGGACCCCATCGAGATCACGTAGCGCGGTTCCGGCATCTGGTCGTAAACCTTGCGCAGCGCCGGGGCCATCTTGTTGGTCAGGGTGCCGGCGACGATCATCAGGTCCGACTGGCGCGGGCTTGCGCGTCGACCGGCGGAGTGTTCGACACCTACAGCGTGGTACAGGGGATCGACCGTTTCGTGCCGGTCGACGTCTACGTGCCCGGCTGCCCGCCGACCGCCGAGGCGCTGATGTACGGCATCATGCAGCTGCAACGCAAAATCCGCCGCACCGGCACCATCGTGCGCTGATCGCGGAAGGGGACTGACAATGACCGAAGCCTTGACCGAACTGGCCACCCATATCGAGCTCAAGCGGCCCGATTGCGTGATCGGATGGGACATCGCCTATGGCGAGCTGAATATCGATGTGACCCCGGCAAATATTGTCGACTTCATCGATTTTCTGAAATCGGACCCGAGCTGCAAATTCTCCACCCTGGTGGATATCACCGCCGTGGATTACCCCGAGCGGGCCAAGCGGTTCGACGTGGTGTATCATTTCCTGTCGATGTACCAGAACCACCGCATCCGCCTTCGGGCATCGGTGCGCGAAGACGAAATGGTGCCCTCGATCGTGGATGTCCACCCCTCAGCCAACTGGTTCGAACGCGAAGTCTTCGACATGTTCGGCATCCTGTTCTCGGGCCATCCGGACCTGCGCCGTATCCTGACCGATTACGGTTTCCGCGGGCACCCGCTGCGCAAGGATTTCCCGACCACCGGGTACACCGAGGTGCGCTATGACGAAGAACTCAAGCGCGTGGTCTATGAGCCGGTCAAGCTGGTTCAGGAATACCGCCAGTTCGATTTCATGAGCCCGTGGGAAGGGGCCAATTACATCCTGCCGGGGGACGAGAAAGGGGAGGCGAAATGATGGGAATCCTTGTTCAAGCCATAGCAAACCTTTTGAACCCGGTGATCTTGATTGGGCTGGTGCTGATTATCTATTTCACGAAGAGCGCGAAGATAGCTTCACTATTCGCGGCTGTTTTCGTGGCGGTTTGGTGTCTATTACCAATTCCCTTCAGTCCGATGACGGGTTTGATTTCGATCGTTCTGTCGACCGCGCTAGCTTCAGGCATTGCTTATTTTGCCAAGGGCTTGATCGCTAACAAGGAGGCGAAATGATGGACGGCTCCAAAGGTTTCGACGACGCCCTGACCGGCGAACAGAAGATCCGCAACTTCAACATCAACTTCGGCCCGCAGCACCCGGCAGCGCACGGCGTGCTGCGGCTTGTGCTGGAACTGGACGGCGAAATCGTCGAACGCTGCGACCCGCATATCGGCCTGCTGCACCGTGGCACCGAGAAGCTGATGGAATCCCGCACCTACCTGCAGAACCTGCCTTATCTCGACCGCCTCGACTATGTGGCGCCGATGAATCAGGAACATGCGTGGTGCCTTGCGATCGAAAAGCTGACCGGCGTGGAAATCCCGCGCCGCGCCAGCCTGATCCGTGTCCTGTTCAGCGAAATCGGCCGGGTGCTGAACCACCTGCTGAACGTCACCACGCAGGCGATGGACGTGGGCGCGCTGACCCCGCCGCTCTGGGGCTTCGAGGAACGCGAGAAGCTGATGGTGTTCTATGAGCGCGCCTGCGGCGCGCGCCTGCACGCCAACTATTTCCGGCCCGGCGGCGTGCATCAGGACCTGACCGACGAATTGATCGACGATATCGAGGAATGGGCGGTCGAATTCCCCGCCGTTCTGGACGATATCGACGGGCTGCTGACCGAAAACCGCATCTTCAAGCAGCGCAACGCCGATATCGGCGTGGTCACCGAGGAAGACATCCTGAACTGGGGTTTTTCCGGCGTGATGGTGCGCGGGTCGGGGCTGGCCTGGGACCTGCGCCGGGCGCAACCCTATGAATGCTACGACGAATTCGATTTCCAGATCCCCGTCGGCAAGAACGGCGACTGCTATGACCGTTACCTTGTCCGGATGGAGGAGATGCGCCAATCGGTCAGCATCATCCGTCAGGCCGTCGCCAAGCTGCGCGAATGCCCCGGCGACGTGCTGGCGCGCGGCAAGCTGACGCCGCCGAAACGCGCCGACATGAAACAGTCGATGGAAGCGCTGATCCATCACTTCAAGCTGTACACCGAAGGCTTTCACGTGCCCGAGGGCGAAGTTTACGCCGCCGTCGAGGCGCCCAAGGGCGAATTCGGCGTCTACATCAAATCTGACGGATCGAACAAACCTTACCGCGCCAAGCTGCGCGCGCCGGGGTACCTGCACCTGCAGGCGATGGACCATATCGCCACCGGCCACCAGCTGGCCGATGTCGCCGCCATCATCGGCACCATGGATGTCGTGTTCGGGGAGATCGACCGGTGATGTGTGGAATTGAACTGACTATCGGAGCCTGTGCCTGATGCTACGCCGTCTCTATCACGATCAGCCCGAAAGCTTCGCTTTCACGCCCGAGAACCTCAAATGGGCCGAGGCGCAGATCACCAAGTATCCCGAGGGCCGGGCGCAATCGGCCGTCATCCCGCTGTTGTGGCGCGCGCAGGAACAGGAAGGCTGGCTGACCCGTCCGGCGATCGAATATGTCGCCGACATGCTGGGCATGGCCAATATCCGCGCTTTCGAAGTGGCCTCCTTCTATTTCATGTTCCAGCTGACCCCGACCGGGTCGGTGGCCCATGTTCAGGTCTGCGGCACCACGTCGTGCATGATCTGCGGCGCCGAGAAGCTGATCGAGGTCTGCCGCGAAAAGATTGCCGACAAGCCCTTCACCCTGTCGGCGGATGGCAAGTTCACCTGGGAAGAGGTGGAATGCCTCGGCGCCTGCGCCAACGCGCCGATGGTGCAGATCGGCAAGGATTACTTTGAGGACCTGACCGCAGAACGCTTCGCCGAGATCCTCAATGAACTTTCCGCTGGCAAGGTGCCGGTGCCGGGGCCGCAGAACGGCCGTTTCGCGGCGGAACCCAAGTCGGGCCTGACCACGCTGAAGGACTTCGACAGCGGCAAGACCCAGTATAACGCCTCCGTGCAGCTGGCGGTGGATCTGGGCGATACCGTGAAGCGGATCGACGGCACCGAAGTGCCGATCCTGACGCCGTGGCTGGGCGGCAAATCCGCCACCAAGAAGCCTGCGGCTAAGAAAGCCGCAGCGCCCAAGGCCGCCAAACCGGCAGCCGCCGAGGTGGCTGAGGCCGAACCCGCGCTGCTGAAAGGCCCGCGCGAAGGCGGGGCCGACGACCTGAAGAAGCTCAAGGGCGTGGGCCCGAAGCTTGAACAGACACTGAATGAACTGGGATTCTACCATTTCGACCAGATCGCGGAATGGACCGAGGCGGAAATCGCTTGGGTCGACAGCCGGCTTAAATTCAAGGGCCGGATCACCCGCGACGGCTGGGTCGAACAGGCCGGCAAGCTGGCCGCTGGCGACAACTGAGGACGGACCGAGTGAGCGACAAGCGCGATATCGCCCTGGCCCGCAAGGGCCGCGTGACGGCCTTGGTGATCGCAGGTACCGCCCTGTTCTGGATCGTGGCGACCTTTGTCGGGGGGCAGCTGGAGCTGAGCCAGCGCACGCGCGCGCTGTTCGACCTGATCGCCCTGGCCGGGTTCGTGCTGGCCATCGTGATGATTTTTCAAATCTGGCGCGCGCGCCAGAACAGCAAAGGGTAAAACGGGATGCTGAAGGACCAAGACCGTATCTTTACCAATATCTACGGCATGCATGACCGCACGCTTGCGGGGGCGAAGGCGCGTGGGCATTGGGATGGAACCGCCGGCATCATCGAAAAGGGTCGCGACTGGATCGTCGACCAGATGAAGGCCAGCGGGCTGCGCGGTCGCGGTGGTGCGGGTTTCCCGACCGGTCTGAAATGGTCCTTCATGCCCAAGGAAAGCGACGGGCGCCCGGCCTACCTCGTCATCAACGCCGACGAATCCGAACCGGGCACCTGCAA
>JAWVXM010000241.1:0-4160 GCA_033723255.1 Thalassovita sp.
ATCGGGCCACTGGGGCATAATCCAACGCAGGGTAACATGTGCGGCGATCATGGAAAGGTGAAAACACCTCCTCGCCGAACAGATCGAGGCAGACATATGAAACGCATTCTTCGCGCCGCAATGCTTGCGGCGATGATTGCCCCGCTGGGAGCTGCAGTGGTTCAAGCCGGGCCGATCGACCGGGCCTGCATGGCATCTCCGCGTCCGCAAAAAAGCTATGGCCTGTGCCGTTGCATACAGCTCGTCGCAGATCAGACCCTCAGCCGCGCCGATCAGCGCCGCGCCGCGAAATTCTTCCGCGACCCGGAAAAGGCGCAGGAAACCCGGCAATCGGACAACCGGTCGACCGAACGGTTCTGGCTGCGCTACAAGGAATTCGGCGCCACCGCCGCGGCGGCCTGCGGGTAAGCTCCTCACAGCCTTGTTGCCAGAACACTTCGCCTGCGCCATGATCGCGCGGAACGAAGGGGAAGGTGATGCGCAAATTCTTGGTTATACTCGATGACAGCCGCGAATGCCTGAATGCCATGCGCTTCGCCGCCATGCGGGCGGCCAAGACCGGTGCCGGGGTCGAGATCCTGTCGGTCATCCGCCCCGAGGAATTCAATCACTGGATCGGCGTCGGCGACATCATGCGCGAAGAGGCCCGCGAACGCATCGAGGTGCATTTCGAGGTTTTCGCCAAGTGGATGCGCGACCGCCAGGGCGTCGACCCCGAACTGGTGATCCGCGAAGGCGAACCGGTCACGGAAATCCTCGGGCAGATCGCCGATGATCCCGATATCGGAATCCTGGTGCTGGGCGCTGGCACCGACAAGAAGGGGCCGGGGCCGCTTGTCACGCAGCTCAGCCGCGGCGCTGGCAGCTTGCCGGTGCCGGTCACCATCGTGCCGGGCGATCTGTCCAAGGAGCGGCTGGAGGCCATCACCTGACCACGCGCACCGCAATTAGAACCATTCTAATCCTTGACACAAGGCGATACGAGGCGCATATCCTGACTCAACCAGAAAGGTATGCCAGCGATGTTCATTCAGACCGAATCCACCCCGAATCCGGCCACTTTGAAATTCCTTCCCGGTCAGGCCGTGCTTGGCGCCGGCACCGCGGATTTCCCCTCGGCGGACACGGCGGGCGCGTCGCCGCTGGCACAACGTATTTTCGCCGTCAACGGAGTGGCCGGCGTGTTTTTCGGCGGTGATTTCGTGACCGTCACCAAGGGTGACGACGTCGAATGGGATCACATCAAGCCCGGCATCCTTGGCGCGATCATGGAACATTACCAGTCGGGTGAGCCGGTGATGGCGGGTGAAGGCGAAGCGGCTTCGGGTCATGCAGACCATGACGGACCGGATTCGGAAATAGTCGGCCAGATCAAGGAATTGCTGGATACCCGCGTGCGCCCGGCCGTGGCGCAGGATGGCGGCGACATCACCTTCCACGGCTTCGACCGCGGTGTGGTCTACCTGCACATGCAGGGGGCCTGCGCCGGTTGCCCCTCCTCGACCCTGACTCTGAAGATGGGGATCGAAAACCTGCTGCGCCATTACATCCCCGAAGTGACCGAGGTGCGCCCCGTTGCCGTCTGAACCTCTGGTCCTTGGTTTCGACACATCGGCCGCGCATTGCGCGGCCGCTTTGCTATCGGGCGACCGGGTCATCGCGGTGCGGACGGAAGAAATGGGCCGGGGTCAGGCAGAACGGTTGATGCCGCTGCTGGAAGAGGTTCTGGCCGAAGGCGGTGCGGACTGGTCCGATCTGGACGCGATCGGTGTCGGCATTGGGCCGGGCAATTTCACCGGCATCCGGATTTCGGTGTCCGCCGCCCGCGGGTTGTCCCTGGCGCTGCACATCCCGGCGATCGGCGTGAGCAGTTTCGAGGCCATCGCGCTCGGCCTCGACCGTCCGGCGATCCCCGCCGTGGCCGGCCCGCGCGGCCAGGCCTATGTCGCGCCGGAAGGGCAAATGCCTTATCTCGCTTCGGGCGATGAAATCGCCGCGATGGCGCAGGACACGGTATTTGCTACGGGCAAGGGCGACGACCTCGCCTGCAATATCGCCCAAATCGCCCGATCCCGCCTTTCCGATCCTGACCTCTCCCCCCCTGCCCCGTTCTATATCAAGGCCGCCGACGCCGCGCCGCCACGCGATCCCGCGCCGGTGATCCTGTCCGATGACGCCTGAGGACCTGGCCGATCTGCACCGCGCCGCCTTCACCGAGCAGCGCCCGTGGACGGCCTCGGAATTCCGCGACCTGCTGGCATCGCCCCTGGTGTTCCTGGTCACCACCGCCCACGCCTTCGCCCTCGGCCGGGTGATCGCGGGCGAAGCCGAACTGCTGACCCTTGCCGCCGATCCAACCCGTCAACGGCAAGGTCAGGGAAAGGCTGCGCTGAGCCTTTTCCATGCCGAAGCCGTGCAAAGAGGGGCGGAAAACTTCTTCCTCGAAGTGGCGGAAAACAACCTGCCCGCCATCAATCTGTATCTGAAAGCGGGTTACGTTCAGACCGCGACTCGGCCCGATTATTATCGCCAACCCGACGGGTCGCGGGTGTCCGCCTGGATCATGACCCGGCACTTGACCCAAGGTCATCAATAAATTGACCATTAAGTCAAAGCTTTTCGCACGTCAGATATTGACGGGCTGCCGGAGCTGCGTCCTAAATTGATTTGGAACAGATTAATTCTGCTCGCTAAGCGGCCGCCAGAAGCGTGGCGGTACCAATAATGATATGGGAGAGTATTATGAGCCTGATGCAGAAATTTTTTTGCGCTGCCGCGGCAATTGCGCTGAGCGCCGGCGCGTCCCTTGCCGAACCTGCCCTGATTTTCGATCTGGGTGGCAAGTTCGACAAATCCTTCAACGAAGCCGCCTATTCCGGCGCCAACCGCTGGGCCGAGGAAACCGGCGGCAGCTTCCGCGAAATCGAATTGCAGTCCGAAGCCCAGCGCGAACAGGCGCTGCGCCGCTTCGCCGAAGCGGGCGCCAACCCGATCGTGATGACTGGCTTCGCCTTCGGTAACGTGCTGTCCGAAGTCGCCCCCGATTACCCCGACACCAAGTTCGCCATCATCGACATGGTGGTGGATCAGCCCAACGTGCGTTCGGTGGTCTTCAACGAACACGAAGGGTCCTACCTGGTGGGCATGATGGCCGCGATGGCGTCGAAATCGGGCACGGTGGGCTTCATCGGCGGCATGGACATCCCGCTGATCCGCAAATTCGCCTGCGGTTACGTGCAGGGCGTGAAGGCGGTGAACCCCGATGCCAAGGTGATCCAGAACATGACCGGCACCACCCCCGCGGCCTGGAACGACCCGGTAAAGGGGTCGGAACTGACCAAGGCGCAGATCGCCCAGGGCGCTGACGTGGTTTACGCCGCGGCCGGCGGTACCGGCGTCGGCGTGCTGCAGACCGCCGCGGACGAAAACATCCTGTCGGTCGGCGTGGACAGCAACCAGAACTACATGCATCCGGGCCAGGTCCTGACCTCGATGCTGAAGCGGGTGGACAATGCCGTTTTTGAGGCGATGAAGGCCGGCACCGACATGGAAACCGGCTTCAACGTAATGGGCGTCGCCAACGGTGGCATCGATTACGCGCTCGACGACTACAACGCGCCGCTGGTCTCGGCCGACATGCAGGGCAAGGTGGATCACGCCAAGATGCAGATCGCCAGCGGCGAACTGGCCGTGCATGACTACATGGCCGACAACAGCTGCCCGGTGAACTGACCACCGGACCTGTGGTGACAATTCAGGGGCCGTGCCGTGACGGCGCGGCCCCTTGCAGACAGGGAGGACAGCCATGACACAGGTGATCGAAAATTTCTTCGCGACTTGGGGCATGACGGATTCAGCGGCGCGCGACGCGGCGCTGCGCGACTGCCTGGCAGAAGAATTCTATTACGTTGATCCGAGCGCGCCGGAACCAATCACCGATGCGGCGGCGCTTGTCGCCTATGTCGCGATGTTCACCGAATACGCGCCGGGCGCGACGGCCAGGGTGGTCGCCCTGAGCGAAACCAAGGGACATAACCGCGCCACGGTCGAATTCGAAACGGCAGACGGCACCAAGCAATATGGTCAGTACATGATCGATCTGGACAAGGCCGGCAAGGCGACCAGAATGATTGGCTTCGTCGGATTGGGGGCGCCCGCAT
>JAWVXM010000242.1:0-4082 GCA_033723255.1 Thalassovita sp.
GCCCAGCAGGCGCTGGCCGACCTGCTTCTTCAGCAGCGCCATAGGCACCTTGCCCTTGCGGAAGCCTTTCATTTCGATTTCCGGCTGAGCCTCGGCCAGCTTGGCGTTGACCTTGTCGTCAAGCTCCTGCGCGGTCAGCATCATCTCATAGGCGCGCTTCAGGCCTTCATTCTGGGTCTCGGTGACCTGCATTGTCTCGTCCTTCTTTTCAACCTGGTGCGGGTGGAGGGACTTGAACCCCCACGCCTTGCGGCGCCAGAACCTAAATCTGGTGCGTCTACCAATTTCGCCACACCCGCCAAAACTCGGGCAGGCAGCCCCGTCGAAGACGAGACTGCCCGCAGTTCCGGCGCTATCTAGCAAACAGTTTCAGCGGATGCGAGAGGAAAATTCAGCGATAGCGTAATCGAAAAATCCCTAAAAAGAGGAAGACGAGGGACGTTAAGGTCATTAATCTGACTGCAAAAAAGCAGGCAGGGCAGTAGGATAAACGCCCATGGAACTCAAGACTTTCGAGCGCATAAGCGGTCGACGAACCGCAAAGCGTCACGTGGATCTCGGCAACGGGCTTATGCCCGGCACCTTGGTATTGACCGAAGAAGGCGCCTTGCCGGTTGAAACCCTGGCCCCCGGCGACCGGATCATCACCCGCAATACCGGGCTGGTTACCCTGAAGGCAATCGACCACGATTTCGAGATTTGCGAAACCGTGCGCATCCGCGCCGGATCGCTGGGCCATGACCGGCCCGATGCCGACACGGTCCTGCCCTCGCGGCAGAAAATCCTGATCCGTGACTGGCGCGCCAAGGCGCTCTATTTCAAGGACCAGGCCTTGGTGGAAGCCCGTCGGTTGATCGACGGCGAATATATCCTGCTGCAGCCGCGCGCGCAGCACATGGTGTTCCGACTCTATTTCGACAGCCCGCAGGTGATCTATGCCGACGGGCTGGAACTGGAATGCACCACCGCGCCGGTCATGGCCGGCTGAGCAGACGTTTTAGAACCTTCGGCAATTGCTCGGGCAGGTCCTCCGCGATCAGCCCGGGACCGAATTGCAGTGCGCATTCGACATGCAACCAAGCGGCGGTTTCCGCCGCCTGCATCGGGTCGAACCCGCGCGCCAGCAGCCCCGCGATGAACCCGGTCAAAATATCCCCCGATCCCGCCGTCGCCAGCCAAGGCGCTTCCCGCTCGTAATGCGCCGAATTGATGCTGCAACGCCCGTCCGGCGCCGCGATCACCGTATCCGGCCCCTTGAACAAAACCACGCAGCCCGCCCGTCCCGCCGCTTCCCGCGTCGCATCCACCTTGGAATAGGCCGGGCCTCGCACCGGCGTGGCCTCCAGCTTTGCTGCGATGTCCGGGAACAGCCGTTTGAACTCTCCCCCATGCGGGGTCAGCACACATTCTTCATGTAGTTCTGCAAACAGGGCTTTTTCCTGCGCCAGCAGGGTCAGTGCATCGGCATCCAATACCGTCGACCGCCCCGCCTTCAGGGCCGCAGCCACCAGCGCCGCCGCGTCATCGTCCAGCCCAAGTGCCGGGCCCAGCCCGATCGCGTTGAACCGCGCATCCTCCAGCACCCTGGACAGCGCCGTCGCATCGCCCACCCGCCGCAGCATGATCGCGGTGACCTGCGCCGCCACCTCCTGCTGCGCCGCCGGCGGCACCGCCAGCGTCACCAGCCCGACCCCGATCCGCAAAGCCCCCCGCGCCGCCATCCGCGCCGCCCCGGTCCGTCCGGGACCGCCGGAGAGGATCAGGGCGTGGCCGTGGGAAAATTTATGCGCCGCCTCGGGGAAACGGCCTTTCGACAGCTGGAACAGGGTCAGCTCATCCAAAGGGTCAACACGATGCACGACATCCCCCCAGCTTAGCGCCGCCACCTGCCGCCATGTTTCCGGCAGGCCGATATCGACCACACGCAACCTCCCAGCGTGGCAAGGCCCGTCCGCGATGTAATGACCACGCTTCGCCCGGTGAAAGGTCACCGTGATCGCCGGGCGCGGATGGTCACCGTCGCCCAGGACCCGACCGCTATCCGCGCAAATCCCGGAAAGCATGTCGACACAAACCAACCGCGCGGCGTGATGGGGCGATGCGGAATAGGAAGACAGGATTTCCTCCGCCCGCCCCTCGAGCGGCCGGGCAAGCCCCGTTCCAAACAAGGCGTCAATATAGGCATCAAAGCCTCGGTCAGCCTCCGGGTAATCTTCGAGCGGCCGCACCTCCCCCATCTCCACCCACCGCTCATAATTCGTCTTCGCATCGGGCGGCAGCTTCTCGGGATCGCCGTAAAGAAAAACCTCCACCTCCCAGCCGCGCTGCCGCAACAGCCGCGCCACCACGAACCCGTCGCCGCCATTGTTGCCCGGCCCGCACAGCACAACCGCCCTGCCCTTCTTCTTTTCACAAATATCCTGGGGGGAGGCCGCAGGCCGGGGGGCAACGCCCCCCTCAACGGTCAAGCGGGCAACGCCCCCCTCCCCGCCCGTCGCAGGCGCACCGGCGAGCTCCGGCCACTCCTCGAAAATCGCCTCGACAACGCCCTGTCCGGCGCGTTCCATCAGCTCCAGCCCGGTCACCTCGCCCGACTCGATAGCGGCGGATTCGATGGCGCCCATTTGTCCAGCAGTCAGGAGCTCTGTCATGCTTTCAGCCGAAAAGTTTTCAAATTGCACATCTTTTAATCTTCATGGCGTTATTTTAATCTCGCTCTAAGAATCCGGCCCGGCCGATCCCCGCGATTGACCTTAGCCAATTGAGACCCCCGGATGAAAGTGATCTGTGCCATGAACGAAGCATCTGGCGAGGAGACCCAGCGATGAAAAAGATCGAAGCGATCATCAAGCCGTTCAAGCTTGATGAGGTGAAAGAAGCCTTGCAAGAGGCCGGCATCCAAGGCCTCAGCGTGATCGAGGTCAAAGGATTCGGTCGTCAGAAGGGCCATACCGAGCTTTATCGCGGCGCTGAATATGTCGTGGACTTCCTGCCAAAAGTAAAAATCGAGGTCGTTTTGGACGACGATCTCGTCGACGGCGCCGTCGAGGCGATCATCGACGCCGCCAAGACCGACAAGATCGGTGACGGCAAGATCTTTGTCGGCCCGATCGAACAAGCCATTCGCATCCGCACCGGCGAAACCGGTTCGGACGCTCTGTAATTACCCCATAAACGAAAGGGAATAAGGGAATGAGCAAGGACGCAGTTCTCAAAACCATCGCGGATGAAGAAGTCGAATATGTCGACATCCGTTTCACCGATCCGCGCGGCGCGCTGCAGCACGTGACCGTGATTGCCGACGAAGTCGACGAAGACTTCCTCGAAGAAGGCTTCATGTTCGACGGTTCGTCCATCGCAGGCTGGAAGTCGATCGAAGCCTCGGACATGAAACTGATGCCCGACACCGACTCGGCCTATATCGATCCGTTCTATGCCGAAAAAACCCTGTGCATTCACTGCTCGGTCGTCGAACCCGACACCGGCGAACCCTATGAGCGCGACCCGCGCGGCACCGCCGAAAAGGCCGAGGCCTACCTGAAATCGACCGGCATCGGCGACGCGGCCTATATGGGGCCGGAAGCTGAATTCTTCCTGTTCGACAACGTCAAGTATTCGACCGCGATGAACAAAGTGTCCTACGAAGTCGACGCGATCGACGCCTCGTGGAACACCGATACCGATTACGAAATGGGCAATTCGGGCCACCGTCCGGGCGTCAAGGGCGGCTATTTCCCGGTCAACCCGGTTGACGACGCGCAGGACCTGCGTTCGGAAATGCTGTCGACCATGAAGCGCATCGGCATGAAGGTCGACAAGCACCACCACGAAGTGGCGTCGTGCCAGCACGAACTGGGCCTGATCTTCGGCACCCTGACCAAGCAGGCCGACGAACTGCAGAAGTACACGTACATCATCCACAACGTGGCGCAGGCTTATGGCAAGTCGGCAACCTTCATGCCCAAGCCGATCGCCGGCGACAACGGCACCGGCATGCACGTGAACATGTCGATCTGGAAGGACGGCAAACCGCTCTTTGCGGGCGACAAGTACGCCGACCTCAGCCAGGAGGCGCTCTACTA
>JAWVXM010000243.1:0-4055 GCA_033723255.1 Thalassovita sp.
GAGTTCGGCATTGCCTGCGGCCTCAACCAGCGGGCCGGTTTTCAGGCGCTGCATGCGGGCGGGCCACTCCGCATTGACCATGGCTGCCTCGCAGGCAGCCTCGTCCGCGCCCAAGGTCCGCAGGGCGGCAATGGCGGCACCCGCGTTCTGGATCTGGTGGGCACCCAGCAGAGCGGGCGGCGGCAGATCCAAAAGGCCGCGCTCATCCTGGAAGATCAGCCGGCCGCGTTCCTCAAACGCGTGCCAGTGCTGGCCGTGGGCGATCAGCGGCGCGCCGAGCCGCGCTGCTGTGGCCTCGATCACCTCCATCGCCTCGTCCGGCTGGGGCCCGACCACGCAAGGCACGCCGCGCTTGATGATCCCGGCCTTTTCGCCCGCGATCTTGGTCAGCGTGTCGCCGAGGAACTGTTCGTGGTCGATCGAAACGGGGGTGATGATGGTCAGTTCCGGCTGCGCGATCACGTTGGTGGCGTCGAGCCGTCCGCCAAGCCCGACTTCGAGCAGTGTGTAGTCGGCCTGCACCCGCGACATGGCCAGGATGGCCGCGCAGGTGGTGATTTCGAAATAGGTGATGTCGGCGCCACCGTTGGCGGCATAGCATTCGTCGAGAACCGCCGTCAGGTGGTCTTCGGTGATCAGCTCACCCGCCAGCCGGATGCGTTCGTGAAACCGTGCCAGATGCGGCGAGGTATAGGCATGTACGCGCTTGCCTGCGGCTTCCAGCCCGGCGCGGATCATCGCCTGGGTCGATCCCTTGCCGTTGGTGCCGGCGATATGGATCACCGGCGGCAACTTGTCCTGCGGGTTGTCGAGCGCTTCCAGCAGGCGCCAGACCCGGTCAAGCACCAGGTCGATCACCTTGGGATGCAGCGCCATCATCCGTTCGAGGATGGCGTCGGATCCCGAGGTCATTTTTCGGCCGTGTCTTCGGCGGGGCTTTCCGCCGCTTCGGGTTTGGGCAGGTCGCCCTTGATCGCCGGGGGCAGCCCCATCAGCATGCGGGTGATGGAGACCAGTTCGTCGCGCATATCGGTGCGCTTGGTCACCCGGTCCAGCATGCCGTGATCCAGCAGGTATTCGGCGCGCTGGAACCCTTCGGGCAGCTTTTCGCGGATCGTCTGTTCGATCACGCGCGGCCCGGCGAAACAGATCAGCGCGTTGGGTTCGGCGATCTGCACGTCGCCCAGCATCGCGTAGGACGCGGTGACGCCGCCGGTGGTCGGATGGGTCAGCACCACGATATAGGGCAGGCCCGCTTCCTTCAGCATCTGGATTGCCACGGTGGTGCGCGGCATCTGCATCAGGCTCAGGATGCCTTCCTGCATGCGGGCGCCGCCGGCGGCGGAAAACAGGATCAGCGGCCGCTTCAGTTTCACCGCTTCCTCGGCTGCCGCGATGATCGCGTTGCCGACATACATGCCCATCGATCCGCCCATGAAGGAAAAATCCTGCGCCGCGGCCACGATCGGCGTGCGGCCGATTTCGCCGGCGGCGACCAGCATCGCTTCGTGTTCGCCGGTCTTCTTCTGCGCCGCTTTCATCCGGTCGGGATATTTCTTCTGATCGCGGAAATGCAGCGGGTCGGCGATCGGTTCGGGGACCTCGACTTCGTTATACACGCCGGCGTCGAACAGCGCGGCGAAACGGTCGCGCGGGGTGATCGCCATGTGGTGGCCGCAATTGGTGCAGACGTTCAGGTTGTCGCTCAGTTCGCGGTGGAACAGCATGGTGCCGCATTCGCTGCACTTGGCCCAGAGATTTTCCGGCACCTCGCGGCGCGAAAAAATCGAGTTGATCCGCGGGCGGACATAGTTGGTGATCCAGTTCATGAGCGGTTTGACCCCGGTTGGCCTCGTTTAGAGCTGTCAGATAAGCCCGACGCGCCGGAAATGCAATCAGCGCCTTAACAGCAGCCGCGCCGCCAGCCACATCACCAGCAATCTCACCAGTTGGATCCCGAGGCTGAGCGACGGGAAGGGCTCGGGTCCGACCGAGGGGGGCAACAGGTCATCGCTCGGGGGATAAAGCAACAGCGCCAGGCCCGAATCCGGTGAATCGAATTCGGCAAAGAACAGGAAGGCATAGATGTTGTTGGCAAGGTGGAACCCGATCGCCGCACCAAGATTGCCGGTGCGCGCGGTCAGGTCGGACGCGGCGAGGCCGAAGAAAAAGGCCCAGATCACGTATTCGACGGAATCGACCGGGTTGCTGCCGCTGTCCCAGTGGGCGATGGCGAAGAGCAGATTGGTACCGGTCAGCCAGATCCACGGCTTGTCGAATCGCGCGGCCAGCTGTTGCTGGATATAGCCGCGATAGAACAGTTCCTCGGCGGCGGTCTGCACAGTCAGCCCGGCAAGCGCGAAGGGCAGCAGCAGAAGCCACTTGCCCAGTCCGAAGATAACGGCATTGGCGGTCGACCAATAAGGGGGCAGGATTTCGATCAGCAGGAACACGCCCAGCCCGGCGCAGAGGGCCAGAACGAAGCCGTTTCTGGCATCGACGGTGGGGCCGATCAGGCTGGTCGGGGGGCGGAAATGCAGGTGGCGGGCGACCAGAAATACCGCCGCGGCGAGAAAGCCAAAGCTGAACAGCTGCCCCAGCAGCCCGGCGGCGGTGGTGCCGTAGTAATAGGCGTCGGCAACCTCGGGGGGGAAAGAGGCCAATACCGCGCTGATGAAATCCAGCGCCAGTTCGTAGAGCAGTTCGATGGCGATCACGCCGAAGGCCAGCCGATACAGTTCAGGCGTCAGCCGCGCGCAGGCGATGAAATCGGAATGGGGCAGGTAACGCTTCATGTGTCCTCTATCTTCGCAGGGCCAGCCGGGCCGCCAGCCAACTCACAAATAGAACGGCCAGATCGACCAGAAGCAATACCGGCACCGTTTCGGTATCGGCAAGGTCAATGGGCAGGTGATAGAGCGACAGGCCCGAGAGGCTGACATCCTGGGAAAAGATCAGGATCGCCCAGGCGTTCGGCACGAAATGCAGCGCGATCGCCGGTCCAAGCGTGCCTGCCCGCGCGGTCAGGTCCGACGCCGCAAGCGAAAACGCCCCGGCCCAGACAATGAACAGCCAGGCATTGCCCCCCGCATCGGGCCGGTAATGCATCAACCCGAACAGCACCGCCGGGCCCAGCAGCCAGACCCGGGGCGAGGTGAAGCGCGCGGCGAGCTGCTGCTGCAGGTAGCCGCGGAACACCAGTTCCTCGGCACCGGTTTGTACCAGCAGGGCAGGCAGTGCCAGCGGCATCAGCATGACCCAGTCGGCGAGGGGCGTGCGCGGCGTCAGGCCGCGCGGGATGTCCGGCGGGGGCAGCAGCCAGAGAGCGGCAAACAGCATCGCCACGGCGGTGGCGACGCGCAGGCCCTGTCGCAGCGCCAGTACCGGCGGCCCGAGCAGCGAGAGAGGTGATCGCCGGTGCAACTGATGGGTCACCGCGCAGGTCGCGATGGCCATGCAGGCAAAGCTCCACAGGATGAAAAGCGCTCCGGCCGGTTGTCCTCCATCGTAGATGGCCGCCCTGAAATCGAAGTAATGCGCGTCGCTCAGCACCGCACGGGTGATCGCGTCGATCGCCAGCAGAAGGCCAAGATAGATCGCCGCCATCATGACCAACCCCAAGATCAACCGCCAGGCTTCGGCCCGGTGGCGGGCCGGGGCAATGAACCCCCGGTGGGCGGAATAATCTGGGTGCATGCCTGCAGTCCTGGCCGTGGTGCCATGAGATTGTGTGGTTTCATGATCATAGGGGGGAAGTTCTTGGCGGAACAGGGGCAGGGGCAGACAATCAGCCTTGTCTGCTGCCGGGGGCTTGGGTATCCCGGAACAAAGACCATGCGGACGCGCAGACAGGGGCGGCCAAGCGTGGCATTGGGGGGATGGCCAAGGCCATGAATGACGGCAAGGTAAGATCCGTTCGGCACGGTTTCATGGTGCTTGCCCTGTTCCTGTCGCTTTCCGGCTGTCTGAAACTCGATGGGTTGCGCCGCAGCGACGAGGCGGAACCGGATTTCGGCCTGCACCGGGCCGAACTGGCCGATGGCGCCGTCGTGATC
>JAWVXM010000244.1:0-4046 GCA_033723255.1 Thalassovita sp.
CTATGTCCGCGACAAGAACGTGGCGACGCAGGAAATCACCCTGTCAGCGCCGCTGTTCGATGCGGTGGGCACGCAAAGCTACAGCTTTACCCGCTACAAATACATCATGGATTTCAGCGGCTTCGAAAAACTGTCCAAGTTTTCGATGTCGGATATCGAGTTCCAGTGCAACGGAAGGGCCAGCGGCATCCTGCTGGCGCCTGCGGGGCTGATTTTCCACCTGCGCGACTGTTTCTTCACCTCGCCCCGCGATCGCGCCGTCACCTCGATCGGCGAGGGCTGCCAGGGTATGCTGATCGACCGCTGCCAGTTCCTGTCCAACGAAACCGGCCTGCGGGCGCAGGACCGGGTCACGGTGGCGATCAATGCCAATGCAAACGACGTGAAGCTGCGCAACAACCGGGTGACGCAGTTCCGCCATTTCGCGGTTCTGGGCGGCACCAGTTCGATCATCACCGGCAATCACTGGTTCCAGGGCGATAACGAAGCCGAGGGCGTGCGCACCGCCGGTCTGATCCTGACCAGCCCGCATAACCGCGCCACGATCAACGGCAATTACATCGACAACTGTTCGATCGAATGGAGCAACGAACACGATCACGAACCGGATTTCAGCAGCGAATATTCCTTCAGCGCGCTGAACATTTCCGACAATATTTTCCAGTCGATCGGCACCGCGTCCTGGTTCCGTTTCATCGTGGTCAAACCGCACGGGGCGGGGCATTTCATCAGCGGGCTGAATGTCACCGGCAACGTGTTCCGGGCGATCCAGACCACGCTGGACCGGATCGATCATGTCGATACCAGCCATGCCGATCTGGATTACAGCCGGATGCGCAACATCACCGTGCAGGGCAACATGTTCAACGCCATCGATCAATCCATCGCCAACCCCGTGGTGATCCAGTTCGAACAGAACACCGCCGCCAGCAGCTGGACGGTGGATTGCGCAGGTCCCCTGCTTTTTGGCGGCTATGCGCAGAACGTGCAGGCGCTGGTGACCCGGTCGAAGATCAAGAACACCAATAACGTGGCGGTGCATGATCAGCCCTATGTTCTGGTCGAACAGGGAACGGCGCGCGATCAGGTCGCGCTGCACTGGTCGCAGGCGGTGACCGGCGATGTCGCGGTGACGGTGCGGATGGACAATGATTGACCGGCGCTAAGGAGCAGTGAGCCCGAGATCATCCGGTGTCAGGGTGAAGGCCTTGCCGAACCCGCCGTTGAGATAGGCTTTGCCGACCTCGAACAGAACGAAGGAAAAATCGGTAAACCCGATATAGAGCTTGGCCTTGGGATGGCCCTGCAGGTAATGCGCGGCCAGTTCTTCATGCCCGTCCTGCCCGTGGCGCAGAAACCGGGCGGTGGCCTGCAGCGTCAGGCGCGGGTGGGTCAGCGGATCGCCCTTGTCGCCCGGTTCGCCCAGCAGAAGCGAACAGGCCGGGTTGGCCTGCAGCGCACGGGTATGGTGGGCAAGGTCGGACACCAGGCTGAGCGGCTGCCCCTGCGGCGAGGTCCCGACCGCCACGCGAGCGACCAGCGGCACACCGGTTTCGGCCTCGGCCACGCCGAGCGCACCGAAACGGGCATCATCGATCAGTCGACGCGCCAGCGCGCGGGCTTCGTCATCGGTGGGGCGGATCAGCTCGGGCATGGCCGGAAGCTAGGGCGCGTCGCGGCGGGGTGCAAGCGGGCCTGCCGCATCTTGGCATCAGAACCGTTTCCACAGGCCCAGTTTCAACCCGCTTGCCCGGCCGCCGATCAGTTCCCGGGTGAACCCGAATTCGGCCTGCCAGCCCTTGCCGATGCGGCGGGTCAGCGAGGGCACCACGCGCAGGAAGAACGGATCGCC
This sequence comes from Thalassovita sp., assembly GCA_033723255.1. Lineage (GTDB taxonomy): Bacteria > Pseudomonadota > Alphaproteobacteria > Rhodobacterales > Rhodobacteraceae > Thalassobius. The sequence continues at coordinate 1,853 of JAWVXM010000244.1, forward strand.
CGCCGCCCGGCCGCTTTGAAGCTGCAGCAGAAGCTTGAGCTTATGGTTCGGCGCCAGCCCGATGGTCAGGTCCACCTTGTAATCGGTATCGCGGTCGCGCAGGTCCATTTCGACCATGGTTTCCAGTGACAGCCAGCCCTGTCCGAGGCCGCTGTCGAAGCCGTAGCCATAGGAAAACCCGGGGCGAAAGGTCGGGTGGCCGGCGATTTCGCCGAAACCGGCATCCAGCGCGAACCGGTGCGGCCCATCGGCGGATCCCAGCGGCAGCCGCAGGAAGGCGATGGATTTGGTATGGCCGGACACCCCGCGCCCGAGATCCAGCCCCAAGGTCAGGCGCGGTTTCAGCCCGTATTCGAGGTAGATCCCGGCATAGTTCTGACCGCCGGACCCGGCTTCGAGAAGATAGGTGCTGACGGACAGGAAACCGCCGCCCTGTTCGCGCAGCCACGCCCCGGCCCGGGCCGGGTCGGGGAGCAGAAGCAATGCGAACAGAACGAGGATACGGTGCATGGAACCCTGAGTTTGCCCCAGGTTAGGTTAAGTCTTCCTAATTGTTCGTTAACCATCCGAAGATTTCGGATCCGGCGCCTCCGGTGCTAGGCTGGTCTGGCAAAGCGGAGGACATGAAATGCCCAAGATTTCGCAAGACAGTGATTTTCAGACCGTCATCACCACGTTCGAAATGACGCCGGGCACCTGCCAGGACCTGCTGGAGGCGCTGACCGATGCCTATGAGAGCTTCATTTCGAAACAGCCGGGCTTCATCGCCGCGGGGCTGCATGTGAACGATGCGCAGACGCGGATCGCCAACTACTCGCAATGGGAAAGGCGGGAAGATTTCCAGGCGATGCTGCGCAGCGACGAGATGCGCAAGCGTAATCGCAAGATCGCGGACCTGTGCAAGGGGTTCGAACCGGTCATGTATGACGTGGTGCGCAGTTTCGACTGAGTCCGGTGTCACCGCCGGGTGTGAAAAAAGGCTGCGCCCCGGAAAAGCGGAGGAAGGCGCAGCCCCGCGATGCGAAGCCTGCTGGCTTCATGAGCAAACGCGCCCGTTACACCGCGTTCTTGACCCAATCGACGATTGCCGGGGCCAGGGCGGCGCCGGATTGCCGCGCCCGTTCGCGACCACCGGCAAAGGCGGCCATGGTCGGGATGCCGCGGATGTTATAGGCCGCGCCGGCACGCGGATGGGCTTCGGTGTTCAGCTTGACCAGCCGCGCCTGCCCGTTCAGCACCCCGGCCGCCTTGGAAAATTCCGGTGCCATCATCCGGCAGGGGCCGCACCAGGGCGCCCAGAAATCCACCACCAGCGGCAGATCGTCATTGCGTGCGGCTTTCTGCAGGGTGTCGAAATCGACCTCCACCGCCTTGTCAGAAATCAGCTTGGCACCACAGGTGCCGCATTTCGGGGCCGCGCCGAGCTTGTCATCGGGCACGCGGTTGACCTGGGCGCATTCCAGGCAGGTGATCTTCTTAGACGCCATAACGGCCTCCCTCATTCATATATGGCAATTGGAATATAACGAACCGCGATCATGAAACAAGGCCGTTTTCAAAATCGGGCTTGCCTTGTATCGATTGCCGTCCCATATCTTATTGCGCGAGTTACTTACTATCGACCACTGCCCTTACTGGCTCAGTTATTCGATCTTGTACTGACGAGCCGAGCTACCGCAATTCCGCGGGTAGCAACATGTAAGGAGAATACGGCATGCCCACTGGCACCGTGAAGTGGTTCAACACCACCAAAGGTTATGGCTTCATCGCACCCGATGATGGCGGCAAGGACGTTTTTGTTCACATTTCCGCTGTCGAACGTTCCGGCCTGACCGGCCTGGCGGACGACCAGAAGGTCAGCTACGAGCTGCAGTCGGGCCGTGACGGTCGCGAAAGCGCGGTCGATCTGGCCCTGCTCTGAGGCTTACACGCTTCAAACCGAAGAAGCCGCCCCAACCGGGCGGCTTCTTTCTTTTCAGGAGAGGCAAACCGCCCTCTACTCCAGCCGGTCGATCAGCTCCAGCACCTTCGGGCCAAGCCCTTCGACGATCAGCCGCACGCCTTCGCCATTGGGATGGATGCCGTCGTGCTGAAACAGGTCGGTCAGTTCCGCCGGGTCGTCGCCGCCCAGCCCCGCGAAAAAGCTTTCGACGTAGAGCGTATCGAATTCTTCTGCCAGTTCCGGCCAGATCGC
>JAWVXM010000245.1:0-4011 GCA_033723255.1 Thalassovita sp.
AAAGGCGAATTCAGCCACGCCGTATCAGGTCGTCTTCATCGTCCACCACCGAAATTTCCAACGCATCGAGGCCGTTTTCCAGGTGATCAGAAAGGTGCGGCGTGCCGATCAGGTAATCGGTGGTCGGCGTCGTTGCCTCGGTCAGGGCGGTGGCGCGCGCGTCTTCCCATTCATCGGCTTCGAAACTGCCGCGCCCGATCCACATCAGCGCGACGAGATCGGCCAATTCGTCTTCGTTCAGGCGGTCGAGAAAGGCCCGCAATTCGCCCTCGGCGCGGTTCAGTTCGCGCGCCATCAGGATCACGTTGGCCACCTTTCGGACACTGATTTCAAGCATGTTCTCATTCCTTCTGCACGCGCCTGTTCGAAACATACCATGCGTCGCGCCCCGGCGCATCACCTTGATCTGAATCAGGCCTTCGGCCGTTCCAGCGGCACCACGTGGCTTTCGCTTTCCGGCGCGAGTTCCTCGAAATCGAAATTGTCCAGCCGCCGTGCCCGGCGGCCGGCCTTGTCGGCGCTGATCTTGATCTCGGCGATATCCTTGGCCGCCTGCCCGAAATGCCGGTCGAGGTTTTCCACCCGCGTGCCCAGCCGTTCGACATCGGCAAACAGCATCGACAATTCGCGGCGGATCGCACCGGCCTGTTCGCGCATCCGGGCGTCTTTCAGGATCGCGCGCATCGTGTTCAGCGTCGCCATGCAGGTGGTCGGCGACACGATCCAGACCCGTTTCTCGAACCCTTCGCGCACCAGTTCGGGGAAATTGGCGTGCAGTTCGGCATAGACCGCTTCAGAGGGCAGGAACATCAGCGCCCCGTCGGCGGTTTCACCCTCGATCAGGTATTTTTCGGAAATCGCCTTGATATGCGTCCGCACCGTCTGGCGCAGGAACTGCGCTGCTCGGTTCAGCTGTTCCTGCGTTTCGGCCCGGCGCAGCGCCTCATAGGCTTCCAGCGGGAACTTGCTGTCGATCACGATCGGACCCGGCGGGTTGGGCAGGTGGATCAGGCAATCGGCCCGCTTGCCGTTCGACAGCGTCGCCTGCCAGGTGAAGCTGTCGCTGGGCAGGGCCTTGGTCACGATATCGCGCAGCTGGATTTCACCGAAGGCGCCGCGGGTCTGCTTGTTCGACAGGATGTCCTGCAGGCTCAAAACGTCGCCGGACAGCTTGGTGATGTTTTCCTGCGCCTTGTCGATGGTTTTCAATCGCTGCTGCAATTCGCCCAGCGACTGCGCGGTGTTCCGGGCAGCGCCATGCAGGTTTTCGTTCATCTGCTGCTGCACCTGAGCCAGCCGCTTTTCCATCAGCTGCAGCATGTTGGTCTGCGATGCCGATTGCGCCTCGGCCACATGGGTCAGCCCGCCGGCCAGTTGCTGCTGCCCATCCGACAGGGCCTGTACCCGCTGGCCCAGCTGCCCCATCTGCATCGCCAGGGGTTCGGCCATCCGCGCCGAACGGCCCGACGCGCGTACCGCCATGATCAGCAAGATCACCACCAGCAGGATCACGCCCGCGACCCCGATCAGCACCGGATCACTCAAATCGTATAGCTGCCCGTTAATTTCAATCATGTCCGCCCAAACAACCGTTCGATATCGCCGAGTTTCAGTTCCACATAGGTGGGCCGGCCGTGATTGCACTGGCCGGAATGGGGCGTCGCCTCCATCTCGCGCAGCAGCGCGTTCATTTCCTCCGCCCGCATCCGCCGGCCCGACCGGATCGAGCCGTGACAGGCGACCCGGCTCAGGATCGCCTCGATCCGGGCCTGCACCGTCTGGCTGTCGCCCAGATCGGCCAGTTCATCGAGGATGTCCAGCACCATCGCCCGCGCATTCACCTCGCCCAGGATCGCCGGTGTTTCGCGCACCGCGATGGCACCGCCGCCGAAGGGTTCGAGGCCGAGCCCCAACTTCTGCAGATCCTCGGCCACGCCCATGATCCGGGCGCAATCGCCTTCGGAGAGTTCGACGATCTCGGGGATCAGTAAGGCCTGCGCCGCCACCCCGTTTTCGGCCATCTGGCGTTTCAGCTTTTCATAAACCAGCCGTTCATGCGCGGCGTGCTGATCTACGATCACCATGCCGGTTTCGGTCTGGGCCACGATGTAATTTTCGTGCAGCTGCGCCCGCGCAGCGCCAAGGGGCAAGGATTCGAACGGCGTCTCCCCCGGCCCTTCCGCGCCGGTTTCGACCACCTCTTCCACCCGCGCGCTGTAACTCTGCGCCATTTCGGCAAAGCCCGGATCGGGCGCCTGTGCGCGGTGGCTTTGCGTCAGCGCCGACTGCGACGGACGATCCATCTGGTAGACCCGCGCGGGCCCCGGCTGCACCGGTTCGGGCCGGAACGCGCCCAGCGTCGCCCCGGCTACGGTGGTCGATGCACGATGCCCGGCTTCGGCCAGCGCATGGCGCAGCGCCGACACGATCAGCCCGCGCACCACCCCGGGATCGCGGAACCGCACCTCGGATTTCGCCGGGTGCACGTTCACGTCGACCTTGTGCGGATCGCATTCGACGAACAGCGCGGCGGCAGGGTGCCGGTCGCGGCTGAGGAAATCGAAATAGGCCCCCCGGAGCGCCCCGATCAGCAGCTTGTCCTTCACCGGACGGCCGTTGACGAACAGGAACTGCGCCACCGCCGATCCGCGCGAATAGGTCGGGAGCGCGGCATATCCGGTCAGCAGGAAACCGTCGCGTTCGGCATCGATCTTCAGCGCGTTTTCGGCAAATTCCGCCCCCAGAACCCGGGCCAGCCGCCCGTGCAGCGCATCGAACAGGTCGCCGCTTTCGGGATCGGCCCGGAAGGTCACCCGCCCCTCGCCGCCGCCCGACAGGTCGCGCAGGGTGAAACCGATGAACGGCTCGGCCATCGCCAGCCGTTTTACCACGTCGGAAATCGCCTGAGTTTCGGCCCGGTCGGTGCGCAGGAATTTCAGCCGCGCCGGGGTCGCAAAGAACAGGTCGCGCAGTTCGACCACCGTGCCCTGATTCAGCGCTGCCGGTTTGACCGGGCCCATGTCGCCGCCGGTCACCGTGATCGAGGCCGCCTCACCCCCGCCCACCCGGCTGGTGATGGTCAGCCGCCCGACGGCCCCGAGCGAGGGCAGCGCTTCGCCCCGGAAGCCGAAACTGTGGATATCGAGCAGGTCCGATCCGTCGATTTTCGACGTCGCGTGACGCGACAGCGCCAGCGGCAACTGTTCGGCGGCGATCCCGCAGCCGTCATCGGTGACCCGGATCAGCGTCTTGCCGCCATCGGCAATCGCCACCTCGATCCTCCGCGCGCCCGCGTCGATGGCGTTTTCCACCAGTTCCTTCACGGCGGATGCCGGGCGTTCGACCACCTCGCCAGCCGCGATGCGGTTGATCGTGCCTTCGTCCAGCTGGCGGATTACCGGCTGATTTTCGCTTATGTTGGGGGAAGCGTGAGCCATGCAACAAGACCTAGCACAATCAGACGCGATTCGACCATGTCCGAATTCGCAACAGGGTTACAGGGCGGCGGTCTTGAACAGCTTCACCTTCAACCCGCCGTGGGCTATCGGCGGACCGGACGGCTCAAACGGCAGGCCGGTCGCGTTCGCCAGCCCGCTATCGCTGGTCACGATGCCGACGCGCCAGCCTGAAAACCGTTCCTTAAGTACCTGCCCGAGCGATCCGTAAAGCGCGAACAGGTCCTTCTTCTTGCCGATCCGCGCGCCATAGGGTGGGTTCACCATGACCAGTCCCGGCGGCCCGTCGGGACGCTGCAGATCGCTGACCGGGGCGGGGGTGAAACGGGTGCAGTCGGCCACGCCCGCGCGTTCGGCATTGTCCTTCGCCATGCCGATCACGTTGACGTTGCGGTCCGAGCCATAAAACCGAAGGTCGGTCGAATGCGGCTGCGTGGCGCCGCGCATCTCCTGCCAAAGAGTGTCGTCGAACCCGTTAAGCTTCTCGAAGGCGAAAGACCGCGCCCGTCCCGGCATCAGCCCCATGGCGATTTCCGCCGCCTCGATCGGGAAGGTC
>JAWVXM010000246.1:0-3998 GCA_033723255.1 Thalassovita sp.
TCGGTCGCATTCGGGTAGCCGATGAAATGCGGGTTGAATGCTTCGCCGTAGCAGGTAAGGCCGGGGAAAGCGTTCAGGTTCGTTTCGAGAAAATTCGAGCCGGTGCGCATTTCGGCGAACACGACGAAGTAGTCAAACCTGTCAGTCATGGAAAATCATCGTATCAGATAGGGTTTTCGTTTCGGGCGTTCGCTGTTGGCCAGATTCCTCTCGACCGCGAAATCGCCCATCAGATAGGGGTGCATGCCCTGGTTTTTCAGATTCTGCAGGAATTGGCCAAACCCGGTCAGGTCGGCCATTTTCGGCGCCTCGGCCAGTCGACGCACCGACCGGGCGCCGATTTCGTCGATGATGGTCTGCAACGGCTCCATCGGGTTTTCGATGAATTCGGCCATGGTCCAGATCCGGATCCGCGCCTTGGCATAGGGCGAACGCAGCACCTTCAGATGCTCGGACTCGATCTTCTGCAACTGCGCTGCTTCCTTGCGCAGATCGGCGAAATTCCGGTTCGACTTGAACAGCGGCACCGCCCACGCCCCGGAAATCACCGACACCTGCGCGTTGGGGTCCTTGGCAAATATCCAATCGATTTCCTGCGCGTCGGCCGGACCGAACTGAAAGCACTGCCTTTCGCCGCGTGAATTCCAGATCAGGCTGGTCAGGAAGGCCTGCGGGTTATAATCGCGATGCAGCGCGCTGTCGGACAGCGCGCCGTTTATCACCGTCTGCCCGTCGGCATATTCCACGCGCTCGGGGGCGAACAAATGGCCATGCACACGCGCGCCGGTGGTCCTGGACAGCCAGGTGTCGAAATCTTCGAACAGGTCGGAAAAGCCTTCGAAGACGGAATATTGCCCCGACGTGACCCCGTTTTCCCAACCTTCGTGCGGGAAACGGCTTTGCATATAGAGCCCGGGCCGGCCCCGGGTCCGGCGATCCACCGCCTTGGCGAAGATCCGGTCGATCTTGCCGGGGTTGGGTTCGGCCCCCTTCATCGTGCCCGCCGGGTCGGTCAGGAACGCCTCGTACAGGCGATCCGCGTGGGGCCAGATCTTGCGCGCCACGAAACAATCGGAACGCCGCAGCAATTGCAGGTGATCATCGTAAAAAATATGCGGCTTGCCCTGGAAGTCGAACTTCGACAGGGTCAGCGACCGGCTTTCGATATTGCTGGAATAGAGTCGCGCCAGCGTCTGGAAATAGCTTTCATCCGGGATCCAGACCTGTCTGAAGAACCGGTCGTAAAGTTCCCGGTCGGGATCTTCGAGGATCGCCGAAAGGGTCTGACGGGTCAGACACCACCACTGGCTGCCCATATGCGGCACGATTCCGTTCGGCATCTTCCGCTTCAGCCCCAGGCCGCGCTGGATGTTCACCCAAGTGTCGAAAAGGGTCCTTTGCCGTTTCCAGGAGAACGGGAAGCTCAGCGTAAAACGTTCCTCGTCCAGCCCCCCGATAGTCCAGGGCACGTCGGCGGTGGTGGCGCTTTCGATGAAATCCGTGCGCGGCCGGTCGGCCAGGTAATCGATCAGCTCCTGCACCGGACGGAGCGGCAGGCAGGAACCCGAGGCCAGGTAGACATGGCGCACGTCGGGAAAATCGGCCAGCATCAGCTCCGACGCGCTTTGCGACGCCGCAAGGATTCCCCAAGTCCCCCATTCGCAGCGGTGGCGGCTGGAAAAGCGGATATCGGGCAGATCGGACAGCGCCTTGCGGAACGCGTTGAAGGTCGCGCGGTCGACTTGGCGGTCGACATGGATCACCACCGGGCAGCCCGCCACGGCCCAGTGCCGGGCAACCTGTTCGGCCCGGCCCAGCGCGGTATGCACCAGCATGACGATCCCGACTGTACCCACGCGCGCCCCCTTACGCCCAGTTGCCCTTTGACATCAGCCCGAGAATCTCAAGCTGACGCCAGTTGATGTATTTTTCGGACCATTTGCACCAAAGATCCGGATTGTCGTTCAGAGTTTCTGCATAGGCGACATATTCGACGCTACCCGAATAATGCTGCTTGCGCTGCAATTCCTCTTCGGCCTTTGCATGGAACGTGTCCAGGAACTTGGTGTGCAGCAACGCCCCGCTGGCCTTTTCGCCGCCCCATTCATCGTAAACGAGGTTCAACCCGCGCGGCAGCAACGTGTGGGTGGAACTGACATAGGCGTATTTCCTGTCCCACTTCACCAGCGGGATCTTGTTCAGCGCCGGTGCCTTTTGCGGCGCTTCGGCAAAGAACACCCGTGACCGCGGCCCGCCCTGAATCCACAGGTTGCCGAATTTCCAGTTCCGTTCGATCGTGTAATTGCCGGAATCGAACCAGTTGGCGATCTGCAGAGGATCCTGCCCGGCGCGATAGGGCTGTTGGTCGATCGGGCCCTTGGGATACATGTCCAGTAGCATCGCCGAAAAGCTGCGGATCGACGAATTGTCGAGCCAGTCGGTCAGGCCCCGGATCGGGCGGGTATCGCAGAAGGGGTAGACGAAGAATTCGTCCGGATCGACGACCAGAACCCAGTGCCCATGCGCATATTTGCGCTTCAGGTAGTTCATCCAGTCGACGCCGAATGTGGCGCGCTTGTAGCTGGCCTTGGTGTACCAGACCGATACATCCTGCATTCCGCTGAGATAGGATAGCGTTCCGTCGGTCGAACCATTGTCCACGAACAGGAAATGGTTGATCCCCATGTCGCGGTAATATTGCAGGAAATAGGGAAGCCGCACCTGTTCGTTGCGCATGGTGCAGACCAGCAGGATGTCACCCGGGCGAATCCGGTCGGTATTGTCCTGGACCGGGGTCAGCTCACGCGATTTGCGCACGGCCCGAATGATGCGGCGTTTCCGCTTCAGCCGCATCCGATATGAATCCCACAGACCCAAAAATACCCCAGCCTCTTGTCATTGGCGGCGCGCACTCGCATTGCAGCCCCCCATGTCTTTGCGACAAATTTCGGCCAATATGTCACGAACATAGGGGCCTGCCAACATATATGGAAACGGTTCTCCGTCCATTCAGGTTCGCAGTTTCCCGGGTAAGCGATCCGTTTCAATCCGCCCAGTCGGGGCCGCGAAGCAAGCCAAGAGAAGCCAGTTGCTCGGGCCCCTCGTATCGCATCGAACCTTCCGTCCAGAAATCCGGGGCCCGGGTGAGGGAATCGTAGTAAGCCGCGAATTCATTAGGCTTGGCGAAATGCTGACCCCGTTCTTTCTCGATTGCCGACTTGGAAACAATCTCGGGCAGGAACTTTGTGTGGATCAAAACGCCCGAAGGTTCCACCCCGCCCGGTCCGGAATAGACCGCGTTCAGCCGTGGCGGCAACGCCGAATGGGTCGAATTCACATAGGCAAAGCGGCGATCCCACTTGATCAGCGGGATCTTGTTCAGTGTCGGCGATTTCTGTGGCTGGTCGGCAAAGAACATCCGTTCACGGACACCGCCCTGAACCCACAAATTGCCCATCGGCCGCTGCCGCATCGCCCGGTAAGGGGCGGGATCGAACCATTGCAGCACCTCCAGCGGATCCTGGCCGGGTTCATAGCCGTACCGGTCCACGGGGCCCTTGGGATAGAGTTCCAGCATCAGCGCACCAAAGCCCGGATATTCGTTATCGTCGAGCCAACCGGTCAGGTCGCGCAGATCGTGCCGATCCTGCCCGGGATAGACGAGCAATTCATCGGCATCGACCAGCAAGACCCAATGCCCGTGACAAAAGCGCATTTGCAGCCAGGTTAGCCAATCCAGCCCGAACCGCGACTCCCGGTAGCTGCGCGATGTTCGCCACAGCGAAATATCACCCTGCTCGGACAGGTATTCCGCGCTTCCGTCGTCGCTCGCATTGTCGACGACAAGGAAATGAGCAACCCCCAAATCCCTGTAGTATTTCAAGAAATATGGAAGGCGGCCGACCTCGTTGCGCAGGACCGAAACCAGAAGAAGATCGCCGGAACGAATTTGGCCCGTCCGGTCGGCAACCACCTGCAACTGTCGCCGCGCACGGAAA
>JAWVXM010000247.1:0-3963 GCA_033723255.1 Thalassovita sp.
ATCGCGCATTCCGCCCCGCGCGTCGATCCGTCGGCAACTTTCAGCGCGACGCCCAGCTCGCGTTCGGGGATGATGGCGATGAAAAACGCCTCGGCCCCGGTTTTCAGCGCGACCCGCCCCTCCGTCGCCCGCATCAGCTCGGTGCAGGCCCGGCCTTCGCCAGCCACCAGTTCGGGATAGGCCACCATCGCTTCGCGCAGGCGCACGGCCGCTTCGGCGCGGGCACCGCTGCGATCCTCGGCGCTCGCGAAATAGGCCATCGCACGGGCCATGCCGTACAGCGAAACGGCAAAGTTCGGCGCCGAACAGCCGTCGATGACATGGCCGGGGCTGGTTTCGCCGGTCACATCCTCGAACGCTTCCAGGCAGGCCTGCTGAACCGGATGGTCGAATTCCACGTATTCCGGTCCCGCCCCCAGATGCTGCGCCAGGGTCAGGAACCCCGTGTGCTTGCCTGAGCAGTTATTGTGGATCTGGCAGGGCGACTTGCCGGCGCGGATCAGACCATCGCGGATCTCGATATCGCGCGGTTCCTGCGCGCCGCAGCGGAAATCGTCATCGCTGCGCCCGATATGATCCAGCCACGCCTGCACCCGGTCGACATGGATCGCCGCACCGTTATGCGACGCGCAGGCCAGCGCCAGATGTTCCTGCCACAGGCGGCGGGCGTCCGCCGCGCCGCTTTCCACCAGAGGCAGCGCCTGAATCATCTTGGAAGACGACCGCGGCAGCACCACCTGGTCCGGATCGCCCCAGGCCTCGACGATCTGGCCGGTCTCGTCGCAGATCACCGCATGGCCCAGATGAACGCTTTCCAGAAACTCGCCGCGCCAGATTTCCGCCATTGGAACCGGTTTCGTCATCTTCTGCCTCTTTCAACTCTGTGCGATTTTCCGCCAATAACCCTTTCGCCGCTGGCGGCTTTCAGGCTATTGTTGCAATGTCGAGCATGATACGCCCTTTCGCCCAAGACGTCACAGCAAGGCGCGCGAAAAGGCAAGCAGGAATTGAGGCAAAGACAGCTGGAGGCTGGATCGGATGATTTCACGTTTTGTAAGCGGCATTGCCGGGGCCGCGATGGTGCTGGCGGCCACGACCGCGTGGGCGCAACAAACGAGCGATAATCAGGTTGCCGCGAAAACCGACTGGAGCGTTTTCGAAGATAGCGACCCGCGCGAATGCTGGGCCGTGTCATCGCCAAAGGAAACCGTCAATACCAAGGATGGCCGCGTGGTTGCCGTGCGGCGCAGCGATATCCTGCTGATGGCCTTCTACCGCCCCGGCGCCGGGGTGTCCGGGCAGGTCACCTTCACTGGCGGTTATCCCTTCGCCAAGGGATCGAGCGTTTCTCTGAAAATCGACGACAACAGCTTCGACCTGTTCGCCGAAGGCGAATGGGCCTGGCCCGCATCGCCCAGTGACGATGCCAAGATCATCACCGCTATGAAGCGGGGCAAATCGGCGATCCTGACCGCGCATTCGTCGCGCGGCACCAAGACCCAGGACACGTTCTCCCTGCTTGGGTTCACCGCCGCGGTGGAAGAAGCCGAGAAGCGCTGCCAATAGAAATCCCCTGCGCATCGGACAAGGCGGCCCTGCGGGGCCGTTTTTTATGTGCAACATATGTTTTGATTCGCCGTACGAATCCTATATGAAGCGCATTCACCCCGAATAGGACCGCTTGAAATGACGGCTGACGCCCCGATCACCCAGGATGTAATGACGATTCCCCGGAAGCTTCCCGAGGGACCGATCAACCTTGTCGGCCTGACCCGCGACAAGCTGCGCGAGGCGCTGCTGTCGATCGGCACGCCGGAAAAGCAGGCCAAGATGCGCGTCAACCAGATCTGGCAATGGATCTATCAATGGGGCGTGCGCGACTTTTCCGAGATGACCAACCTCGCCAAGGCCTATCGCGCCCAGCTGGCCGAGCATTTCGTCATCGAGGTGCCGGAAATGGTATCGAAGCAGGTCAGCGCGGACGGCACCCGCAAATACCTGGTGCGCATCGCCGGCGGGCACGAGGTTGAGGTGGTCTATATCCCCGAAACCGACCGAGGCACGCTTTGCGTATCCTCGCAGGTCGGCTGCACCCTGACCTGTTCCTTCTGCCATACCGGTACGCAGAAGCTGGTGCGCAACCTGACGGCGGGCGAAATCGTCGGCCAGATCATGATGGCGCGCGACGACCTGGGTGAATGGCCCGAACCCGGCGTCGGCACCGGTGAATCCGGCCCGCGCCTTTTGTCCAACATCGTGCTGATGGGCATGGGCGAACCGCTTTACAATTTCGACAACGTCCGCGACGCGATGAAGATCGCGATGGATGGGGAAGGCATTTCGCTGTCACGCCGCCGCATTACGCTGTCGACCTCGGGCGTGGTGCCGGAAATCGCCAAATGCGCCGAAGAAATCGGCTGTCTTCTGGCCGTGTCGTTCCACGCCACCACCGACGAGGTGCGCGACAAGCTGGTGCCGATCAACAAGCGATGGAACATCGAAACGCTGCTGGAAGCGCTGCGCGCCTATCCGAAACTGTCAAACAGCGAACGCATCACCTTTGAATACGTGATGCTGAAGGATGTGAACGACACAGATGAAGACGCGCGCCGCCTGGTCAAGCTGATCAAGGGCATCCCCGCCAAGATCAACCTGATCCCGTTCAACGAATGGCCCGGATCGCCCTATCAGCGGTCCGACTGGGACCGGATCGAGAAATTCGCCGACATCATCTACAAGGCCGGCTATGCCAGCCCGATCCGCACCCCGCGCGGAGAAGACATCATGGCCGCCTGCGGTCAGCTGAAATCGGCCACCGAACGGGCACGGAAATCCCGTGCGCAGATCGAAGCGGAAGCTGGGGTTTCGCAACAATAAAGCGCCACGATGGGCGATTGTTGGCAAAATTCACACAATCGCCCTTTTCCGGCACCTTTTCAGCCGCAGTCAACTGGCACCAATCCTGCATCCCTTTTCATGCAGGAGGATTTGCCATGTTGTTGAATCAAGCGAATACCCAGGCCACCCCGAATGCCGAATTGCTGGCGCTGATCCGGGCCGAGCGGGAAAAGTCCCTGTCGGTCCGCGAATGGAAACACCGTCTGATCGGCTATGGCTATGCCATCCGCAACACCGATCATGGCGACGTGATCGCCAGGTTCGGATCGCGCGAGGAAATCTGCCCGGTCCCGGCCGAACTGCTACACTAGGCCTCGACATCCGGCACATGGTCGCGCTTCGTGCCGGCCCATTGCCAATCGGAGATGATATCGACCGCCTGCTGTGCCGTTTCGACGAAGCGGAACAGCTCCAGATCGTCGGGCGAAATCGTGCCGGCCTCTAGCAGCGCCTCCCAGTCGATGATGCGGCGCCAGAAGGCTTCACCGAACAGAAGGATCGGCACCCGCTCCATCCGGCCAGTCTGAATCAGGGTCAGGCTTTCGAACAGCTCGTCCATCGTGCCGAAACCGCCGGGGAAGACACACACGGCCTTTGCGCGCATCAGGAAATGCATCTTGCGAATGCCGAAATAGTGGAAATTGAAGCAAAGTTCCGGGGTGATGTAATCGTTCGGCACCTGTTCATGTGACAGCACGACGTTCAGCCCGATGGAAATGCCGCCGGCTTCCGCCGCACCCTTGTTGCCCGCCTCCATCACGCCGGGACCGCCGCCGGTACAGATGACATAGTCGTGCTTGCCATTGCCCAGCCCTTTCAGAGTCATCAGGCGGGCAAATTCGCGTGCCTCGTCGTAATAGATGCTGAGATCGGCCAGCGTTTCGGTCTGCGCCGTGTCTTTCCTGTCCGGGCTGGGAATGCGCGCACTGCCGAACAGGACAACCGTGCTTTCCACCCCGTATTCATCCAGCAACAATTCAGGCTTCAGCAATTCCAGCTGCAACCGGACCGGGCGCAATTCGTCACGGCACAGGAACGCGCCGTCGTTGAAGGCCAGCCGGTAGG
>JAWVXM010000248.1:0-3958 GCA_033723255.1 Thalassovita sp.
CCCCCCCCCCCCCCCCCCCCCCCCCGGCGCCCCGCTCTCACACCGGCAGCACCGCCAGGGCCACGCGCCGTCCCTCCGACACCAACACGTTATAGGTCCGGCAGGCCGAAGGCGAGTTCATCACCTCGACCCCGATCCCCGCCGCTTCCAGGCTCTGCCGAAGATCACCGGGCAGGAAGGCGATCTCGGCCCCCATGCCGACGAAGATCACGTCGACATCTCCGGCCAGCGCCAGCAATGCCGCCCCGTCCTCCGGCCCGCCCCAGACCCGCGCCTTTTCGGCGGTCACGATCACCGCCCCGTGCAGCACCTGCCCGCCGACCCGGAAAAAGCCCGGCCCGTAGCCGTCCACCGGAACCGCATCTTCGAATGTCACCTCGGTCAATTGCATCGCGCGTCCCCTCAATCCCAGATCGGCAGCCCGGCCAATCCCGACAGCATCGTAATGCCGTATCCCGCAACGCGGTAAACCCGCTGCCGGTCGGGATGGAACATAGCGGCCCCGGCCAGATTGCCCAGCAGATTCGGCAGCACCAGCAGCGCCCCCAACAAGGCCGGCATCAGATCGATCCTGTCCTGCAGGGCCAGCAAGGCGATGACCGCCAGATCGAAGATCATCAGGTACAGCATGACATTAGCCCGGATCACCCGCGCCGCTTCGGTCGAGGCCATGTAAAGCAGGATCACCGGCGGACCGGGCACGCCGGCCACGCCGCCGAGGAACCCAGACAGGGTCCCGGCGCCATATTGCAGCCCCGGCCCGATCTGGCGGCGCAGCCGCACCCCAGCCGCCAGCAGAAGCGGCACGGTCAGGGTCATGAAGCATACGCCGTAGCGGAACAGGTCCGGATCGATGGCGAACAGGACGAGCAATCCCAGCGGCAGCGCGAGCAGGGCCCCGGTCGACAGCCGCCGCACCTCGTCCAACCGGGCCGAACGGATCGCGGCGGGCATGTTGGGCAGCGGCCCGACCGCTTCCATCAGCACCAGAGTGGTCAGCGCCCAGACCGGCGGCATGAACTGCCCCGCGATCGGCATATAGACAAGCGCGGCACCGAAACCGGTGAATCCGCGCACCGTGCCCGCCAGGAACACCCCGAAGATCAGCCAGCCCAAGCCTTCATAGGCCAGAAGCTGGCTGATGAGATCAGGCATCTACATTGGCAAACTGGTTGCCCTGGTTCTGATCGGGCTTCGACCAGTCGCGTTTCACGCCCAGCATCAGAACGATGTTCTTGGCCACGTAGATCGACGAATAGGTCCCCACGATCACGCCCCAGGTGATGGCGAAGATGAAACCGCGGATCACGTCGCCGCCCAGGATCAGCATCGCAATCAGCGCCAGCAGCGTGGTCCCCGATGTCATCAAGGTCCGGCTCAGGGTTTCGTTGGCGGTCAGGTTCATCAGGTCGCGCAGCGGCGTCGACTTGAACTTGATCAGGTTCTCGCGCAGCCGGTCGAAGATCACCACCGTGTCGTTGATCGAATAGCCGATGATGGTCAGCAGCGCCGCGATGGTGGCAAGGTCGAAACGAATCTGCAGCACCGAGAAAATGCCGATGGTCAGGATCACGTCATGGGCGAGCGCCGCCACCGCGCCAACCGAGAACTGCCATTCGAACCGCAGCCAGATATAGAACAGGATCGCCGCCAACGACGCGCTGACCGCCAGAACGGCGGTCCAGATCAGTTCGCCAGACACTTTCGGCCCAACGGATTCGACCAGCGGGAAAGTGATCGTTTCGTCCACCGCCTGCAGCGCGGTTTCGATCTTGGCCACGGTCTGCTGGCTGACGCTTTCCTGCCCGTCCTGGGCCTGGATGCGGATCATCGCCACGTGCTGATCCTCGGTGAAGGTCGGATCGAACACCTCGGTGATCGACACGTCGCCGAGATTGAGCGGATTAAGCGCCTTGCGGTATTCGCCGACTTCAACCGCCTGTTCGGATTGGGTCCGGATGGTCGTGCCACCCCGGAAATCGATACCGAAATTCAGCCCGATCACCGCCCAGGCCACCAGCGAAAGCACTACCAGGACACCCGACAGGCCCAGCGTCATCCACTGGAAGCGGAAAAAATCGAAATTCGGAACTTCGCGGAAGAATCTCAGGCGCATGTCAGACCTCAATCGTTTTGGGGCGGCGGCGTTCGAACCACATCACGATCAGCAGACGGGTCACGAAGATCGCGGTGAAGACCGAGGTAATGATGCCCAGCCCCAGCGTGATGGCGAAGCCCCGCACCGGACCCGAGCCCAGCGTGAACAAGATCACCGAGATGATGAAGGTGGTAATGTTGGCGTCGATGATCGCCGACAGCGCCCGGTCATAGCCCAGCTCGATCGCGCGGGCCGGCCCCTTGGCGGTGCGCAGTTCCTCGCGGATGCGCTCGAAGACCAGAACGTTGGCGTCCACCGCCATGCCGATGGTCAGAACGATCCCGGCAATCCCCGGCAGGGTCAGCGTGCCCCCGATCATCGAAAGCGCGCCGAAAATCAGCGCGACGTTGAACAGCAGCGCGATATTGGCGAACAGCCCGAACAGCCCGTAGCTCATCATCATGAAGACCAGAACGGCGGCGAAGGCGACGATACAGGCGATCTTGCCCGCCTCGATGCTGTCGGCGCCCAGTTCCGGGCCGATGGTGCGTTCTTCCAGGAATTCCAGTCCCGCCGGCAGCGCACCGGCGCGCAGCAGAACCGCCAGGTTGGTGCTTTCCTCGACGGTGAAATTGCCGGTGATGATCCCCGAGCCGCCGCCGATATGGGCCTGGATCACCGGGGCGCTGATCACTTCGTCATCGAGAACGATGGCGAAGGGATTGCCGATGTTTTCCGCCGTATAATCGCCGAACTTGCGCGCGCCGGTCGTGTTAAAGCGGAACGATACGGCGGGCCGTCCGTTCTGATCGAAGGAAGGCTGCGCATCGACCAGTTCCTCACCGGTAACGACCGGCACCTGTTCCAGGACGTAGTAAACGCCTTCGTCATCCAGCGACGGCAGCAATTCGTTGCCCGCGCCGGGGGGCATGTCGGCATTGCCGGTACGGGTGACGACCGGCTGGAACGACAGCTGCGCGGTGGTCCCGATGATATCCTTCAGTTCGGCCGCGGACCCGACGCCGGGCACCTGGATCAGGATCCGGTCGGCGCCCTGGCGCTGAATGGTGGGTTCGCGGGTGCCGACCTCGTCGATCCGGCGGCGGATGATTTCCAGCGCCTGCTTGACGGTGCGCTCGTCCGTTGCAAGGCGCTCCGCCTCGCTCAGCGTCACCACGATATCGGCGCCGTCCACCGAGACCTCGATATCGCTGGCCCCTGCCCCGGTCAGGCTGACCACCGGCCGGGCCAGACCCCGCACCAGTTCGGCGGCGCGCGCGGCCTTGTCGGGCTGCTGGTTCAGACGGACCCGAAGTACGGCCCCGTCGGTTTTCTGCAACCGGATGGTGCCGATCTCGTCGCGTTCTTCGCGCAGCAGGTCCCGCACTTCCGGCCACATCGCCTGCAGCCGGGTTTCATAAACGTCTTCGACCTGCACCTCGGCCAGCAGATGCGCACCGCCGCGCAGGTCGAGCCCCAGATTGACAAGCCCCGAGGGCAGGAAGGACGGCCACAGTGCGACCTGTTCCTCCAGCCCCTCGCCCGTGGCTCCCATTTCCATCGCCGCAACGGCATCGTTGCTGGTTTCCACCCGGGTGTAGAAGGCATTGGGAAGCGCCATCAGCAACCCGAGAGCACAAAGCCCCCAGATCACCACCCGCTTCCACAGATCAATCTGTAGCATATGTCAAAGCTTTCGCTCGCTGGCCCCGCAAGGCCGGGGTAAATCAGGCTTCCGAAGCCGGCTCGGTCTTGTTGACCACCTGGGCGATGGTCGAACGCACAACGCGCACCTTGACGCCCTCGGCCAGTTCGACTTCGACCTCGTTGTCGTCTTTAACCTTGGACACCTTGCCGATC
>JAWVXM010000249.1:0-3954 GCA_033723255.1 Thalassovita sp.
CGTCAGCAATTCGCTGAACAGGGCAATGGCAAGGGAGTAGCTTTCGTCAGTCAAGGACCGTCAAACTTTCGATCATGGGTCAGCGACGGCACCTTGCGGCGCGCCTCATTCACAGCGTTGGTATCAAGATCGACGAATGTGACGCAAGCCTCTGTTCCCGCATCGGTCAATACCTCGCCCCAGGGCGCAACCGCCAGGGAATGCCCAAAGGTCCGGCGCGGCCTGCCGTTCTGGCAATCATGCGTGCCGGTCTGCGCGGGGGCCAGCAGGTAACAGCCGGTTTCGATCGCCCGCGCACGCAGCAGCACTTCCCAATGCGCCGCGCCGGTCACCTGCGAAAACGCCGCCGGCACGGTCAGGATCGTCGCCCCGGCCTGCGCCAGTGCGCGGTACAGGTACGGGAACCGCAGGTCATAGCAGACCGTCATCCCCACCGACCCGAACGGGGTGGGCACGCAGGCCGAATGCGTCCCGGGGCGATAGCCATCCGATTCGCGATAGATCTCGGTCTGAGACACCTGCACGTCGAACATGTGGATCTTGTCGTACCAGCCCGCGATTTCGCCCGCCGGGTCGATCAGGAAGGACCGGTTGGCGAACCGCCCGTCCGGATCATCCGTCTTCAGCGCCAGCGACCCGATCAGCAGCCAGATCCCGTGTTGCTTCGCATCCGCCCGCAGCGCGGCAAGCGTGATGTCCTCTCCCTGCCGCCGCAAGACCTTGTTCTGCTGGTCGCGGCTGGAGGACAGGCAATTGGTGACCTCGGGGGTCAGGACAACTGCGCGCCGCCTTCGACCGCCTCGCGCAGGAAGGCGCGGGTGACGGGCAGGTTCGCTTCAGGATCATCCGAAGCGTTCAGCTGCAAAAGCGCGGCGCGGGTCACCGATCAGCCCGCCAGCAGCGGATCAAGCTGACCGGTCCGTTCCAAGGCATAAAGCTCATCACAACCGCCGACATGGTGATCGCCGATGAAAATCTGCGGCACGGTGCGGCTGCCATTAGCGCGTTCGATCATCTGCGGCTTCAGCGCAGGATCGGTCAGCACGTTGAATTCGGTGAATTCGACGCCCTTTTCATTCAGCAGCCGCTTGGCCGCGTGGCAGAAACCGCAAAGCGGCGATGAGTAAATTTCAATATTCGGCATTTCGGTCTTTCCTGAAAACTGTCCATTGGCTTGTCTGACATTTAGGAAGACTTGGCAACGCGCGCCAGTGTCAGAACGGAAACCTGCGTTGCATTTGCCGCAAGGCAGGCTTCGGCAGTGGCGGATAATGTGGCACCGGTGGTCATCACGTCATCGATCAGTAAAACATGGCGGCCCGCGATTCGCCCGGCATTGCGAGGATGGGCGCGGATCGCCGATTGCAGGCTGGCAAAGCGCTGCTCCAGCCCCTGCCCCCGGGTCGACCGGGTGGGTTTCGGCCGCTGCAAAAGGTCGGGACAGCATTCCAGCCCGGCCCCGCGCGCCACCGCCTCGGCCAGAAGGGCGGACTGGTTGAACCGTCGCCGGGCCATCCGAAGCCAGTGCAGCGGCACCGGCGCGACCAGCATGTCGGGCCGCAGCATCGGGCGCGCCACGGCCAGCATCCACCCCGCGGCGGGGCGGGCAATGTCATGCCGGTCGCCATGTTTCAGAGCCAGCACCAAACGGCGACCGTTGCCGGCATAGAGCATCGCCGCCCGCCCCCGCGACCACGGACGCGGCAGCGCAAAGCAATCGTCGCACAGCGCATGTTCCCCCCCCGGCTCACCGGGCAGGGGTGCACCGCACCTGTCGCAGGTCAGCCCGCCGATAAAGGGCGTATCGCGCCAGCACGGCCCGCACAGCCCGTGATCGCTGTCGACGATTTCGCCGCAACACAGGCATCGCGGCGGGTAAATCACCCGCATCGCCGTTTGAAACTTTGTCCAAGCCATTCTATTTACGCCACATGACCGATGCCCCCCGCCTGTCCGACCGCAAAGCGCTGCTGCACAACCGGGCCCGCGCCAGCCGCGACCCGGCACTGTTCCTGCACGAAACAGCGCTGGAAGAGGTTCAGGATCGTCTGGCGATGGTTAACAGGACCTTTACGAATCCCGCCATCGTGACCGGCTTTCCCGATTTCTGGTCTGGCCTTTTTCCCAACGCCACCGTGGTGTCCGATGATGAGGTCCTCGCGCTGGATCCCGGCGCCCATGACCTTGTGATCCACGCGATGGCGCTGCACTGGGCCAATGACCCGGTCGGCCAGATCATCCAATGCCGCCGGGCGTTGAAACCCGACGGCTTCTTCACCGCCGCGATGTTCGGTGGTCAGACCCTTGCAGAACTGCGCTCGGCGCTTGCCGAAGCCGAGATCGAGTTGACCGGTGGCCTGTCACCACGCGTCCTGCCGATGGCGGAAATCCGGGATCTGGGCGGGCTGCTGCAACGTGCCGGGCTTACCCTGCCGGTGGCCGACAATCTTGCCCTGACCGTCAGCTACGAAACGCCGTTCCACCTGATGCGCGATCTGCGCGCGATGGGCGAAACCAACGCGCTTGACGGCCGGCTGCGCCACCCGACCCGGCCCTCGGTCCTGCGCCGTGCCGCTGAGATTTACCGCGCGCATCACGCCGACGCGGATGACCGCGTCTCGGCCACGTTCGAACTTGTCTTCCTCGCCGGCTGGGCCCCCGATCCCAGCCAACCACAACCGCTGCGTCCCGGCAGCGCCACCGCCCGGCTGGCCGAAGCTCTGGGCACGCGGGAAACCAAGCTCTGATCATTTCCGGTCCGAAGCATTCCAGAACCAGCACAGCCGGGAATGTCGAAAATCCCACCCGGTCGCATTGACCTGTGCGTCCAACCGTTTATGTCAGCCTGCAACGCCATTCCAGGAACCAAAAGGGACCCCAGATGCAGGACGCACCGAAAAACGCCACACGCCCCGCCCATGCCCCCGCCGATCACCCTGCGGTCCCGGCGGAAAAAGTGGGGATCCTGCTGGCCAACCTGGGCACCCCGGACGCGACCGATTACTGGTCGATGCGACGCTACCTGAACGAATTCCTGTCGGACAAGCGGGTGATCGACCTGCCGTCGTGGAAATGGCAGCCGCTGCTGCAGTTGATCATCCTGACCAAGCGGCCGTTCAGTTCCGGCGCGGCCTACCGGTCGATCTGGAACGAGGAAAAGAACGAAAGCCCGCTGCTGACCATCACCAAGGAACAGACCGCGGCGATGGCCGATCTGATGAAGGACCGTTACGGCGACCGTGTGATGGTGGATTTTTGCATGCGCTACGGCAACCCGTCGACCGATTCCAAGGTCCGCGAAATGGTTGCGGCGGGCTGCACGAAGATCTTGTTCTTCCCGCTCTACCCGCAATATGCCGGCGCCACCACGGCGACCGCCAACGATCAGTTCTTCCGCGCGCTGATGAAGGAACCGCATCAGCCCGCCGCCCGCACGATGCCTGATTATTTCGAACATCCCAGCTATATCGAGGCGCTGGCGCAGTCGGTGGAAAAAACCTATGCCGCGGCCGAGGACAAACCCGAGCTTCTGGTCGTGTCCTATCACGGGATGCCCAAACGCTATCTGATGCAGGGCGATCCCTATCACTGCAAATGCCAGAAAAGCACGCGGCTGCTGAAGGAACGGCTGGGCTGGGACGACAGCCGGATCATAACCACGTTCCAATCCGTTTTCGGCACCGAGGAATGGCTGCGCCCCTACACGGTGGAAGAAGTCGCCCGCCAGGCCGCCGAAGAGGGCAAGAAACATATCGCGGTGATCGCGCCCGCCTTTTCCGCCGACTGCATCGAGACGCTGGAAGAGATCAACGAGGAAATCCGCGAAAGCTTCGAGGACGCGGGCGGCGAGAAATTCACCTATATTCCCTGCCTGAACGCCGAACCGCTGCACATGCAGGCGCTGGCCGAAGTGGCCGAGGAAAACCTGAAAGGCTGGCTGGACTAATCGGAACC